>NZ_JAWOUH010000014.1:0-114398 GCF_033339295.1 Vibrio sp. 704 | reverse complement strand
TGCCCTGCCATGTCATCCAGCGAATCGCACAAGTCTTCTGCTTGTTGTTCTACCTCTTTTGAATGCTCGGCTAAACGCTCTTCTACTTTCGCGCTGAGTTCAGCCATACTCTCTGATAATGCAGTGAGGTTTATCCCTCCCTCTTCCTTCATTTTTTTCGATAAAGCATCCAACGAACTGGCTAAAAACTCTTTATTGAAGATCTCTTGTGCTTTTGCAAAGTCTTCAGTCCACCCTTGTGTCATAGACTCAAAACTCTCCGCAGGCAGGATGAAATCACCATCTTTGTAGTAACGTGATTCAACATCAGCGAAAAAGTCCTTTACTGCGACTTTTACATTATCAAACGCACCAGGTGCATCGAGGCTTTCCGCAACATCATCAATAATATCATTCGCAAGCGCTAAACCATCACTCGCCAATTGCTTTGCTTGTGGAATATACGCGTTCATTTTTTCGCGATAGTCTTCAATTGCCGCTTTTTGGTCGGCATTGAGTTCAATTAGCTCACCTTTGATGAAGAGGTTGTTATCCTCATCCACGACAGCTTTATCACCTGTCGTTTGGCGAATTTCCAAGCTTTGCCCATCCATACGGACTTCATTATTGATGTCCACACGACACTGCGCTGCATAACCAGTAGCACTGACCATCAGCAATGAGAGTGTAAAAAGCTTTTTCATGTCATTCTCTTTTATTTAACATTACTCGTGTTAAACATAACACTGAGTGATACATGAGATGTCAGCAAATCGTCACGACTTCGTAACAAGTTGTTTTATCTCCTATTTTCACGTCAACCTCATCACCCTCTTCTTTCCCGAACAACGCTCGACCCAGAGGAGATTTGGCTGTTAAGACAAAGACTTCCAGAGTCTGATATTGAACAGTCAAACCACCAGAGCAAGGGCCTACAAAGAAGTGCTTTTCGATCAAATTCTCATCTGCGAGAACAACGTAAGCACCAACACCAACAGGCGCATTCTTAAAGTTACGAGTCACTAAAGAACGATATTGACGCAACTCCTCTTCACTATCTTGAATTCGCATGGCTTGTCCATGAGCAAGATACGCGGCTTCAAGTGCCAATGTATCGTACTTGTGCTCGGGAACAGTTTCTTCATCTGTGGCGGCATCGATAGCTCGCTGAGCCGATGAATGGGCAACTTGAAGTTTTTCTTCCAGATGTTGGATGATAATTTGGACTAAGTCAGCTTTGTTCATACTTTTAGGACGCGCGTTTAGTATTCGGGGTGTGTTAATGTAGCCAAGTTTACCATCAAAGAAAGGTTTCCCTATTATGCAAAGTGACTCGCTGCATCAAACACTTCAATCTGTATTTGGTTTTGACTCATTACGCCAAGGTCAGCAACCCGTTATTGAAGCCGTTATGAATGGTTACTCTGCTGCGGCTATCTTTCCTACAGGCTCGGGGAAGTCACTCTGTTATCAACTACCTGCAACCATATTACCCAACCTTACGTTGGTGATCTCTCCGTTGTTGGCGTTAATGAAGGATCAACTGAGCTTTTTACAAAGTAAAGGAATCGCTGCCGCTTCTATCGATAGCAGTCAAAGTAGAGAAGAAGCACAAAAGGTCATGGCTGGCGTGAAGAATGGACAAATCAAAATCTTGATGATTTCTGTTGAGCGGCTAAAAAACGAGCGTTTTCGTGAATTCGTTCGCCAAGTACCGATTTCTTTGATGGTCATTGATGAAGCGCACTGTATTTCCGAATGGGGGCATAACTTTCGTCCAGATTATCTCAAACTACCGCAATATCAACGTGAACTGAACATCCCACAGTCTTTACTTCTCACCGCAACGGCAACGCCTGCAGTTATTGAAGACATGCAAAAAAAGTTCGATATTGCCAGTGAACATATTACCGTTACAGGCTTCTACCGCCCCAATCTGGATATATCGGTGATCCCGTGTGAGGAAACAAAGAAACAAGAACAGCTCAGTGAGATCATCGCCTCTTCACCTAAGCTTCCGACCATCGTATACGTGACGCAGCAGCAAACAGCAGAACGAGTAGCAAAGTCATTAATCCATATTGGCATTAACGCTCACGCATACCACGCTGGCATGAAAAGCGACGTTCGTGCACAAATCCAACAGCAGTTCATGGATGGCCAAATTGACTGTATTGTTGCAACGATTGCATTTGGTATGGGGGTCGATAAATCTGATATTCGCCGCGTCATTCACTTCGACTTACCCAAATCAATCGAGAACTACGCACAAGAGATTGGACGTGCAGGCAGGGACGGGAAACGCTCTGAGTGCATTCTGCTAGGCAATACGTCCGGCTTAACGGTGTTGGAGAATTTTGTCTATGGTGACACACCAGAATTTGCGTCAATTAACTATGTAGTCGAGCAAGCGAAAGAACATGCTCCACAATGGGAGGTAGTGCCACTGCGTTTGTCGCGTGAAAGTAATATCCGCCAATTGCCACTCAAAACCTTGTTGGTTTATTTGGAGCTACATAACGTCATTGAAGCAAAGTACAGTTACTTTGCAGAATATCGGTTTAAGTTTTTGCACGATCAGCAATTTATTGTGAATCAATTTCAAGGCGAGCGACGTCAATTTGTGGAGGCTATTTTTTCCTGCTCACAAAAAGCCAAAGTGTGGTGCCAAGTTGATCTAGAAGCGCTATGGATGAACTATCAATCGGAACGCAGCCGAGTTGTCGCAGCGCTCGACTATTTTCACCAGAACGGCTGGATAGAACTAGAGAGCAAACAACTGACGGACGTGTACTCAGTTATGCCAACCAAACAGAGCTCGGATGTTTTAATCCAACAACTGTCTGAACTGTTCCAATCCAAAGAAAGCAAAGATATCGAAAGAATCCACACCATGCTGCACTTGTTCCAGTCCGAGCACTGTTTGAGCTCACAATTGGCGAACTACTTTGCGGATCACGATGCACCAAAGCAATGTGGTCACTGCTCCGTGTGTCGTGGTCACGTCGCCACATTCACAGCACCAGAACCTGAAGATATTGAACAATCTCAAGTATCGATATGGGCGCAGGAGTTTATTCAGCTTTCCCCATCGGCCATCAGTAATGATGCCGTTGCTCGCTTCTTGTGCGGAATCAGCACTCCTTTGATTAGCCAGCTAAAAGCCTCAAAGCTAGCAGGTTATGGTGCAATGGCAAACGTAAGTTTTGAGCAGGTATTAACGCAGGTAGAAACGGTAAGGGCCTAAAAAAAGCTCAATTGACGCGCTTGGTCTTCGGGCTTGAGCATCACGTTCAAGCCTAAAAGGCGAATTTCCCGTCCATTTTGGCGTTTAAGAATATCTCTTAGCAAGATCTTGAAGTCCTCAAGCTCTAATTGCGGATGGATGTGCTCAATTGTTGTCAGTTGAAAGTCGGCAAATTTGACTTTAATACCTTGTTTAATAATCGACTTATCTGGGCTTGCACGCTCTAAACGTTTCTCGAGTTCAGGATAAAGTTTCTCCTCAATCACTTGCCAACATTCATCATAGGTTGCGATGTTCTGGCTGAATGTCCTTTCCACACCGACGGACTTTCTCTCGCGCTCAACAACGACTTCTCGATTATCAATTCCATGGCTTCGCTGCCATAAGGAGGCACCCTGACGACCAAACTGCCTCAACAACTCTCGATAGTCACTGTTTTTAATGTCCTCACATCGATAAAAACCGGCTTGGTGGAGCTTCTCAAGACTCACCTTCCCCACACCAGGAATGTTCTCTAGCGGAAGACTATCGATAACCTCTTGGACTTTCTCTGGCGGAATCACAAACTGACCGTTGGGCTTGTTCATGTCTGACGCGACCTTGGCAAGAAACTTTATCGGAGCAATGCCCGCCGATGCCGTCAACCCAAGTTCACTCCAGATATCGCGGCGAATTGACTCTGCGATCAACGTAGCGGAGCCACGGCAAGCTGTCGAGTCCGTGACATCGAGGTATGCTTCATCCAATGAGAGAGGTTCAATGATAGGCGTATAACGCTCAAAAATAGCACGAATCTGCTGAGAGACTTGCTTATATACATGCATTCTACCGGGCACAACCAACAAATGAGGACAGAGTTGCAGCGCGCGCGCCGTTGACATTGCACTGCGAACACCATATTTACGCGCATCATAATTACAGGTGCTAATCACTCCACGCTGCTTTTCATGTCCGCCAACAGCGAGTGCAATGCCACGGTAACTGGGGTTATCTCTCATCTCTACGGCAGCATAAAAACAATCCATATCGACATGAATAATTTTTCTAATTCGATCTGACATAGCCATCAAAGCACTGTTCAAAAAAACAGTATAAATCAAATCTACCTTAAGAGAAATGGGCGTGTTTAAACGAACGTCAATCTCGAAGCATTACGTCCAATTGATCGACCAATTCGGCCCAATCTGCATCTTCTTCGATGGCTTGTTTTAGAAAGTTCGCCTGTGACATCGTCCAAAAGCTAGCTTCATGTAAAGGCGCAGAATCTCTTTTGTGTCGATGTTGATTAATAAAATCTTTCATTTCTTGAGGAGAGCTACCGAGGCCCAGTTGTTGAAATAGCTCAGCCATACCATGTTGATGCATTTCCATACTACTTTCTCCCTACGTTAGCTAAACATAATTATATAACTAAGACAGGAATAATGATGTGATGTTAACGGATGCGTGTCAAACATTTGAGTAGTTGTTCTACTTTTGGTTGACATGTGTTTTTTGATGGCGATAAGTTTAATTTTAGTTATCATTGATTTTAAACAATTAATTTTGGGGACTGCGCTTGAGTAATAAGATTCTGGTTGTTGAAGATAGTCGTGCATTTAAAAACTTTCTTTGCCAAACAATAAGCCAAGCTGGTTATGAGGTCATCGCAGCGGAAAGCTACGCGGAGGCAAAGAACTTGTTATCTTCAGCACAGGACCTCTTCTGTGCGGTTTTAGACTATTGTTTACCGGATGCTCAAGATGGCGAGATTATTGACCTCGTTTTGGAACATGGTCATCGTGTCATTGTTTTAACGGCTCGATTTCAAGAAGACACTCGCGAAAAGATGCTTGCAAAAGGTGTCCTCGACTATATTTTGAAAGACAGCATGGCGTCCGTTTCCTATCTATTACCACTCCTCAAGCGACTAACCAACAATCAACAACACAAATGTTTAGTCGTTGATGATTCACACACCGTAAGAAGACACATTGCCCAACTTTTGGAGCATCAATATATTCAGACGTTGGAAGCTGACAATGGGCAAAAAGCCCTAGAGCTTGTCGAGCAAAATCCAGATATCACTCTCGTTTTAACCGACCATGATATGCCCGTTAAAGATGGCATTACTATGGTGCGTGAATTACGTCGGAAGTGGGATAAAAATCAATTAGCCATTCTCGGCTTGTCGGGTAGTAACTCTAAGACCATGACGGCTAGGTTTCTAAAAGCAGGGGCCAATGACTTTTTATACAAGCCATTTAATCAAGAAGAATTTTTTTGCCGTATTCACCAACTGTTAGATATCAAAGACGCAACATCTGAACTGTTTAAAATGGCAAATCAAGATGCGCTAACGGGCTTATGGAACCGCCGCTTTCTGTTTGAGCAACCCCATGTAGAAAACGCTCAAAGAAACATCGCGATGCTTGATATCGATTTCTTTAAGCAAGTAAATGATACACACGGACATGAGGGCGGCGATGCAGTGTTAGTCATGATAGCGAATATTCTAAAAATCTATTTTCCAAATGATATTGTCGCTAGGCTTGGTGGCGAGGAGTTTTGTATTCAAGCCAGTGGCGACTATGACGGCTTTCTAACACGCTTAGAACAAATGAGACAGCGCATAGAAAAAACGCCAATAACTTATTTGGACAAAAACATTCTTGTGACCGCGAGTATTGGTGTAAGCAACATCGAGGGGGAGCTGGAACAACAAATAAAAGTGGCGGATGAGCGACTTTACATGGCCAAAGAGAACGGACGTAACCAAATCATTTCTTCGTCCTAATGACTATCAGTGTGGTCTTGCTCTGTAACATGAGAGAAAGAAACAACAAAACACGGTATTGGGCTCTTTCTCGGACATCTGAGCTTTGGTTAGCTGCCTAAAAATAAAGCTCAGCAGAACGCTGAGCTTTATCACTTTCTTAGTACGATTAACCAATACTAAGCAATTCTATCTTTTTCCCACGCAGCCAATTTCTCAGCACGCGCAGCCTCGCGCGCTTCACGTTTTTTACGCGCATCGCAGGGTTCTGGACAATTACACACTTTTTCGATGCCAACTGCCCCTAAGCCACCACAGCTACCTTTCACGACTTTCTTTTGGAAAATGTATCCGACAGCCATTGCAGTGATTACCGCGACAAACACAGCAAAGGTAATTAGAAATGTATTCATAAAAACATGCTCACTTCTGTTGTTATTTCTTCATGAATGGCTTGTATGCTTCCGAAGCCAACTCTTTAAAACCATCTTCCGTTTTCACAATCATGAAAACAGGAATATTATTTTCGTTCGCAATTGCCATGCCTTTGTCTTCACCTAGCACCATAAGACCAGTTGCAAGACCATCAGCAGTCATCGACGATTTATCTAATACCGTTACAGACACCACTTTATGATGAATTGGTTTGCCTGTTCGTGGATTAATAATATGAGAGTATCTCACACCATTACTCTCAAAGTAATTACGATAGTCACCACTTGTTGCAATTGCCATGTCGCCTGGTTCAATAATTTCTTGAATTGAACGTTCATCAACGGTCGGTTTTTCAATTGCGATACGCCAAGGCACACCTTCACGATTGACACCTTTGAGACGCATTTCACCGCCAACTTCGACCATAAAGTTCTGTACCCCTTCAGATTGAAGGTAGTCAGCAACCACGTCAACCCCCCAACCTTTCGCAATCGTCGATAGGTCGACGTACAAGTTAGGAAGGTCTTTGGACAGTGTATTACCATCAACAGATAGGTGGTGAATACCGGTATTTGCTTTGCGAGCAGCGAGTTCTTCATCGGTTGGAACTACATCTGGACGAGCTTCTGGACCAAACCCCCACAGGTTAACTAGAGGGCCGACCGTCACATCCAATGCACCTAAAGTAAGACCGTTAAGGCGAATTGCTTCTTTCACTACCGTTGCAGTTTGTGTCGAAACTGTAAATGGCTCGCTCGTTTGATGCTGATTAAAACGACTTAACTCTGAGTCGTCACGATAGGTCGACATTTGGTCATTAACCTCTTCCAATAAGCGATCAATTTCTGTCTGCATCGCTTTTGGCGTTGGAATACCATCTTGCTCGATATACTTGATGTTGTAAGAAGTCCCCATGGTAGGGCCACTTAAATGAATTTGATCGGCAGGCTGCTCACAGCCAGCCAAAATCAATAGAGAAGCAAATGCAACAAGCCACTTTTTCACTTGTTAACTCCCAATGTTGTTGAATTGATATGGGAAATAGGATCAATCCTTTCAATCCGATTACCTATATCAACTGTTGAGTATCAGTTTTATGTCTATAAAAAATAATGGCTAGCTCTCTTGGAGAGCTAGCCATAGATTCAATCACTTGGAGGAATTAACCACCGAAGTCATCTAGTAGGATGTTTTCATCCTCTACACCTAGATCTTTTAGCATGCCGATTACAGCAGCGTTCATCATAGGTGGACCACACATGTAGTATTCACAGTCTTCTGGCGCTTCGTGATCACGTAGGTAGTTCTCGTAAAGAACGTTGTGAATAAAGCCAGTGTAACCATCCCAGTTATCTTCTGGAAGTGGATCAGACAGTGCACAGTGCCATACGAAGTTGTCATTCTCAGCTTGTAGCATATCGAAGTCTTCTACGTAGAACATTTCACGCTTAGAACGTGCGCCGTACCAGAAAGACATCTTACGCTTAGAGTGCAGACGCTTAAGTTGGTCGAAGATGTGTGAGCGCATTGGAGCCATACCAGCACCACCACCAACGAATACCATTTCTGCATCTGTATCTTTCGCAAAGAACTCACCAAATGGACCAGAAATAGTACACTTGTCGCCTTCTTTTAGAGACCAGATGTACGAAGACATGATGCCTGGTGGTACGTCTGGGTTGTTCGGCGGCGGAGTTGCGATACGAACGTTAAGCATGATGATACCGTGCTCTTCTGGGTAGTTAGCCATAGAGTATGCACGAATGGTCTCTTCATTAACTTTAGACTCGTAACGGAAAAGGTTGAACTTCTCCCAGTCTTCACGGTATTCCTCAGGAATATCGTAGTCTGCGTATTTCACGTGGTGAGCAGGAGCTTCAATCTGGATGTAACCACCAGCACGGAAAGGTACTGATTCGCCATCTGGAATTTGTAGCTTAAGCTCTTTGATGAATGTCGCTTTGTTATCGTTAGAGATAACAGTACATTCCCACTTCTTAACGCCGAAGATTTCTTCAGGAAGCTCGATATCCATGTCAGTTTTCATTGCAACCTGACACGCTAGACGCTCACCTTCACGCGCTTCACCTTTAGTAATATGGTCAAGCTCGGTTGGTAGGATGTCGCCACCACCTGATTTAACTTTTACGCGACACTGACCACATGAGCCACCGCCACCACAAGCAGAAGATACGAATACGCCAGCACCTGCTAGAGCACTCAGTAGCTTACCACCTGGTTGTGTAACGATCGCCAGAGAAGGGTCATCGTTCACAGAAATTGTAATGTCACCTGTTGGTACAAGCTTAGACTTAGCGAAAAGAATCACTAGTACTAGTGCTAGTACGATCAGAGTAAACATCACTACACCAAGAATAATGTCCATTGACTATTCCTTAATTGTTGCGGTTTACCCGACTTACAGTTGAACACCAGAGAAAGACATAAAGCCTAACGCCATAAGACCTACAGTGATAAATGTGATACCAAGACCACGTAGACCTGGAGGTACGTCAGAGTACTTCATCTTCTCACGGATACCTGCAAGAGCAACGATTGCTAGCATCCAGCCCACACCAGAGCCGAAACCGTAAACGATCGATTCAGCAAAGTTGTAGTCACGTTGTACCATGAAAGATACACCACCGAAGATTGCACAGTTTACTGTGATCAGCGGTAGGAAGATGCCTAGCGCGTTGTACAAAGGTGGGAAGAAACGGTCTAGGACCATCTCTAGAATCTGTACAAGTGCTGCAATTACACCGATAAAGGTGATGAAGTTTAGGAAGCTAAGGTCCACGCCCTCAACTAACGCGTTCTCTCTCAGAACTAGGTTGTATACCAGGTTGTTCACAGGAACAGCGATAGTCAGAACTACCACAACTGCAACACCTAGGCCGAAAGAGGTCTTAACCTTCTTAGATACGGCAAGGAAAGTACACATACCTAGGAAGAAAGACAGAGCCATGTTTTCGATGAAAATCGATTTAACTAACAGACTAATGTAATGTTCCATGACGTCCTTACTCCTTCGCTTCTACTTGTTCTGGTTTCAGAATACGGATTACCCAGATAAGGAAGCCGATTAGGAAGAATGCTGATGGTGCTAGTAGCATTAGGCCGTTAGGCTGGTACCAACCACCGTTGCTCACTAGAGGTAGAACTTCTAGACCAAATAGTTTGCCTGAGCCAAATAGCTCACGGAAGAAACCTACAGTGATAAGAACGAAGCCGTAACCTAGACCGTTACCAATACCGTCAATAAGAGATGGTACTGGCGCAGACTTCATTGCGAATGCTTCAGCACGACCCATTACGATACAGTTAGTGATAATCAGACCAACGAATACAGATAGCTGTTTAGAGATATCGTATAGGTAAGCTTTTAGCACTTGGTCTACCACGATTACTAACGATGCGATGATTGCCATCTGAACGATGATACGCACACTGTTAGGAATGTGGTTACGGATCAATGAAACAGAGAAGTTAGACAACGCAGTTACAAATGTTACCGCTAGTGTCATTACAAAAGCTGTTTCTAGTTTAGTTGTTACTGCAAGAGCAGAACATACACCAAGAACTTGTAGCGCGATTGGGTTGTTATCCAACACTGGCGCTAGGATGCTCTTTTTAACGTTTTGTGCACTAGACATTAGTTAAGTTCTCCGTCACGAACTTTTGCTAGGAAAGGACCAAAGCCCATATCACCTAACCAGAAGTCAAATGTGTGTTGAACACCATTACTAGTGAGCGTCGCTCCTGATAGGCCATCAACACCGTGCTCAGAACCTTGCGGTGCGCCGCCTTTCACGACCTTAATCGCTGGCTGGTGATCTTCATTGTACAATTTCTTGCCAATGAATTGATCGCGCCATGAAGGGTTCTCTACTTCACCACCAAGTCCAGGAGTTTCACCTTGCTCGTAGTAAGTAATAGCAGACACAGTGTTACCATCAGTTTCAACGGCTACAAAGGCATACATCATCGACCATAGTCCTTTACCGTGCATAGGCAGGATAACTTTTTGGACTTCATCTTGATCTTTTACAAGGTACACCACTGCTGTATTCGCGCGACGACGGATATCAGCTACGTCTTCTTCTGGTGTCAATGCGATTGAACGTTCTGCATCTTTTGATGCTTCACGTTGATCGTACGTAGATGCATTACCCTCAGTAAAGTTACCTGTTTCAAGGTCTACTAGACGAGGTTCGATGTACTCAGCAAATAGCTCTGGTACTTTCTTACCGTTTGCGTCAATGCCTGCAACTTCAACGATCTTTGATTGCTTATCTAGGACAGCGTTAGCTTTTTGCTTATCACGCAGACCTACTGCTGCTGTTGATACGATGATTGAACAAACAAGGCTCAACCCGATAACAACACCCAGCGTCTTTTTAATGCTGTCGTTATTACTTGCCATAGCGTGCTAGTCTCCGCTTGATGTTCTTCTCAATCACTACATGGTCGAACAGAGGTGCGAATAGGTTCGCGAATAGAATCGCCAGCATCATACCTTCTGGGTACGCTGGGTTAACTACACGGATCATCACACACATTGCACCAATCAGGATGCCGTACCACCATTTACCTTTGCTAGTAAATGACGCTGATACTGGGTCCGTTGCCATGAAGAACATACCGAATGCAAAACCACCTAGAACTAGGTGCCAGTGCCATGGCATATTAAACATTGGATTAGTGTCAGAACCGATCACGTTAAACAGAGTCGATACTGCGATCATACCGATCATCACACCCGCAATGATGCGCCATGAAGCGATTCGCATGTAAACGATCATCGCTGCACCGATCATTAGAGCTAGAGTCGATACTTCACCAATAGAGCCAGGGATGTTACCGATGAACGCGTCCATCCAAGTGATAGGAGCGCCAGTTACTGTGTTAACTAGAGCACCGTTACCACCTTGAGCCCATTGGCTAAGAGCAGTTGCACCAGAGAAGCCGTCAGCTGCAGTCCATACTACGTCACCCGAAATTTGCGCTGGGTAAGCGAAGAATAGAAATGCACGACCTGCAAGTGCAGGGTTAAGGAAGTTACGACCTGTACCACCGAAGATCTCTTTTGCTACAACAACACCAAATGTGATACCTAGTGCCGCTTGCCATAGAGGTAGCGTTGGTGGAACGATAAGTGCGAATAAGATAGAAGTTACAAAGAAACCTTCGTTAACTTCGTGTTTACGCACCATACAGAACAACACTTCCCAGAAGCCACCAACAATAAATACTGTTGCGTAGATTGGCAGGAAGTAAGTCGCACCTAGTAGCATCTTACTGCCAACACCCGCTTCCGCACCGATAGTGCCGCCAAGCATTTCTGTTAGCCAGTAGTGCCAGTTACCTGCGATAACTGTCGCTAGTTGGTCACCAGCGTACATGTGGTTAAGTGCTGCAATAGCTTGGCCACCTGCGTTGTACATACCCCAGAACATTGCTGGGAATACCGCAAACCAAACCATGATCATGATACGTTTTAGGTCAACGCTATCACGAACGTGCGAGCTTTTATTTGTTACGATACCTGGCGTGTAAAAAACTGTTGCTACAGCTTCGTACAGGGCAAACCATTTTTCGTGTTTGCCACCAGGCTCAAAATGATGCTCGATGTCTTCAAGAAACTTTTTAAGAGCCATGAAAATTACCCTTCCTTCTCGATAGTATCTAGGCATTCACGAAGTAACGTACCGTACTCGTACTTACCTGGACATACAAAGGTACACAATGCTAGATCTTCTTCATCCAGTTCAAGCGCACCCAGTGCTTGAGCACTGTCTGTGTCGCCGGCACATAGATCACGAAGCAGCAAAGTAGGCTCCATATCTAGAGGCATTACGCGTTCGTAGTTGCCAATTGGAACCATTGAACGATCACTACCATTGGTCGTCGTTGTCATATTGAACAACTGACCTTTGAATACGTGACCAAGGAAAGAGCGAGTTACCGAGAACTTATTCTTACCAGGCATTGCCCAGCCAAATAGTTCTTTTTCACGGCCTTCACGTAATACAGAAACCTGTTGATGGTAACGGCCAAGGTATGCGTGTGGACCAGTTGCATGTGTACCTGTTAGTACTGAACCAGAGATCACACGAACTTCGCCAGGCATCAGCTCGTTATCTGTTAGGTCATCTAAGCTTGCACCCATTACGGTACGAACTAGACGAGGGTTATTCACAACTGGGCCAGCTAGAGACACAACACGATCTGTGCATAGCTCACCAGTTAGGAACAGCTTACCGAACGCGATAACGTCTTGGTAGTTGATGCTCCATGCCACATTCTCTGCATTTACTGGGTATAGGAAATGCATGTGGGTGCCAGCAAGACCTGCTGGGTGAGGGCCATCGAAGACGTGTTCTTCTACGTTAGACTGTGAAGAGCGTGGCAAGCTAGTGCCAGATTTACATACGTAAACCTTGCCTTCTGTCAGGGCTGAAAGAATGTCTAGACCAGCAATGAATGCTTCTTGTTGCTCATTAATGATCAACTCAGGCTTAGCTGCTAGTGGATTAGTATCCATTGCAGTTACGAAAATAGCCTTAGTAGAAGACTCGATTGCAGGAACCTTGCTGAACGGACGAGTACGTAAAGCGGTCCATAAGCCAGAGTCAACCAACTGAGTCTTGATCACTTCACGATCTAGACCTGAAAGTTGAGCGGCTTCGAACTTATCAAATGTCACCTGCTCTTCACCTGCCACTTCAATCACTACAGATTGAAGGACACGTTTAGCGCCACGGTTAACTTCGATCACTTTACCGGCTGCTGGTGCAGTAAATTTCACGCCTGGGTTCTTTTTATCTTCAAAAAGAACTTGCGCTTTTTTCACTTCATCACCAACGCGGACATGCATGGTAGGTCGCATGCCAACGTACTCTTCGCCAAGCAAGGCGACTTTTTTGATGGTCTTACCATCATTAATCACCTGGGATGGAGTTCCTGCGATAGGAAGATCCAAGCCCTTCTTTATTGTAATCATACGCACTTGCACTACTTTTATCGGGAAAAAGATTCTTTTGATTGCGTAACTTTTAGACACGACATCAGTGTCCGGTTTTGATGTTGTTTTAAACATCAAAATCGCAACATCCTATTAAAAACCTCGTCACAAGGAATACGCGAGATTTATCAGGTGCCGTAGTCTAGCATTTTTTAGGAACTTGATGCCATGATCAATCATTAGAATAGAGGGGTTATTTCGGTAGAATCAGGTCTAAAAGGTCAAAGAATAGTCATAACTTTGACCCATCGCACAAATGCCATATTCCATACATATCTTATGGAAAAGTGATATTCATCGCCTGAAATATTCTGCAATTTCCATTCATTTGTTGAAACACTGTTAACACATTTTTTAACCAGAATTTGTTCCACGTTAACGTCCCTTAAGAATGTAAAACGAAAAAAGATGGCCTTAAGCCACCTTTTCTCTGCACCTTTATATCTTGCGTTTTTAGTGACCACCACCCATACACATCGGGCTATCAGGGGCGCCATCTTGTTCACGCTTCCACTCTTCATCAGTGTATGTATGAATAGCTAATGCATGAATGTGGTTGTCCAGTTCATCTGCCAAAATTTGATGAACTTGACGATGGCGCCCAATCAAACGCTGTCCCGCGAACGAATCACTCACAACAATCACTTTGAAATGACTCTCTGAGCCTGGTGGCACATTATGCATGTAGCTCTCATTAATGACTTTGAGATAGCTGGGTTGCAGCTCACTGTGTAGTTTCTTCTCTATGATTTCTTGGATCATATTCGTTCCTCATTGATGCGAATTCCATAAGTATATACCTAAGTAAAGCAGACATGCATCACTCAAACGTCACTCTCATTATTGACGCACTTTGTAGACATATTGTCTCAAGGCGCTTGACTCCACGAACATGTCTAAAGAGCAGCCATCACTGAACTCGTAAAATTTGACAGCTTTTTGTATCTCGACACGTCATCATTTGCGACAATAACACTTAATTTCTAAATCAACTTACATTTAGCTATGAAAACCGAACTGAACCTTCACGAGCGAAGCTTAACACTTCATCGTTTCCCAAAACGTAGTAACGAAACGCTACAAGCGTGGGATGCCGGTGATGAGTATCTTATTAATCATGTTGAAGAGCTTGCTTTGCCAGACAATCAAAACATCCTCGTGATTAATGACAGCTTTGGTGCCCTCTCCTGCTGGTTTTCGGAAAAGCACCATGTAACGCTAATGAGTGATTCATTCATCTCACATAAAGGTGCACAGCAAAATCTCGAGCAAAACCAGTGCAATAAAGTAGCGTTTGCCACCACGATGGACCTCGTTCCTGCCAATATTGATCTCGTCTTGCTGCAACTGCCCAAAAGTAACCGCCATCTAGTGTGGATACTAAGCCAATTAAGAAAGGCGCTACCGGCTTCCTGCCCCGTCATTGCAGTCAATAAAGCGAAAGACATTCATACTTCGACGCTAAAACTGTTTGAAAAATACTTAGGCGAAACAAAAACATCTTTGGCCTGGAAAAAGCACAGATTGGTGTTTTCTCAAGCAACAGTTGAGCCTACGATTGAAGTAATGCCTTTCACGACTTGGCGCGTTGATGGCGAAGATATCGAACTCAAGAACATGCCAAATGTCTATTCAGGAGAAAGTTTAGATTTAGGTGCACGCTTTATGCTGCAGCACCTGCCTCAAGACCCTTCAATAGACAATGTCATCGACCTCGGCTGCGGCAATGGTGTTCTGTCTGTTAAATTTGGTCAGTTGAATCCAAATGCTCGGCTAACATGTGTTGATGAAAGCTTTATGGCGCTTGAGTCGGCAAAACAGAACCTACGCGACAACCTTGGTGAAAATAGAGACATACAGTGCATAGCGAACAATTGCTTGGACGGTTTTAAACACAGCAGCAGCTCTATGGTTATGTGTAATCCACCGTTTCATCAACAACAGGCAATCACCGATCATATTGCTTGGCAAATGTTCTGCGATGCTAAACAAGTATTAAGTGAAAATGGCCGTTTACTGGTTATCGGAAATCGTCACCTCGGGTACGACGCAAAACTCAAACGTCTGTTTGGCGATAAAAATGTGAAACTTATCGCTTCCAACAATAAGTTTGTGATTTTACAGGCTACAAAAAATCCTGCTAAATTAAGCGCAAAATAAGCTTTAGCAAAATAGTTAAAAGGAATAATAAAATGAGAAAATTGGTACTTGCGGCTTCGGTTGCGTTGCTTGCTGCGTGTTCAGCCCCTCAACAACCTCAGCTGAACCTGATGCCAGAAAGCACATTGAGCACCAATCCAATTGTTCAAGGCAAGACTTACAGTTTGACCAGCAAAGATGTACGTGCAGCGCAGTACGTGGCGTTGGTGGATAACGGCCGTTCGAACATTCTTCCTCTTCATGCTAAACAGAATTTACGTATTGCGTTAGAAGAAGCATTAGAGAAGCAATTCTCATCTCAAGGTTTCCATGCGGATCTAAACAGCAACAACGCGATTGAATTGAGCGTTCAAGAAGCGTTGGTCAACGTGAAGCATTCGGTGATGGAAAATGAGATGGATGCTAAAGTTGTGCTGGAAATCACAGCAGAGACACCTGAGGGCAAGCTAGTCAAAACTTATACAGGTACAGCAAAGCGATCTGGCACATTGAGTGCTTCTGATGCCGATATTGAAGAGACATTGAATGATGTGGTGACATTGACGCTTAAAGAGATTGCCAATGACCCTGAGCTTCGTCAATACATGCAGGAGCGTTTCTAATGTTACGCAAAGCGATTCTGTCCTTAGCACTACTCAGCTGCAGCGTTTGGGCTGGACCAAAAGTAGCGTTTGAAACGACACTTGGTTCATTTACGGTTGAGTTAAACGAAGAGAAAGCACCTATCACTGTCGCTAATTTTCTAAAATATGTAGAAGATGGGAGCTACGAGGGTACTATTTTTCATCGTATTATCCCAGGCTTCATGGCACAAGGTGGCGGCTTTAACCAAGATATGCAGATGGTGAAAACATACGCGCCAATCAAAAACGAAGGAAATAATGGTCTAAACAATGACCGTGCTACCATCGCCATGGCACGAACCAATGCACCAAACTCTGCAACTCGTCAGTTTTTCGTCAACTTAGTCGACAATGACTTTCTCAACTATGGCGCTCGACCACCAGGTTATGCTGTATTTGGTGAGGTTACTGAGGGGTTCGACGTTATCCAGAAAATGGCTCAGCAGCCGACCACGACGGTAGGCCGAATGCGTGATGTACCAGAGACGCAAATCGTCATCACCAAAGCTACACTACTTAAATAGCCAAAACGATAAGCCCTTTGAATAATCGAAGGGCTTTCTCTTTCAACGGCTTCATTTTATTGGATTGATTTATGTCTTCATTACCTTCCATCACTTGGTTGGAAACGGTAAAAAGTTACCTCGATAAACGACTCATGTGGGTTTTCATGCTGGGCTGCTCTAGCGGCTTTCCGTGGGTTCTTATCGGTTCAAACATGTCAGGTTGGCTAAAAGATGCCGGCTTGACCCTCTCCGCAATTGGCTATTTTGGTAGCGTTTTTGCGGTCTATGCGATCAACTTTCTGTGGGCACCTCTGGTTGACCGCGTGAAGCTGCCAGTCCTCTTTAGACTGCTGGGGCAAAGACGTAGCTGGATTTTCTTTTGTCAAAGTATCGTACTCGTCGCTACCCTATTTATTGCCGGTGTTAATCCAGCGGAAAACTTGGTGTTTGCGTCACTACTCGCCTTGTGTATTGCAACGGCTTCAGCGACACAAGACATCGCAATTGATGCTTTTCGTATTGATACTTTCCCAAAGTCAGAAGAGTCTAAACTGCCTCAAGCTTCTGCAATGGCGGTCATTGGCTGGTGGACAGGTTATTCACTACCGGGTTATTTAGCGTTTGTTAATGCTGACAGTGTCGGTTGGAATGGTGTGTATTACGGGATGGCGGTGATAGTCGGCATTCTAATGGTCTTTACGATTTTAGTCGGTGAACCTAAGACTCAACGCGAACAACTTCAGTCTGCCGCTGAACAACGCCACAAAGAAGTGGTTGGTTCGAAAGTCGTAGCTTGGTTTACCGTGACTGTTGTGGAACCTTTCCTTGATTTCTTTAATCGCAATGGTGTCCGTGTCGCGATTACTCTGTTGCTGTTCGTTTTCCTATTTAAAATTGGCGAAGCGTTTTTGGGCAGGATGTCGATCGCGTTCTACAAAGATATTGGTTTTAGCAATGAACAAATTGGCTATTACTCCAAACTGATTGGTTGGGGAGCCACCATCTTCTTTACTTTTGTCGGAAGCATGTTCAACGTTAGGTTTGGTATTGTACGTGGATTAATGATCGGTGGTATTGCTATGTCTGCCAGTAACTTGATGTTTGCTTGGATTGCTTCGGTAGGCCCAAACGAGCACTTGTACTTAGCCACGATTATTGTCGATAACTTTACGACTGCTTTCTCAACTGTCGCTTTTGTTTCATTTTTGACGATTCTAACCGGACAAGCATTTTCGGCAACTCAGTATGCGTTGCTTGCTTCTCTAGGAAACTTCGGACGGACGACTCTTGCTTCTTTCAGTGGCGAGCTAGTGGATTATCTTAATGATTGGAGCACATTCTTCGTGCTTACCGCTGTCATGGTCGTGCCAAGCTTGATTATGTTGTACTCGCTACGACATTACTTTGATGCTCTATTGGAAAAAGCACGTCACAAGCATTAACGAAACATATAAAAAACCACCGAATTCGGTGGTTTTTGTTTTGCGAGATATAAGATAAGAGGTCTATGGGTATAACCCTTTACCAAACATATTAAATATACGTGCCACGCCTTGAGTAAAGATCATCGGCTCAGTCAATACGGTTAAACACAAGCAGTCTTCTCCGGCCTTAGTGTAAGGGCTGTGCTTCACTGATGCGTCTCTAATCATCAAATCGCCCTCTTCATATTGGCCATCCTCGTCACTAAATCCGCCATGCAGGATCAATGTAGACTCCAGGCCTTTGTGCGTATGTTGAGGAATTTGCACATCTTCCCCGATGTACATTAAGCTGACACGAGCGTCTTCCCCTAGGTCAATCTGAGCACTAAAAACCTTGCCTCCGTAACTTCTCCATGACCCTACGAGGTCAGAGAAACGCGCTAGAGTTTTAGGAAGAGCGAAACTTTTTCCTGCGACATTAACAGCAGCAGAGTCGCGGATCACGATATTATCAGTCGCTGGCTCCGCATTGATGATGTCATTAAACATGTCGTCAAATTCAGAAACATACTCAGAAGGTATGTCACTTACGATGTTCGCTTGACTTGCTTCGACTTGGTTCACATAAGCTCGGCACTTGGTGCATGTTTCTAAATGGGTTGCGACCACAAGACCAGAAACCGCATCAATGCTTCCCGAAGCGTATGCTTCTAACAAGCTGTTATCTGGGTGTTTGTTCATAGTTGCTCCGTATGCATTGAATGCCTTAGCTTTTCTACTGCAAGCCTCAGCCTGGATTTTACAGTACCGAGGGGTATATCAAATAATTCCGCGACCTGTTGATGAGGTAGCTCTTCAAGATATACCGCTTGTAAAACATCTCTCTGGTTTTTCGGTAATATATCTAAAAACTTAACCACCTGTTCTTTCAACATATCTTGTTCTGGTGAATAGTGATCAACAAGATCAGGTGGATAATACTCTGACGGCCAAATGTCATCAGAATGAATGTGTAATTCCTTACCTTTCTGTTTTCTCAGCAAATCAAAACAAAGGTTTCGGATTATGGTATATATCCAAGTCGATAACGCGCTCTTTTCACCATCATAGAGGTGCGCTTTCTGCCAAACTGTCGCCATGGTCTCTTGCACCATCTCCATAGCAACTTGCTCATTACCAACATGTTTGTAAGCGAATTGCTTCAGCTTGGGTGCGTAAAAACGGAATACAAAAGCGAACGCATCTTTGTCTCGAGCCTTCACTTTATCCATGTAATCGTTCCAATCACTGCGCCCCAGTTTTTTCGGGCTATCACTCATCATAATCGGCCTTAATTTGTGGGAGGAGTCTCCTCCTCCCATTCGTCCTAATCGGTCACGTCATCGACCAACAAGTTGAAACCACCGTTGTTCCCATCATCAATGGCAACGACTTGGTACACAACACCGTTCATTACATTGACTGGTGCTGAGTCAACCGCAACAATACTTGGGTTACCAGCCACTGTTACCGTTACATAATATGTACCTTCAGCGACATATAATCCTTGTACGCTATTTTTATACGCAAAATTAGCAATAGTTGGATCACTTCCATCTATTCCTGCACTCGTAGTGAGGTAAATATCCACCATTTCCGCTATAGGATTAGCCGCAGCGTGTGTCACATTCAATGTCGCGCTAGTCGCCACAGCGCGTCTCATATCTTCAACAACCAGAGCTTCGATATCAATCGCTGGGCTAACAACACCGACTGCATAAACACTGTAATCCATTCCACCTGCAACCATTAACCCGTCAACATCTATGATCGGATTGGTTGTTGTGCCATCCACGTAAACGTCAATATCGTAAGCGCCAGCAGCAAGATCCAAATAACCACGAATCTCTTTGAACGCTAAGTCGGCAAGAGGAGCGAAGGCCGCCCCGTTAACGTTAACATCGACGACTGGCGCTCCATCGACAAGGTGTCCGACTCTTACTTCAGCTTGGCTGCCCATATCTTCAATTATAGAAGAGCCCGAACCGTCCAACACCAAGAGTTTGACAGGTGACGTGCTATTCGAATCTCCTGTGCCGATAGCGGCAATCGTCAAGTTGGAATTAGCCGCAAGAGGTACTGTGCCGGAGTCAAAAGCAACGCTGTCTCCTACGGCAAGTCGAACTTGATACTCACCAGCTGGGATGTTCAATACGTCGGTAGAAGCTTTGTAAGCAAGGTTAGTTATTGGAGTCGCGCTAGCAAGAGCAACACCTGGCTCAGTGACATAAAGATCAACAGCAGGAACGCCTGAAGCTGCATGAACAACTTGAACATCTAGACTATTGGCATCAGCCATTGAATCGGCGCTGCGAGTCACAACTAAAGGCTCAACTGGGTTTGGCGAACCATCGGCATCGCCAACAACGAACACGTTATAATTGAGGTCGGAATCAAGATCTAGTTCTGTTTTAGGTATTACGGTCGCGGTTTCATTACCTGGGAGCTGAACATCGACCTGAATCGAATTCATCCCCTCTCGCAATTTAACGTAGCCAGATCCCACACCATAATCAACATTCGTTAATGATGGTTTATCGTTGATCCACACATTTGCAAGCGGCGCGTCAGAAGACGCGTGCACTGCTTGTAAATTGGAATACTCGATAGTGTCACTGTCGGAGCCACACGCCGCCAGTCCTAATGCCGCCACCATAGTTAGCGCAGCTCTGCCAAATCCTTTCATATCCTTGCCTCTTTGTTAGTCGGGGCTTCTATGGCTTCTGTCAGAAATTGCAACGCAGGAATGCAGTTCTCTGCGCCAACGAGCTGTTCGAACAGATTGCAGTCTAAAGGAAGTAATTCAAGCCAGCGCTGGGTCACCCAAGCTGAGTCATCGTAAAAACGATGCTGGTAGAGGTTTCCAAGTTGAGGAAACTCTTCATAAACATGGGATAACTGCTGGCTTAAATAGAAGAAATCTGGTGAGTTGTCTGGATGTTGCCAATTGTCTAACCATTCGACCTCTGCATGGCGTAAGCCGTCCGCATCTGCACGAACTCGTTTGACAACAAAGCGTTTCTCACCAGCGACTGTAATACCAAGAAGACCATCACTGAGTGTTTCAAAATCAACAATCCTGACCAAAGTTCCGATAGATGAAACGTTACCCACGTCTTTAGGGTCACCTTCACTTCCTACTAGGCAAACTCCAAAACCCACATTTTGTAGGCTGCATTCCTTTACCATTCGCTTATATCGTGGCTCAAAAATGCGCAGATTCATTTTACCTTCAGGGAGTACAACTGAAGTGAGTGGGAATAACATGACTTCTTTCATTCAAACGTCCTCTTTGATTCACGGATACATACGAATCCCTTATCACTCCGATCACTAACGATTTATGTTGGTTAATCGACTGGCTTAAAAAGTCATAAAATCGCTCACGCAAACGATCCAAATCACACATTTATTGCAATAAAATGCAACAAACAAAAAGTTCCGTAAATAAAGATAATTTCGTGATGCAACTCACCAAAAACGTTTCATTTTGCACCCTTTATCACTTTCATTTGGGATTTTTATCGCTATTATTCCCGCCAATTGGAAAGCGCAGCACAGATTGCGTGTTCTGAATCATTACAAACATAGAGAGTCCCCTTATGCGTAAATCACTTTTAGCTCTTAGCCTTCTAGCGGCTACTTCAGCTCCAGTTATGGCGGCAGATTACTCTGACGGCGATATTCACAAAAACGATTACAAGTGGATGCAATTTAACCTAATGGGTGCATTTGACGAACTTCCAGGTGAGTCTTCACACGACTACCTAGAAATGGAATTCGGCGGCCGCTCTGGTATCTTCGACCTTTACGGCTACGTTGATGTATTCAACCTAACTTCTGATCCAGGTAGCGACAAAGCTGGCGCAGAGAAGATCTTTATGAAATTCGCTCCACGTATGTCTCTAGATGCGGTAACTGGTAAAGACCTATCTTTCGGTCCAGTTCAAGAGCTATACGTTGCAACTCTAATCGAGTGGGGTGGTAACTCTGGTGTTAACTCTCAAAAAATCGGTCTAGGTTCTGACGTAATGGTTCCTTGGTTTGGTAAAGTTGGTGTTAACCTATACGGCACTTACGACGGCAACAAAAAGGATTGGAACGGTTTCCAAATCTCGACTAACTGGTTCAAACCATTCTACTTCTTCGAGAACGGTTCATTCATTTCTTACCAAGGCTACATCGATTACCAATTCGGTATGGATGATGATGCTGGTAACAAGTTTGGTTCAACCGCGTCAAACGGTGGTGCAATGTTCAACGGTATCTACTGGCACTCAGACCGCTTCGCAGTGGGTTACGGTCTAAAAGGTTACAAAGACGTGTACGGTATCAAAGATACTGATGGGTTCAAGTCAACTGGCTTTGGCCACTACCTTGCTGTAACTTACAAGTTCTAATTGAACCACTAAGTTTGCTCAAAAATGGCGCCTTTCGGCGCCATTTTTATTTGCTTTCCTTTTTTCCCTCATTATCCTTGCAGCAAACCTTTTTAATGAGAGCGTTTGGTGAATATCCTTATCCTCGGTCCAGGTGCGGTGGGCTCACTCTGGGCAACAAAATTTAAGCTTGCCGGGCACAATGTTTCATTGTGGGGAAGAAGTTCTGAAAGCCAACAATCACTTCAGTTGGATGACAAACCCGCAATCGTATTCAGTAATCAAGATATTTCCTCCGTAAATAAAGCAGATCTCATTTTGATCACGGTAAAAGCTTGGCAAGTGGAAGACGCCATTCAGCCTTTGCTCCCTCATATCAATACAGACACGATTATCATGCTGATGCACAATGGTATGGGTACTGCCTCTGCCTTGGAGAAGGTTGTGCCAAACAATCCGATAGTGCTCGCAACAACGACGCACGGCGCATACAAACCAGATAACCAACACGTATTGCATACCGGTCACGGAACAACGCAAGCGGGTGGTTATAATGACAAAGGAATGCAGTGCGCTTTTCTGCAAGATGTTATGCATCATGCTCTTCCAGAGGTCATTTGGAATCCACACATCCAATCTGCGTTATGGACTAAGTTAGCAATTAACTGCGCGATTAACCCACTGACTGCGATTCACCAGTGTAAGAATGGTGAGCTTGCGCAGCCCGAGTTTAAGATACAACTCGAAAGCATCACTCAAGAACTGGTTGAAGTAATGAGTAAAGAAGGTATTGCTATCGAGTTTCGCTCTCTTTTCGATACGGTAATGCAAGTGGTGAACGCCACAGCTGAGAACTATTCTTCAATGAGGCAAGACGTATTCCATCAACGTCGAACGGAAATTGATTTTATAACCGGATACTTGTTAAAGGCTGCCGAGAAACATCGTATCAATACGCCTGAGAATTTAAAACTTTACCAACGTATCAAACAAATAGAACAAAGCTGGACAGAACAATGAGTAAGAAAATCTTAGTGCCAATAGCTCCAGGCACCGAAGAAATGGAAGCCGTCACCGTTATCGACATGATGGTTCGCGCGGGTTATGACGTTACAGTAGCGAGTGCTGCTTTTGATGGCTCATTGACGATGAAAGCTTCTCGCGGAGTCACACTAACTGCCGATTGTAAGCTAGTCGATATCGCTGATGATGAGTTTGACGCCATAGCGCTTTCTGGTGGTGTTGGTGGTGCAGAAATTTTTCGTGATAGCACGGTGATGATAGAAATCCTTAAGCAGCACATCTACGAGGGAAAATTGGTCGCTGCTATCTGCGCAGCACCGGCGTTGGTATTGCAACACCATGATCTTTTCCCACAATCACTGATGACCTGTCACCCGAGCTTTCAGTCACATATCCCGGAAGAGAAGTGGCGCAGCAAACGCGTGACCTTTGATATCAACCACAACCTGATCACCAGTCAAGGTCCGGGTACAGCTTTAGAGTTCGCGATGGAAGTAATCATTCAACTCTCAGGTAAAAAACACGCATGGTCAGTTGCTGAACCAATGATCCCTCTGCCTACTCTGCACTACCACAAGCTTGGTGAGGAATAATGTTTGACGTAAATGCTGTACGCGAGCAATTTCCTGCTCTAAACCAATCCGTCAACGATACGCCCTTAGTGTATCTAGATAGCGCAGCGACAACGCAAAAACCGCAATGTGTGATTAATGTCATCAGTCATTACTACAGTGCGCAAAATGCCAATGTTCACCGTGGCAGCCATAGTTTAACGGCTAATGCCACCAGCCAATTTGAAGCGGCACGAGAACGAGTGGCAAGCTTTATTGGTGCAAACAGCTCTAAAGAGATCATTTGGACACGGGGCGCAACCGAAGCACTGAACTTAATTGCTCAAACCTACGCCCGTAGCACGTTACAACCAGGTGATGAGATCTTGATTAGCGAGATGGAGCACCACGCCAACATCGTGCCCTGGCAAATCGTGGCAGAGCAAACGGGTGCTAAAGTCATTAAAGTTCCGATGACATCAGATTGCCAGTTCGACATCAGTGCATTTGAGGCGCTTCTGTCTGACCGCTGTAAAATTGTTGCTTGCGCGCAAATAACCAACGTAACAGGCACACGCCAACCTATAGAAAAAATCACTGAACTGGCGCACAACGTTGGCGCGGTTATTGTAGTTGATGGCGCGCAAGGCATCGTACATGAGCAACTTGATTTATCGGCATCAGATATCGATTTCTACGTTTTCTCAGGTCACAAACTTTATGCACCAGCAGGCATTGGGGTTTTATACGGCAAGCTTGAACTTTTGGAAGCCATGCCACCATGGCACGGCGGCGGTAAAATGGTTGAACGCGTTTCTTTCGAAAAAACGACGTTTTCTGCACTTCCTGGAAAATTTGAAGCGGGCACACCAAACGTTGCGGGCGCGATTGCTCTAGCGAAAGCCATTGAGTGGTACCAAGGTTTTGACCATCACGAAGTAGAGACTCATCTCCATGCGCTTCAGGATAAGGCCTACCAAGCACTAAGCGCTTTGGATGACATCCATATTCTAGGCTATCAACCGAATGCCTCTGTACTGACCTTCGTAATGGACGGCGTTCATCACCAAGATATTGCGACGCTGCTCGATCAACAAGGCATTGCGGTACGAGCAGGACACCACTGCGCTCACCCATTGATGGATGCGCTAAATGTGAAAGGCACGGTACGCGTCTCTTTTGGTATTTATAACACGACGAGCGATGTGGAAAGACTCATCGCCGCCGTTGAAAAAGCCGTCGACATGCTATAACGCCAACGGTTTGATTTGGAGTAACCAACAAGGTTACTCCATCTGCCTATCCAGAGTCGCCACGCAATTTCTGCCATTTCTTTTCGCAGCATAAAGCGCTTTATCTGCATGCGCATACAAACGTTTGGTGGTTTCATTTCTGCCTATTTCCACCACGCCTACACTCACCGTGACCGGAATTTCAATCTTTTCAAATTCGAACTGACAATTTTGAATGTGGGAACGTACTTCCTCTCCTACCTCTTTCGCCGCCGACAGAGAAGTTTCTGGCAAAATAATCGCAAACTCCTCCCCTCCGACTCTTGCGAAAATTTCGTCTTTGACGAGTAAATGAGAAACCAAATCAGCTAACGTCTCTAAGACATAATCCCCCGCATCATGACCACGTTTATCATTGATGACTTTAAAAAAGTCCAAATCAAACAATAACAACGCGGAGTGATAATCTGGAGCTTGGGATTTAATAACTTCTTCTGTGAGCTTTTCGAAAAAAACACGTCGGTTGTAGATATTGGTGAGAGCATCTATTTGGCTTTGATGGCGAAGAAGGGTTTCAACTCGGTGGCGATTGGAGATGTTGCGTGTAAGAATAAGGACAACGCGACGACCCCGGTATTTTATAGCGAGTGGGCAGATCTTGCCTTCGTAGTATAGGTCGCCTCTTGGTCCACTGTTGGCATCTATTCCCTGAATGCTGTCGGCGCACATCTTGTACTCGATCGTCACAATACTGTCTTGTTTCAGTGATCGACTGATCTGCTCGATAAACCAGTCGGCTTTATCTTTTTCAAGTACGCTGTGAAGTGTCTTACCTATCAAATTGCTTCCATCGTGATAGGCTTTTTTATCTGTTCCTCCAAAAACATCAATATAGATACCATCTTCACTCAGAATAAAAGTGGGGTCTGGCATTCCGGATAATACGTCTTGCGCATGTTCCAAGGTGAATTGCATATAGGGAGGTTCCTAGCGTTTGTACCTAAATATCCCAATCGCCTCCAAATGCGTGTCAGCATTGGGGAACAGGAGCGAATGAGGCATATGTCTACTATCTAATATAGACAAATTTTAAATACAATTGAGTTTATAAAAACCAAGTGGGCAATATAATGAACCAGGATCAATAGAAAGGTTAATTAACGCTAAAATAGTCGACCATTTGCATACTTTTTATCCATATGCAAAAAATGTCTCAACTCAGATACAAAAAAGCGCCAAACAGCTAGGTTATTCGGCGTTTTTAAGAATTGGGAAAATGACTCGTTACACGGCGGTTTGCTTAATCTGCTCTACAATAGCTTTCAAGCCATTACCACGTGACGGGCTTAAATGGGAGACAAGCCCCAGTTGATCAAAATAAGCATCAATATCAAATGCTTGAACTTGATCGGCCGTTTTTCCGTCATAAGCCGCCATCACCAAGGCAATCAATCCACGGACGATACGCGCATCGGAGTCCGCACAAAAATGCCAAACGCCATCTTGCTCTTGGCTCACTAACCACACCAAGCTTTCACAACCCGAAACGGTAACTTGTTCTGATTTCAGCTCTTCTGGCATTTGTGGCAGCTTTTTACCCCACTGAATAACCTGACGGTAGCGATCTTCCCAGCCTTGAAATTGCTGCATAGTCGCTACAATGTCTTCGCTGGTGATATCTGTACCAAATGGAGAAACGGGAAAATCTGTCATGATGCGCTCTTCTTCTAGTTTACTTCTTATATTTTGAAATCAACTTCTCAACGATTCGCGATACCGCGACAAAGCCAAACGTTGCAGTTACAACAGTCGCCGCACCAAAACCGCTAGCACAATCCATACGTTTTGGGCCTTCCGCTGTCGACTTCACACCACACACTGAACCGTCTGCTTGAGGGTACTTCAGCTGCTCGGTTGAAAACACGCAATCAATACCAAACTTACGAGCCGGATTCTTAGGGAAGTTATGATGACGACGCAAGGTGTCTTTGATTTTCTTCGCTAGAGGATCTTGGATCGTTTTCGTTAAATCAGCGACCATGATCTGCGTTGGGTCAACCTGACCACCAGCGCCCCCCGTAGTGATCACTTTGATCTTGTTGCTGCGGCAATACGCCAACAAAGACGCCTTCGCTTTTACGCTGTCAATCGCATCTAGCACGTAATCAAACTCTTTGCTTAAGTACTCATGTTGATTGTCTGGCGTGATGAAATCATCAATCAGATTGACTTTACACTCTGGGTTGATCAATTTGACACGCTCGGCCATAACTTCAATTTTGCTTTGGCCAACGGTGCCCGTCATCGCATGAATTTGGCGGTTAATATTCGTGACACAAACATCATCCATATCAATCAGAGTCAACTCACCGATCCCAGTACGGGCCAGCGCTTCGACCGCCCATGAACCCACGCCACCAATACCAATAACACAAACGTGTGCAGCGCGAAGAATGTCCACTTCACTGTTGCCATAAAGACGACGAGTGCCGCCAAAGCGTTGATTGTAGCTGTCAGATGCTGGGGTATCGAGTTCACGCATATTGAAGTCCAGATGATCGATAGAAAAACAAAGAGTGCGATTTATACGCACTCTTTGATGAAATGTCTAGATAAGAGGCGGTTCCTCTTTCTTGGGTCGCTATTGTAGCTTTTCTGGCGGCAAAGCCCAAGGCGCTTGAGTTGGTGAGTTTTCCAGCCCAAGTTTCCAAACTCGACCAAAATGCTTGTAGTGCCCTGCTTCCGTTCCTGCTCTCGCACCAATGCCATGATACAGATCCAAATGGTTCTGTTTTACCGCACCACCAGTGTCTAAAACGATCAGCATTCGCAGTTGATGAGCACCGCTCCACGTACCATCCGCATTCAGCAATGGTACTTCCGCCAAGATTGGTGTGCCCATTGGTAAGATAGAACGGTCACCCGCGACCGCGGCCATTGGTAACAAAGGAATACCAGCCGATCCCGTTACTGGCGCTTCCGCTTTTGGCGCAAAGAAGACGTAAGAAGGGTTTTGCTCCAACAACTCGCGTACTGTTGCGTCGTCGTTGTCCATTACCCACTCTTTAATCGCTTTGAGAGACATTTTTTCACGCGGCACTTCACCACGTTCAATCAAAATGCGGCCAATACTAACGTAAGCTTTATTATTTTTCCCTGCGTACGCGAAGTACTCCAACGTATCATCATCTTCAAAATGCACATAGCCACTGCCCTGCACTTCCATCATAAACGGGTCAATACGGTTAGGCGCATAACCTAGCACTAAACCTTGGCCATCTAATGCCCCGTTGTAGATCTCCGCACGAGTCGGACAATCTGATGAGCAGTTTGGCTTGCCATAAACTGGGTACTTAAAAATGTCGTTTGGTGTATGACGCAGCTCCATCACGGGAGAAAAGTATCCGGTAAACAGCACATTACCTTTTTTATCACCACCACCCAATTGCGCGGCTTGAATGCCAAACGCACTCAACGCACTGGTATCTCCGCTCTGTTGCGCCCACTCACTTAATCGTTGATATAGCGGTTGGTATATCTTCGCCATGGATGGTGACTTTATCACCACTTGCTCAGCTTGCTTGTTAAATTCAGTAAAATCGCGTGGTTTGTTAGACTCAACTACGTCCACTTTATTGAGGATCTGAGGAAACTCACCATCAAGATATTGCTGAGCACGATCATTTTGTTGAGCACAGCCAAAGAGTAGGCTCAAAGAGATAATAGGAAGGAGTTTTTTTAACACGTGTCTTTTCCGTAAAAGAGAATAGCAAAAGGATGGCAAACAAATGCATACGGTGCAATTGAAAAGCAACGACAAAATGTTTCAACGCTAAGCCAATCCGTTTACTCGTTGTGAATTCATTCAGTTAATGCAACATGATAGCAGCGGAAGAATTACGGAATTGTCCGGATTATGTTTGAAAGTAAGATTTACTGATTGAGAGATGAAATTGTGATCATCCATGTGACTCACAGACGCAAGAGATCTCTGCTTAACAGACAAAGATAAAAACGACTATCTTACCGCAATCCTTGCACGCCCCTCTAAACGGAATACAGGTAGATAATGTGCATTAGCATCCAGCTTCATTTCTGCATGCTGCTTACCCACAAAATTGAAGTGCCGCTCATTTGAACCCACTCGATACGAAAACGAATCCCCATCGAATTCAAAACTGGTCGCCACTGTAGAACCATTTACGGTAACACCGCGCTCACTCAACACAAATTCTTCACGAGCATAAGGCGCAACATCTTGCTCAACCCAGCGACCATAAATAGTCGATTTGGGAATGGGCGGATTAATGGTTCGAGTAATCAAATCACTATACAGCATGCACACGACAACGGTTCCAACTATCGCTATAAGCATGAGAGAACGCTCTAGCCACTTACGAAGCATTGATTTAGATGACGTTTTTGACAAATTTGAAGCAGTGATCGCAGCATTCTTATTAACAGCAGAAGACATGAGGTTCACGTATTGAGGAAAGACGCCACCATTGTAACCTTCCCTCTTAACGGGACCAAGAACCTACCTCAATATGTTTGTGCTTTATTCCAAAATTTCACCTTGCCACCAAGTGAATAAAAAGGCATTATTTTAACATAATTAAACAAAGGAATGGCTGTAGTGAAAATTCGTAGTACTGCTCTCGTAAAAGGATTCCGTCAATCAACACCTTATGTCAATGCTCACCGCGGAAAAACCATGGTGATCATGCTGGGCGGAGAAGCCGTCGCACACAAAAATTTTGGCAATATTATTAATGATATCGCACTCATGCACAGCCTCGGAATCAAAGTCGTGGTGGTGTATGGTGCACGTCCTCAAATTAATCAGCTGCTAGAAAAACAAGACCTCACTACGCCTTACCACAAAAATATCCGCATTACGGATGAATCGGCTTTATCTGTTGTTATGCAAGCTGCCGGACAACTTCAACTTGCGATTACTGCGCGCCTATCAATGAGCCTCAACAACACTCCGATGGCAGGCACCCAGCTCAATGTCGTTAGCGGAAACTACATCATTGCCCAACCACTCGGCGTTGATGATGGTGTGGACTATTGCCATAGTGGACGTATTCGCCGCATTGACACCGACGCGATTAATCGCACGCTCGACCAAGGCTCTATTGTGCTACTTGGCCCCATTGCGAGCTCTGTGACTGGCGAGTGTTTTAACTTACTTTCTGAAGAAGTCGCGACACAACTGGCGATAAAGCTGGGTGCGGATAAGCTGATTGGTTTTTGCTCCGAACAAGGTGTCATTGATGACAACGGCAATGCTGTCGCCGAATTACTGCCAATTGAGGCGGAGCATGTCATCAAAACGCTCTCTGAAAATACGTCTCCTGATCTAGATTACAACACAGGAACACTGCGCTTTCTTAAAGGCTCTATTGCCGCTTGCCGTGCCGGAGTACCTCGTAGCCACTTGATCAGTTATAAAGTAGATGGCGCCTTAATTCAGGAGTTGTTCTCTTTCGATGGCATCGGAACCCAAGTTGTTATGGCGAGTGCTGAACAAGTGAGGCAAGCTAATATTGACGATATTGGCGGTATCTTAGACCTCATTCGTCCTTTAGAAGAACAAGGTGTACTCGTTAGGCGCTCTCGAGAGCAGCTAGAGCAAGAGATTGGAAAATTTACCATCATCGAAAAAGACGGCTTGATTATTGGCTGTGCTGCCCTTTATCCATACCCAGAAGAGCGCAAAGCTGAGATGGCTTGCGTAGCGATTCACCCTGACTATCGTGATGGAAACCGAGGTTTGTTACTGCTCAACTACATGAAACATCGTTCTAAATCCGAAACCATTGATCAGATTTTTGTCCTCACGACACACAGTTTGCATTGGTTTAGAGAGCAAGGTTTTTACGAAGTCAGTGTCGACTATTTGCCTGGAGCCAAACAAGGGTTATATAACTTCCAGCGTAAGTCAAAAATCTTAGCGTTAGATTTATAGCTTAACCTTAAATCAGGGAGCGAAACTTAACGTTCCGCTATACCAAAACCTCAAGGTGCGGGATTCAGTTCATTCACGCTCAACCCTGCACATCGAGCTTGTTTAGGAACGAGTTTGTTGAGGAATAAGGCCACACATAAACCCTACTCCGGACTAGCGGGTCATCATGTAAACCCAACTTAGAAATGCGCAAACCATTGCTTGATTTTTGTTCCAATTTTATCTTTTAAATATACATTTGGTTGGCTATACTCTGCTCGCTAGTGATTGGTTTTTAACCAATACGAAATGGATCTAGGTGATGTAATGTAGCCTTCACCCTAAAATACTGGGCAATTGAAAAACTAGTTAGCTCCGTATTGCACACCAAGGACAGTTGTTAATCTGACTTTAAATAAGCCGAGACGAGCACTGTTATGAGAACAATCATTTGTAATTCGCTTCAAAGCTTCTGGGATATGGCTGACAATCAGTTTTTAGAAGGCCTAGACGTCCACTGTGTTTTCCCCGTAAATGACGCTATCCGAGATTTTATTCTTGCTTATCAACAGCAATACAAAATACGCAGCGTGTCTTTTACCAATGCGTTTGCAAAACATGCATAAAAGAAGACCGAGCCATAAGCTCGGTCTTCTTTTACGTACGTAATTAATTCAAAACAAAATCATAGCTAACAAAGATGCAAAAATAGTGACTACGATAAAGATTAAAATAGTCCAGTACACTAGCCCAATACTTATGAACCACTTTGGGCAAACTCTACGAATATCTGTTAGCTTTCTTTTTTTGGCCAACTTAGGAAATGCAACTGCGGCAACAAGAGCTAATCCATGTATTAAGGCCCCAAAGTGAAATCCAGAAACTAAAGCAAGCTCAATATCTGTATAGTGCTCACTAGTATACGCATAGTGCTTTACTTTTTGCGGCGTGATAACAATAAGCAAAATACCTACTATCAGGTACCAAAAAACTAACAAAGCACCTGCAACAAAAAATGTAATAAAAGAAACTTCTAATAACTGCAAACTTCACCGACCTTCTATTCCAGCTCTCAAGTAATAGACATCCAAACCACCATTGAGCCTAAAGTGATCATAGCTAGAAGCAATAAAACGCTTATATAAATACGGCAAATTCCGATGAATAGACCGGAGCAAACTTGATGAATATCAGCAAAGCCCCTTCTCCTCGCTAAAGTTGGTAAAGCGACCGCCGCAACTAAGCCTACACCATGTACTAAAGCACCAAAGTGAAAACCCGAGACTAAAGCTAACTCTACTTCTGAATAATGTTTCGGATTAAAAGCAAACCGCTTCACCTTTAGTGGTATAAAAAATATAAAAATTGCTCCGATAATAACGAACCATAAAAACGTGCCTCCTCCGGCGATAAAGAAGGTTAGAAAAGACGAGTCGAGCAATCCCATATTCAGCTGCCTTTGATATGTGAATGAGAAAGGAGAAATATATCGCTAAGAAAGAGCCTTACTCAATAACAATCCATTTTGCATGAAAACGAAATGGCAAATATAAGACCCGCCACAAAGAATCATCTTCGAAAATGTCACAATCACAAGTAAAAATTAATTCGTAAGCCGCTTTACTAACCCACTCGCACGAGTGGTTTTCACCTTAATGCCTCGCTTCAGAACATTAAGTTCGGCGTAAAGAGCTAAACGCTTTTTCGCGCGGGTAATGCCTGTGTAAATCAACTCACGGGTTAATATCGGGCTAAAGTCTGGTGGCAAAATCATCAGGGTGTAATCAAATTCACTGCCTTGCGATTTATGGATGGTCATGGCGTAAGCCGTTTCATGTTCAGGTACTCGGCTTGGCAAGACTGATTTCACACTGCCGTCAGGTAACTCGAAAAAGACTTTCAAACGCGGTTCTTCTTCACTGTCATCTCGCATGCAAATACCAATATCACCGTTATACAAACCTAAACCGTGATCATTACGCGTAACCATGACGGGTCTGCCGTGATACCAAATTTCATCCTGAACTTGAATGAACTTGCGCGCCGCGAGCGCTTTCTCGATGCGCTGGTTTAGCCCAGCCACACCAAAGTCACCTTCACGGATCGCGCACAGCAGTCGGCATTGGTTGAAAGTATCTAACACCGCTTTGGCTTTGTGCGTTAGCGACTCTGGCTCTCCGGTTTTAGGATCAGTTTCCTGTTGTCCAATGCGTTTGAGGTAACGACCGTATTCCTGCACCAACGTCTGCATCATTTGGTTGTAATGTTGACTACTTAGCGCGAAATGTTCGATGTCAGAAAAGTCACGCGCCCAGACGTTATCTACGCTCGCAGCAGAACCTGAGTTAACCGCTTTTGCCAACTGACCAATGCCTGAGCGAGCGTCAAATCGGTAGCTCTTTTGCAGCATACATAAGCTATCGGCAATGCTGGAGGCACTGTTCCCCGTATGGGCTAAAGTATCGAAACCCGTCAGTTTTGCGATGGCTGACGCCTGCTCTTTGCCATAACCCAATGCATGGAACGAACAGATATCACCCAACACAGCCCCTGCTTCAACTGAGGCAAGTTGGTCTTTATCACCTAACAAAATCAGCCGCGCATGTTTCGGTAAGGCATCGACCACTTTGTACATCATTGGCAAATCGACCATCGACGCTTCGTCGATAACCAAAATATCCAAATGCAGTGGATTTTGTTTGTTGTGACGAAATTCTGCGCTATTAGGAATCGCGCCCAGCAATCGATGCAAGGTGCTCGATTCAGTCGGAATTTTGGCTTTTAGCTCTGGAGAAACTGGCAGTTCTTGCACTGCTTTACCAATGGACTCGGTTAATCGCGCCGCCGCTTTCCCCGTCGGGGCCACCAACTTGATGGTTAGATTTTTCTCGTGTGTCGCCTGTTCAATCAAAGCAGCAAGCAATTTGGTTACCGTCGTCGTTTTACCCGTACCTGGGCCACCAGAAATCACAGCAAATCGACGAGTTAACGCAACCGCCGCCGCGACTTTTTGCCAGTTCACACAAGCTGAGAGTGGCACAAGTTCATTCAGTGTTTGCAAGTCCTGAACCTTGCGCGCATTGCTAAGCACTGCATCAATGGCGTGCCAATCCAACGATTCGCTTGCGACCACATCAAGGTGATCACATACCAATTGCTGGCGCAACACTTGGTTGCTGCTTCCCGCTTCTACTGCTTTGCCTAACGCGTTAAACAGAAAATGGTATTGGCGTGCAAACAAATGGTTGAGCAACTCCGATAATCGCACAAACTCTTGTGGTTGCAAGTTAACTGCGGCGCCCAACTGATTGAGCTTTTCCGCCAGTGTCACTTCATAATGCCAATAGCGGTGCAGATACAGACGCTCGCCATCGAACATCAGCGGCAAGGCTTCTCCTTGCGCGCCGACCAAGTTGGAATTTTGTAATACTTGAATCCAGTCTATGCCTTGCAACTGTGTATTGAGCGCCAATGCCGACTCACCAAACAGCCCTAGCTTACTGGCTAAATCCGTAGATTGCCCTTGTGCATCGAACAGAGACAGACAGATATGTCCTTTGCCGAGCTCACTACTGACAACACCCGCGATAAACGCCAGTGCTTGGCTATCCGACTGTTCATCATGCGTTTGAGAGTCAATAAAACAGGCGAATTGGTAGTCGAGCTGACGAATAGCACCTTTGTGCGCCAAGCGTTCCAGCACTACCAATAGACTATCTTGGTCAGAATGAAGATTGTGATTTGTCGTCATTAAAGTAGCTCCATCTGCCCGGCTTGAGTTGAGCGCGTTTCAAGTGCTTGACCATCAATCAAACGATCCATCTCTTGTAAGAAGTCTAAGGTTGGTTTCGCGGCAAAAATGCCGTGGTCACTCTGCCCATCCATGCCGCGCAAGAACAAGTAATACACGCCACCGAAGTGATGATCATATTGATAATTCGCCAATCGGCTGCTTAGGAAACGATGCAGTGCTAACGCATAAATCTGATACTGCAAATCGTAGCGGTGATCCGCCATCGCCGATTTCAGAGCCTCACCATGGTAGCTCGTCACATCGTCGCCAAGATGATTCGATTTCCAGTCAAGCACGTAGTATTTACCTTGATGTTCAAACACCAAGTCGATAAAACCTTTGAGCATACCTTGCACGGTTTGGAAACCTAAATCCCCCGCTTTCGCCGACAACGGATCGTGACGTTGAATGACTCGGTTTAACGCCGGTGCAGACAAAACTTCAATCGGCAGCAAAAATTCCATCTCCACCAAACGTTGCGACGGTGCTTTTTGATTTAGCAGCAAAGACTTACCATCCAACGGCGTTGCGAGTACGGTATCAATCAATTGCTGTAAAATGGGCAACCACTCTTCATCGAGCTGTTCGCTTTCCATCAAGCCAAGGATGATTTGTGTATTCTCTTCCGTCGCGGCTGGCTGAGTAAATTCAATTTCCTCAAACAGGCTGTGCAGGAACGTCCCCGGACGCGCACCGCGAGGGAAGGTAAAAATAGAACGCTCTGGCTCCACCAAATCCGCTTCGTCTTGTTCTTCAGATGAGTCGATATCAAAACCTGTAATCTCAATCGTGGCATCATGCTCGGCGTGATGAGAGCCTTGCTTGACCAAGCCAGAATAACTGGTGATGCGCCAGTTTCTGTCGATAGGGTTTTGCAGTTCTTTCGCGCTAAGATCGTATATTTCTTCTTGTGGCGCTACGTACTTCTCTTCGAGTTGCTGCGGCGGATCGGCCACAACGACACAATCAAGCTCGTCTTGTTGCTTTGTTAAACCTTGGTGCAAATCGTTAATGCCACCTTCTTGACCATTTTGAATCAAATAGCCAATCGCACTGCGGTGTACACCAGTTGGCTCTTTGGTCGAACGGCCATTGCGCAACGGTGAGGCACCGATAAAACACGCATAAACAGCACGCGTTAGTGCCACGTATATCAAGCGTAAGTCTTCCGCCAAACGCTCTTTGTCCGCTTGCTTCATGGACGCATCGTTGCCAGTGATATCCAGTACCGTGCAGTCATTGGCTGCATCGTAATATTTGGCTTCACTGGCTTCTCGATAGCTGAACACAAACGGCAGAAATACGAGGTCATACTCCAAGCCTTTTGATTTGTGAATAGTTACGATCTGCACTAAGTTACGTTCCGATTCTAAACGTTGGATTTGGTCATCACTGCCACCCAAACCGTTTTCCGCATCACTGATAGACTGAGCGAGCCAACGCAGCAGACCGTGGTCGCTATCCAATTCATTACTGGCTTGTTGAAGCAGTTCACCGATGTGCATTAAATCGGTAAGTACTCGCTCACCATTTTCACCCTGTGAGCTTCCACCCTCTTCTAGTAATCGCTCAGCAATATGGCGTTTGCTGATCACCGCGCGCAACATCGGCAGCACACCACGTTGAACCCAAAGTTTGCGATATTCTTTGAATTCGTTAACAGCGTTTTCCCACACGACTTCATCGTTATTAAGCGCATCCAAACTTGCTGCATCGAGGGCAAACAGCTCAGAGGCAAGACTTGCACGCAGCGCACGATCATTTTCTGGAGTCAGCACCGCTTGCAGCAAACGCTGTAAATCCTGCGCCACTGAACTGGTAAACACACTGTCTCGGTTAGACAGGTACACGCTGGCAATGCCTTGGTCTGCCAGGGCTTGTTTGACCATTCGACCTTCACTACCTGTTCGAACCAACACCGCGATATCGCCCGCTTGAACCGCTTTCTGTTTTTCGCCATTCACCAGACACGCTTGCCCCTGTTGAGCCTGCGTCAAAATGGTTTGGATTTGGCTTGCGGTCGCCTCTGCCATTCGAGTCAAATACTCGCCTTTTGGTAGCGGTTTATCGTCCGCTTCTTGCAACCAATAAGTCAGCGCCGGTTGCTTTTGGCCACCCATAGTCCAAATGCGTTTTTCGGCATTGGGACTGTACTTAACGGGTAAGAACGGAATATCCGAATCATAGATAAATGGACTATCGGGCAAGGCAAACACTTGGTTCACCGCCTGCACCATATCTGCGCTAGAACGCCAGTTGGTTCCTAACGTGTAGTGGGCACTTACTTGGTTACGCGCTTTGATATAGGTGAAAATGTCTGCGCCACGAAAGCCATAAATCGCCTGCTTGGGGTCACCGATCATAAACAAACCACATTCCGGGTTGTTCAGATAAATACGGCTGAAAATACTGTATTGAAGCGGGTCGGTATCTTGAAACTCGTCAATCATTGCGACAGGATACAAAGTACGAATACGCGCCGCTAAAAGCTCGCTTTCGTCCGTATCGATAGAAGCAGAAAGTTGCGTCAGCAAATCATCGAAAGAGAGCCACTGTTTTTGATTTTTCGCGTTGGCCAGCATCACTCGACAATGCTCAATCGCATGCGCAAGCAGTGGCGCTTTTAAGCTGATTGGATTGGTAAGAAATGTTTCAATGGCTTCAAATACCGCATGCTGCGGCGCACTGCCTTTCGGTGTTTTTTCCAACAAGACGTTTTGCGCGAATTTCTCCAGCTTGTCTGGATAATCGTAACCTGTAGTTTCCGTTGCCGCCCAAGTGTTTACCACCTCCAACCACGTCGGCAGAGACTTTTTGGTATAGCTACGTTTGTTAATATCTGAATCTGAAATTAGCGTTAAGAAGTCATCTTGGCTTTCTCGCCACTGTGCTTTTAATTCATCAATTTTTTTCAGATTTTCAGTATGAAGATCAGCCAAACTGCCTTTCATTGCCGGAACAGAAAGGCTTAACGGCGCACCAGTTAAGTAATTGCTGATGTCAGACAATAACGCAGATGGAGAGCCCCATAGCTGGCGAATTTCTCCAGCCAAGGTAAATGGCAACGGGTAGAAATTGCGGCGCCAGTAATCGGCTACAACTTGCGCTTTTAGGTGACTTTCATCGGTCACAAACTCGTTATTAAATCGGCTGCCAGATTCAAACGCATTTTGCGTTAGCATACGTTGGCAAAAACCGTGAATGGTGTAGACCGCCGCCTCGTCCATCTGACGCTCTGCCTGCAATAAAATTTCTGCGGCTTGCTTGTGATCGTCAAACTCATTAAGCAAAGGTTGGATCACCGGATCGGAACTCTGTCCACGCGCAAACGCGATTCGCGCGTCATGGATCCTTGCCCTGATACGATCGCGTAATTCCGCAGTTGCCGCTTCGGTAAAGGTTACGACCAGAATTTGGTCGACTGTAAGCGGTACGCGATGTCGAGTTTCCTCGCAGCCGTGACCAAGCAAAAGGCGCAGATATAAACCTGCAATAGTGAAGGTTTTACCTGTACCTGCTGATGCCTCGATTAACCTCGCGCCATGCAGAGGAAACGTCATCGGTTCTAGTGGCGTTGGTTGAGGTTGCTCTGTGCGGTCTAACGTATGTAGAGGACACTCTGCACCTGACATTTGATCCATAACGCTGAATCTCTCCGGATTATTTACTAGGACGTATCACCTAATAAATGTGATCTATAGTTAAAAATTCTATTAATATGTTTAACAAGTTGGATAATTTAGAGCTTTGTGAGATCTTTCTCACGGTTATCCATAAGACGTACCGTTAGTATGCGCCCCACGAGATAAGCCAAACCTTTTTGGCGGCACAACTCAAATGAATTAAACAAAAGTATCATGGTCCCTCTGACCTTGTGGCCGTACAGCAAACGCCCTACAAAAAATAATGATTTTCTGGCGGCCACCCTACTCTTCCTTCTCTTTATCCAACTTTCTTTATCACGCTTTTACATCATCAGCGTCTTGAACCGCTAAGCGCGCACCTTGCAGTACTAATGCTGTCAGCACACGAACTTCTGAGGCCAACTCATCATTCCAAGCAGGCCAAATTCGAGAGATGTACGCATTATTGCCTTCGCCCGGGCTCATGAAACCATCATTGAATGCGTCAGCCATTTTCTTCAAAGATTTCTCTTCGTCATCGACCCACTGACCACGGCTAAAGCCCGCTTCAACACAAGCCAACGCCGTTTTCGGGAAATAAGGCAAAGGCTTAGTCATGCCTTCGAAGAATAAGCGAACTAATTCAGTCAGTAGATGTTTGGCATAATGCACATCGGCAATTTCTGGGTAGATCAAATGCAGCGCGCCTTCTTTACGATCGTAACCAATGATGTGGGTTTTCTTAGCATGACCCGACGCCGACATGGCAAGGTGATCGATCCACGCTGCAAGGTAATCCTGCGAGCGAATCTTACCGCTTCGATAGCGAATCAAACCGGATTGGTAGCATTGAGTTAGCCAACCAGTCAGGCGAACGTTTTTCTCTTCGCCTTCATTTCGCTCAAATAAGGAGTCAAACGTCAGGTCGATTTCCAAATCGTCTTGAGGCGCACCAGATAAAAACGCCAGTTTGTCCACCAGCTCTTCCGCCTGAACTCGGTTGGTTTCAAACTCGATATCACCAAACGCCCCCACCGGCAGTTTGCCTTGCGCGCGCTGTTGACTCATAAAGTGTTTAAGCACCTCTGTTTTTTTCTCAGGCTGCATCAATGTCGTTTCAAGCAAGGTTTCTAACAGCTCATCACGCATTTGATAACTTTCCAAACCACCTAAAACAAAGGGTTCGTCGTCTTCCATCACCGGCAGTGGCGGCTCAAAGATTACTTTTAAGCGACGATTGAAAAAATACTGCACCGGTAAGCGCCAGAAACGTTGCAACTCGACTAAGTCGAGCTCAAGTGGGAACGTCGCTCCTAACAGATAGTCGTCTAATGCACGATTAAAATCACGACGAACATAGCCTTGCGATTGACTACTTTGAGTCAATGCCGCTGGAATCCACTCTTTCGCGTAGCTGGCGTGCGTGCCTTGGAACGCACTTGGGCTAAACGGCACCATGGCGTGGGTATTCACCAACGCATTTAATAAGTTGTCGCCAGACTCATCAACGGGCAACGCTTCATCACCACTTAAACAATAGTTTTGGTGGCAGTATTCCATCAGCTCAGAAACCAGAACCGAAGGCACTCGCTCGGTGTTGTCTTGGATTGAACGGCCAACATAACTGATGTAGAGCGTTTGCTGTGCCGATAGCATTGCTTCGAGGAATAGGTAACGGTCATCATCTCGGCGCGAACGGTCGCCCGGCTTGGTTCTTCCCGTCATCAAGTCAAAGCCTTCTGGCGGCATAGAACGCGGGTACACGCCGTCATTCATCCCCAGCAGACATACGGTTCTAAACGGAATAGATCGCATCGGCATCAGGGTACAAAAGTTCACTTGACCAGCCAGGAAGCGCTGGCTAACTCGTGTTCCAGATAATTTATTTTGAAGGTATTGGCTGATGATCGACGGCGATAACGCATCATCAAATGCCGCATCAGCTAGCTGTTCTTTCAGTTGGCTCAGGGTATCTCGAATCGACTTAAGCGCCATTTCCCCTTCTAGCTCAACAGAGAAGAAGTCATCCAACATCACCACCAAGGTTTCACGCCATGCATCAATCGACTGAACATGAGAAAGTTTGCGGCGATATTGGCTAATTTGTTGAATAAAATGGGCTAACTTACCAGCAAGTTCTGCGCCCATGCCTTGCACTTCGTTGTACGGAGACAAACTGCCTTGCTCGGTTTCAAACAAACCTGCGGATTCTGGCATCGCGTAGCCAAGCAACATGCGTTGAATACCAAATTGCCATGTGTTTTGACGGGTTTCCGGCAGTTCAAATTCGCGTCCGGTATTGGCATCCAATCCCCAGCGAATCCCCGATTCCTCAACCCATTGTTTGGCTTGTAAAAAATCATCTTCGCTGAGTTCAAAACGCTTTAATATCGCCGGAGTTTCCAGAAGTTCGAGTAGTTCTGATGCCAAACAGCGCGTATTGGGTAAGTTCACCAACTGCATAAATGCGGCCAGAATTGGACTCTCTTGATCGGCGGTTCGGTCAGAAATCGAATATGGAATAAAACGCTCACCCGGCGCGTTACCAAAGACCGCCTGAATCGCAGGGCTGTAAGCGTTGATGTCCGCGACCATCACGATAATATCGCGCGGTTTTAACGTTGGGTCAGCATCGAACATCGCCAATAGTTGATCATGCAGCACTTCCACTTCGCGCATCGGGCTGTGACAAGCGTGTAGGCTCAGTGATTTATCACCCAAGCTAACCACTTGTTTGTGATGACTGTTTTCAATCTGTTGGTCATCTTGATGTTCTTCAAGATTGAGAATATCCGCTTGCAATTGATGGAGCAGACTGTCGCGCTCAACATCAACAAAGGCTTCGATTTCATGAGATTCCAGCTGAGACAACAGATACATATTGTCGCGCCCGAGTTTACCCATGGACGCCAACAGACTGTTTCCGACCACATCGGTGTGCAGCTCATCGATCACATTATCTTCCAATGAACCTTTCAGTTGCTCAGTTTCACCTTGCACTTCCGAGTGATCGTCCTGCCACACAACGTGCTGACGATGTTTCGCCGCCAAACGAGCCAGATATTTGCGATCTCGAACTTCACCCCAATAATAACGACAAGGGTTAGTGAACATCAGATGCACGTCGATGTGTTCACCAATTGCTTTTAGCGCATCCATATAGCGAGGCGGCAACGAAGAAATGCCAAAAACAAACAAACGCTTGGGTAAATGGTCAAAATTGCAGTTAAAACTCTCTAACGTGTCGATAAAGTGCTCATAAAGGTTGGCACGGTGATAAGGAGACTGCCCTAATGACACAGTGTGATCATACAACGCTTGCCATAAGATCGGCTGCCACGGATGCTCATCTTCCAGCTCTGGCACACTCTGCCCAGCTTCCCAACTTGCGATCCATTCCGGACGATACACCAAGTAACCATCGAAAATATCGGCAATTTTCTCAGCCAGCTGATACAGCTTAGAGTGGTCAATGTCATCTTTGAGGTACTGCGCTAACGGCGAAAACACCTCTTGGTTGAGAAGCCCCGGCAGCAGATGCATCAACTTCCACGTCATCGCTTCTTTGTTAAACGCACTGCGTTTTGGCACGTCTGGCAACACCTGCGTAAACATTTCCCAAATGAAAGTAGCAGGGAGCGGAAAATCAATGTTCGCGGCAACACCAAACTCTTTGGCCAATTCCATTTTTAGCCACTGGGACATGCCCGGACTTTGAACCAGAATTTGTTCTTTTTCGAACGGGTTTTCCAGCGGACTGATTCGAATCAGTTCGACAAGGAGTGATTTAAGAACGTCAACTTGGTTGGAGTGATAAACAGTAAACAAATTGGGAATACCGAGCGCCGATTGAAACTGTTAGCTAGCTTAGCACAGCCCCATTTAAACCCGCAGTGATCTCGCGTTCGGAAAAAACAAAAGGTTATATATCACTCAAATAGAGTATGAATCTTCTGAATTTTCACATGTCAATCAAGTCTGACACTTCCATACAAAATGTGACATTCGTCGCAACTATTCCATAATAAAAAACACTGTTTTATACTCCCTCTACCCATAATTTATAAACAAACAAAAAGTATGTTTCGCAAACTGTCTTCCAACAGCGCTTGGCTGATTGCTTTTTTTGCTTGCTTTGCAGTGTACCTGTCGATCGCTTGTTATCCTTTTGTGTTGTCTAACAATCAGAATGAACCGCTAACCTTGTTGCAAGGTTACTATTTGGTTTCGACTCAATATGGCTGGCTGGGCTTGATCGCTCTTCCATTTATGTTGTTGAGTTTATTGCTCTCTTTTCTACCGACTCGAGCATTCAAAGGTATCGTGATCGCTATCGCGATCTGTCTATTGATCATGTTTAAAGTCGATATCCTCGTTTTTCAGCAATACAAACTTCACATCAACGCCCTATTAATCCGTATGTTTTTCGAAGGTGGCGGTGATGTCTTCGATATTTCGTGGATGAGTTGGCTAATCTTCATCAGTGAAATTTCCGTTCTGGTGATCGGGCTCGCTTGTACCGTTTGGGTAAGTAATCAACTGGCACAAAGCCGAGCTAAGTTCGTTTTGATCAGCGTCTGGTTTGCTGTATTGCTTAGCACGCAGATGATTCATGCGTACAAAAACGCACTTTACGACGATGAAGTCAGTCAGTTTTCGAATAACTGGCCACTTTACTACCCGCTGACGGCTCGTAAATTTATTTACAAACACGACCTAGTGGATGAGAACATTGCATCGAAGAACCGCGTAGAGTTAACCAACATTGAACGTAGCTCACTCAACTATCCGCTTGCGCCGATTCAAGTGCAAAGCAAAGAGAAACAGCCCAATGTCTTGTTTATCTTGGTTGATGCGTGGCGCTACAGTGATGCGACGCCGGAAGTCATGCCAAATGTCAGCAAGTTCGCCGAAAAAACAGTGAATTTCACACAACATATGAGCGGCGGCAACTCAACTCAAGCGGGTATTTTCAGCCTGTTTTACAGCTTGCCAGCGACCTACTGGGAAAGCTTTTACGCAAGTCAACGCTCTCCTGTTTTTATGGATACGCTGCAAGCAGAAGGCTACCGCATGGGCATTTTTGGCTCGGCACCGCTCACCAGCCCGCCACTTTCTCGCACGGTATTCAAAAAAGTGTCGGACTTGACCCTGAAACAAACTGGGGAAACAGCTGTCGAGCGCGATCAGCAGATAACAGACAAGTTCATCGAGTTCCAAAAGCAGGATAGCGACAAGCCGTACTTTGGTTTTCTGTTCTACGATGCCGCCCATGGCACAGTATTTCCCGAACCTGAATTTGCGAAATTCAAACCATACTGGGAACGCGTTGACCACATTTTGCTCAACAACGATTTTGACGCTTCGCTTTACCATAATCGATACAAGAACTCGTTGTACTACATCGATAGCTTGATTGGTGATGTGCTGAAAAACGTCGACTTAGACAATACCATTGTGGTGATTTCATCAGATCATGGTGAAGAGTTTAATGACCATAAGATGAACTATTGGGGCCACACGGGTAACTACAGTGACGTTCAAGTACATGTGCCTCTTTACGTGTACATGCCAAATCGTCAGCCAGAGCAAGTTGATTACCGCACGACCCATTTTGACGTCGTGCCAACCATGATGAATACGCTGTTTGACGTTCAAGGCACAACGAGTTCATACAGCGTTGGTCATAACTTGTTTGATAGCTCAGCCTCTCGCGATTGGTATATTGCAGGCAGCTACTACAACTATGCATTGGTCGGCAAAGAGCTGATGCTTGTGGTCAACCCTGGCGGGCACTCTCAGCAACTGAATCGCCAGTTAAAAGTCGAGAAAGAACAGAAAGTTCCTGTCGATATCATTCGTCATTCTCTGGATGAGATGTCGCGATTTTACAAAAAAGGCTAGCGTCCAACATCGACGCCGATTGAAATAAAAAAGCCTCTTGGTTGTAAGACCAAGAGGCTTTTTCCTATCTGCTATTCAAGCGTGATGAGCGTGCATCAAGCGTGGCTGAATCAACAAGTTGTTGATGTATTGTAAGGCCACATAAGAGACAACAAATGTTGCCACAATCAACTCAAGACTAGCTAAGCCTCGCACTTGTTGAACATAGTGCGCAGCCAATCCTTGCAACTCCATCCAATTCGCCATTTTAAACAGCGCCGTCGCACCGATCACCATCGGGAAAGTGAACGCCGCATAGCCTGGGCTAAATGGCAGTCTAAGCAATTTAAAGAATGCGAGGTAAATGATGGCTGTCATCAATACCGCGATACCAAATAGCATAGCGATGATCACTGGTGATGGTGTCGCAGTGACCGTTAAGTACCCTGCCAATGATAGACTTGCTGGCGCCGCCATAATTGCCATGGTTGGTTTTGCTGCATCCGGAATTTCATGGGTAAACATGAAACGGTAAATCATCATCGGCAACATGATCGCGTACGCCACCATACCAAACATCAATGCACCTTGTGCCACTGGTGCTAACATAGGGTTGCCAGAGAAAGACACATCCGCAACGATGATACCCACTGGCGGTACAAACCAACTAGGAACCATGTGGTGCAATTCAAAATCTTTGGCGCGATGGTAAACAAAGCTCACCAAGAACACGATGTGCAAAACCACCGCAATCAGCCAAAGCGCATCGCCAGCTAATGGGTAAAAATGGCCGAGAGAGTTCGATACCACCATAGTGCCCATCGCAAATGTCGGAACCACGCTGCCCACAACCGGATGAGCAAGATCTTGTCTCAACAGATGATTATGTAGCAAAAACTTGGTTGCCAATATAGCCAACAATATGCTTGCGATACCCGCACTAATCCACTGTCCGTAGCCATGTAATTCGGCGAAGTTTTCCCAACTCCAGCCCAAGCTTGCAATACCAAGAGCCAAACCCGCCATTGGAGTTGGCGCTCCCATTACTTTTGCTTTTGTTCTTTGAATCATGATGACCTCAACCAGACTCACTCTTGATGGGACGTATAATACGCTTGCACTTCGTTCCGATATATCTAATTATTTAAAACAAACGTTCAGAATTACTTAACGGTGGGGTATGGCAAGTCACATTTCTCTTAAACAACTGAAAGTGTTTACGACGATCACGCAGCACAAAACGCTCACAGCGGCTTCTGATAGTCTCTTTTTATCGAAAGCCGCAGTGAGCATGGCACTCTCAGAATTAGAAAAACAGATCGGCCATCACTTGTTTGATCGTGTTAATAACCGACTGATTTTGAACCAAGAAGGTCAAAAACTGCTACCACTGGCGGATGAGTTACTCAACCGAGCCAAAGACATCGAGAGCATTTTCGATGGTGACCAAGCGCTATCGGGCCAACTTCGCATTGGTGCCAGCGACACCATTGGCAACCAAGTCGCGCCCTATTTGCTTAGCGAATTTCGTCAGCAAACGAACCATCGTTCTCAAAGCCTGTTCATTTCTAACTCCGCACAAATCTGCGACATGCTGACCGATTACGAGTTAGACATAGCCCTCATTGAGGGCAAAACACTTCACCCTGAATTGCAGTCTACCCAGTTTAGCGAAGATGAAATGTGCGTGATTTGCGCGCCCGATTACCCAGCCGCGCACGAAGGGCCAGTAAACTTAACCGAGCTAGAAAACAGTGAATGGATATTGCGAGAGGCAGGATCTGGTTCACGCGAATTTTTTATGCGCGTTGTCGCACCGCGCTTGGAACATTGGCATGAAGCTTTTCAGCTCAATACCACCGAAGCGTTGATCAACTCAGTATCGGCGGGGTTAGGCTTAGGTTGCTTGTCACGTTTGTCTGCAGAACCTGCTATTCGTGACGGCCGCGTAAAACTGCTCGACATGCCTTTAGATATGAAACGTCGCTTCTGGTTACTGGTTCATAAAGAGAAATATCAAAGCCCATTGCTCAGAACGTTTATCGAATTTTGCCAAGATTGGGAGCGACCAACAAACCTTCCTTTGGCGGACAAATCCGCAAAGTGAAACCAAGATAGTTTAAATGCTAGTCAGTTAGTTGTACGTGTCTCTCATTCTGAGGCTTGTCGCTAGACTTGATTGGTCAAAAACTGTATAAAAAGCCAGTATCAATACACCAAATTAGGGGACCAACCATGGCTGTAATCGTCAAGTACGTGGTAGAACGCAATGGAGAAGAGAAAATGACTTTTACCTCTAAAGCGGAAGCTGACGCATACGACAAAATGCTGGATATGGCAGACGAGTTATTCTCACTGCTGGGTAAAAGTGAACTTCTAGAAGACGAAGGTAAGCAAGAAGATCTTGCAATGTTCCTTGCGCAAAACAAAGAAGAAGTGCTTTACGCTCTTGGTGCAAAACGTAAACCTGCACCAAAAAAAGCAAAGAAGCTTGAAGCTGTTGAAGAAGATAGCGAGCAAGAAGACGCTGCATAAGCCTCTCATTTGTTTAGAAAAAACGTCGCATTATGCGGCGTTTTTTTATTCCTTCCGTTTATCTCCATATATCTCTGAGAATATAAAGAACCGATTTAATATCCCAAATTGCTCTAAATTTCATGTTGCAGATTAGTGTGACTTAGATCTAGTCTAAATGGGTTCGGTGATGGGGTACCACCGGAATCGAAAGATTCGAACCGCTGTTAAAGCTAATGACTCCTACAGAAACGAAAACAGGTCAGCCCTGTTGGAAGTGCTTTCGCTTATGTTGTGAAAGCGAGAGTTCTGTAGTGAGCAATTCAACTCTTCTCCAACCCCGCTCCTGTTTTCTCAAAAATTAAAAAGATATCCAAAATAGTTGTTAACTCAACAAGGCAACAAACGCATGAACCTCCTGAACATAGTTTTCTATTTGATGGAGCGAATAAGAGCAGTCAACGCCGTTGAGTCTGACAAATAGGCTGGATATCGTACACTGGGAAAACACTATGCAATACTCACACGAAATCCAATCAATGTGCCCGATTCAACGCGGCGATCTTCATGCATCTGCACCGATCCCTGTCGAAGGCGCAATGATCAATCCAAAAGACGTTATCGCGATTTCTGGTCTTAGCCACGGCGTTGGTGCTTGTGCTCCTCAACAAGGTGCAGCAAAACTGACTCTTAACGTCAAAAACGGCATCATCGAAGAAGCTTTGATCGAAACGATCGGCTGTTCAGGCATGACTCAATCAGCCGCGATGGCCGCAGAAATCCTAACAGGCAAAACTATTCTGGAAGCACTGAATACCGACTTGGTATGTGATGCTATCAACGTCGCGATGCGCGAAATCTTCCTTCAATTTGTTTACGGTCGTACTCAATCTGCTTTCTCTGAAGGCGGCTTGGAAATTGGTGCGGCACTGGAAGACCTTGGTCAAACTCAACGCAGCCAAGTGGGTACTAGCTACTCAACTAAAGCAAAAGGCGTGCGTTACATGGAGTTAGCTGAAGGCTACGTAACAAAACTCGCGCTAGACGAAAACAAAGAAGTGATTGGTTACCAATATCTCAACCTCGGCAAGATGATGAAAGCCATCAACGAAGGCGTATCTGCTGCAGAAGCCGCAGACAAAGCAACGGGGACTTACGGTCGTTTTGACGAAGCCGTAACGACCATCAACCCACGCCAACAATAATTGCCACCAAGAGGGAAGAGATTATGAACACTCCGATTACTGAATCTGTACGTCGCACATTAGACGAAATGCAACTATCTTCTCTGGAAGAGGCTTACCAATACTGTATGGATCGTGGTATCGACCCAAAAGCATTGGTGATGGACACTCAACCTATCGCGTTTGAAAGCGCTGCCGATGCCTACACACTGGGCACTGCTTTGGCGATTTTCCGCGGTGCAAAAACAGCAGAAGAAGCGGCAAACATCATCGGTGAAGGTCTTCAAGCCTGCACAAAACCGGGCAGCGTAGCGCAGCAGCGCCAAGTGGGTATCGGTCACGGTGCATTGGCGGCTCGTCTATTGAATGAAGAAAGTGGCTGTTTTGCTTTCCTTGCCGGTCATGAGTCATTCGCAGCGGCAGAAGGCGCAATCAAAATCGCACTTAACGTGAACAAATCACGTAAAAATCCGTTGAAAGTTATCCTAAATGGTTTGGGTAAAGACGCCGCTTACCTCATCTCACGCATCAATGGTTTCACTTACGTACGCACTCAATACAACTACCAAACTGGTGAGTTAGTGGAAGTAGAACGTCGTCGATTCTCGCAAGGTCCACGTGGTGAGATCCTTTGTTACGGTGCAGACGATGTGCGTGAAGGCGTGGCTATCATGCATAAAGAACAAGTGGATGTGAGCATCACAGGTAACTCAACCAACCCGACTCGCTTCCAACACCCTGTAGCAGGTATCTACAAAGCGGAACGTAACCGTGAAGGCATGCCTTACTTCTCTGTGGCATCAGGTGGTGGTACTGGTCGTACTCTACACCCAGATAACGTGGCGGCAGGTCCTGCCTCTTACGGTATGACCGATACCATGGGTCGCATGCACGCCGATGCACAATTCGCGGGTAGCTCTTCAGTACCTGCACACGTAGCGATGATGGGCTTCATCGGCATGGGTAATAACCCAATGGTAGGTGCAACGGTTGCACTTGCAGTAGAGGTCGGTGAGCTAAGTCTCTAAATCGATTTATCGCTTTACTATCTAAAGCCAGTAAATCCAACAAACCCAGTGTAGGGGGAGTGACTTCGGTCCTCCCCTTATTTTTGTTGCCTTGATAGTTAATCAATGATTTGCGACACATTTCTCATCAGACAAACATATCTCTAAAAAGACAAAAGGTATCCATCTACAGACTTTATCTATTTCCCCTCTTTAAACTCCCTAGCACTCTCATTATGATGACTGACAACTTAATTATTTCTTGTCAGTGAACAGACGAGACACAAGACTCAACACATGGAGATCAACTATGGCTTTCTTCTCTCTAGCCTTTGGTACGGCAACTAAAAACCGCGACGGCAAAATCATCGAAGCGTTTTTCCCAAACCCAGTTCTTAACCCAAGCGAAGCGCTTGTTAACGCACTAGCAGCAGTAGCAGGTTACGAGCAAGGCAACCAAGCTATCGAGATCTCTGCAGCACAAAGCGCAGAACTAGCAGCAGCATTTGAAGCAAACGGCGATGCAGCAAACGCATCTTTCGCAGCAAAAGCAGCAGAATCAGCACAACCACTTGTACTGGTTATCCTTGCCACTGACGAGCAGCCACAAAGTGTTGCTGAAGGCTTCCTAAAACTTCAACTTATCTCTAACCGTCTAGTTAAGCCACACGGCACAGTACTAGACGGGATCTTCGGTCTACTGCACAACATCGCATGGACTAACGAAGGTCCAATCGATCTACCTGAACTAGCAGAGCGTCAAATCGAAGCTCGCCTAGCGGGTCGTGCACTAAGCGTAGATTGCGTAGACAAGTTCCCTAAAATGGTGGACTACGTGGTACCAACTGGCGTTCGTATCGCTGATACTTCTCGCGTACGTCTTGGCGCACACGTTGGCGAAGGCACAACAGTAATGCACGAAGGCTTCATCAACTTCAACGCGGGTACAACAGGCGTGAGCATGGTTGAAGGTCGTATCTCTGCTGGCGTAGTGGTTGGTAACGGCTCTGACATCGGCGGCGGCGCATCTATCATGGGCACACTATCTGGCGGCGGTAAAGTTGTAGTTTCTATCGGTGAAAACTCGCTACTAGGCGCAAACGCAGGTCTTGGTTTCCCAATGGGTGACCGTTGTACTATCGAATCAGGTCTATACGTAACCGCTGGCTCTAAAGTGCGCATGCTAGATTCTGCAGGCCAAGAAGTAGAAGTAGTGAAAGCACGCGATCTTGCAGGTGTTTCTGACCTACTGTTCCGTCGTAACTCTGTAACAGGTCAAATCGAGTGTCTTGCTAACAAGAGCGCGGTTGAACTGAACAGCGAACTGCATAAAAACAACTAATTCATTCGTGAATTAGCCCTACGAAAAATCCCCCAGCAGGAAACTGTTGGGGGATTTTTTAGCTTACAGCAAAATGCGTGATTACTGATTTAAAAAGCTGACCGCTTTATCTGGGAAATCAGTAAACAAACCATCCACTTTTACTTGGTTGTAGTACACATCCATCATGCCTTCAAAGCTGTCAGTGTACGCTGGAATGCGTCCTGGATCGGCGCGGAACGTGTATGGATGCACTTGCAAGCCAGCGTCTTTTGCAGCCTTCATCAACGGCTTGATGATGATATTATCTTTGGTTGACTTATCATCCACCAGCATCGGCTTCCAAGGTCCAATTCCTTCCGCGTAACTCGCTACTTTCTTCATTCCGTCGGCTTCGAACATCCAGTCATAACTGTATGGTGTTGCCTTGTCGCCTTTGTACACCATAGTTTCGTTCCAGTCCGTGTAAGCCATAAGCTGAACGAGCTTTAAGTCCATGTCCATTGCAGGCATGAGTTCACTGTTGATGCGTTGAAGTTCATTCGCATCAAAACACTGAAGGTAGACTTTGTCGTCTTGAGAGCCATAACCGTACTGCTTCAAGACTTTAAGCACTGCTTTAGAAATGTCCTTACCTTCATGACGATGGAACCAAGGCGCTTTAATTTCTGGGTAAATACCTATGTCATAACCCAGCGTTTTGTTTAAGCCTTGGATCAGCTCAATCTCTTCAGCAAATGTCGGCACGGTGAAATCAGATTTCCACATAGGGAATCGGGTTGGATAGCCCGCTACTTTGTTGCCTTTCTCATCGATATTAAAGCCTTCAGTTACTCGCAAGGATTTGATTTCCGCCAGAGTGAAATCAATCGCGTAATAACGACCATCTTTACGTGCACGATCAGGAAAACGCTCCGCAACATCCGTTACGCGATCGAGATAATGGTCATGCAACACGACCAACTGGTCATCTTTCGTCATTACCACATCTTGCTCTATGTAGTCAGGTTTCATTGCGTAAGCAAGTGCTTTGGCTTCTAGCGTGTGCTCAGGCAAGTAGCCCGATGCACCACGATGCGCAATGACAAGCGGCTTCGCAATCGCACCAGCAGAGAGGCTAAGTGCTAAAAAAGTAAGACATACTGACTTTGTTTTCATTGTTATTTCCTTGATAAAGCGAAGAGGCAGTATTCCACTGCCTCTTTAAATAAATATTACGCTAGCGCTTCCTTCTCGCGCTCTTTTTGCTCGTGGTGCGCACGTTCACCTAAGAAGGCGTACATCAAACACACGATAGAAGTAATACAAGAACCCACTAAGATGATAAAGCCACCATCCCAGCCAAAGTGGTCTACGGTGTAGCCCAAAATCGCGTTTGCGGCAACTGCCCCACCTAGGTATCCAAACAAACCAGTAAGACCAGCGGCAGTACCTGCCGCTTTCTTCGGAGCGAGTTCAAGTGCGTACAAACCGATCAGCATAACCGGACCATAGATTAGGAAGCCAATTGCAATAAGCGCCATCATATCTACTGTTGGGTTGCCCGCAGGGTTAAACCAATAAACCATCACTGCAACTGTCACTAACACCATAAATAAGATACCAGCAGGTGCACGACGACCTTTGAACAATTTGTCAGAGATCCAACCACACAATAGTGTTCCTGGAATGCCAGCCCATTCGTATAAGAAATAAGCCCATGACGATTTATCTACCGAGAAATCCTTCGCTTCTTTTAGGTAAACAGGTGCCCAGTCCAGTACGCCGTAACGAATTAGGTAAACAAATGCGTTTGCAATTGCAATCGACCAAAGAAGTTTGTTATTGAAGACGTATTTGAAGAAGATTTCCTTCGCTGTCATTTCTTGTTCATGGGACTTGTCATAGTCATCTGGGTAATCGTCTTTGTATTCTTCAATAGGAGGCAGACCACAAGACTGAGGGGTATCGCGAACCGTCATCCAAACAAACACAGCAACCAACGTGGCGAAAAATGCAGGAACATAAAATGCAGTGCGCCAATCATCGTTAAATGCCCACAGGCCAAGAATAAATAGTGGACCAATCAAGCCGCCACCCACGTTGTGCGCCACGTTCCAAACCGAAACGATCTCACCACGCTCTTTACGTGACCACCAGTGCACCATGGTTCGGCCACAAGCAGGCCACCCCATCCCTTGGAACCAACCGTTCAAGAAAAGCAAAATGAACATCGCAGTGACGCTACCAGTCGCCCATGGCATAAAGCCAAAGCAAAACATCACTAATGCAGACATCAATAGGCCGCCACTAAGGAAATAGCGAGGGTTGGAGCGGTCTGAAACGCTGCCCATTAGAAACTTAGAGAGACCATATGCAATGGAAACAGCTGCCAAGGCGACACCTAAGTCTCCGCGGCTAAAGCCTTGCTCGATAAGATAAGGCATCGCCAAACTGAAGTTTTTACGAACTAGATAGTAACCGGCGTAGCCAACAAAGATACCGATAAAGAGTTGCCAACGGAGGCGAGAGTAGGTGCTATCGATGCTGCCAGGGGACAGACGATCAATGTGCGCCTTAGGTTTGAATATTCCAAACATAGGAACCTCATTATTTTGTATGCGATGGTAAAAACACAAAAGGAGCGAACGAAACAAAATAAATCTTCGTTCGAAAGTTCATGAATTGTATGGAGTTAGGATTTTATTTCTGTGACAAATGTTGCACATGAATTAAATATAAGTAAATACAGTAAATTATATGAGCATTAATTAGATCATCGTTCAACTTTACTCAAGATTCGTTAATATTAAACTGATGTTCAAACCCCTCACTTTAGCATTCCAATTCGAAACCTTTGAAACAAAGGCTCGAATTAGAACATAAACTAACCGTAAAAAGGGCGATTTACGCCTGCCCTACTCGCTCCGAACCAACTAATAACTAAAAAGCTGAAAAACGATCACGTTTAGCATCAAACGAAATAAAAAAAACAATTTTTTATTTGAATACAAGCCGAAGCAATGATTCACAAACACAAGACATTAACAGCGTTTATTCTCTTCTCAACTCATCCTATTGGTATCAATGGGATGACGATTTTTTCTAAAAGTCCAAACATGACTGCGTATTTTTATATCACTGCTAGCCCTTGATACATTTGACATCCTCCTACTCCTTTAGGGTTAACTGCTACACAAGTTCTGTGTAATAAATCTCCAAGCACGTAGCAGCTTCACAAAACTCCTCTTACCAGTTGTGCATTCTTTTTCACATCGGTAATTTGAGCGCTCTCAACACTGGCCTCGTGACAAATAAATTATTTTCGTTGTGTTCTTTTCCGGTTAAAAGATGCGCCATTTAACAAAAACGAAGACTTTGATTAACAAATTTATGCTCAAACGCTCATTTTTAACGTTCGTTTGTTTTCGCAAACGTTTATATATGCACAATAGTATCGTGCTAGACAGGCAAAAATGATCAAAGGACTTTTAACATGACAACGAACAAACACCCCTCTCTGCTCGGAGAATGTTTGGCCGAGTTTATCGGTACAGGACTACTTATTTTCTTCGGCGTAGGCTGTGTTGCAGCCTTAGTTCTAACAGGCGCATCATTTGGACAATGGGAAATCAGTATTGTATGGGGCTTCGGTGTCGCCATCGCTATTTACTGTACGGCTGGCGTCTCTGGTGCACACATCAACCCTGCCGTTACCATCGCACTTGCTATGTTCCATGGTTTTGATAAGGCGAAAGTGGTGCCATACATTATCGCTCAAATGCTTGGGGCATTCTGTTCTGCTGCATTGGTATACAGCTTATACAGCAACCTTTTCACCGACTACGAAATCGCTCATAACTTCGTTCGCAGCAGCCAAGATGCACTAGCAACTGCTGGTATCTTCTCAACCTATCCGCATGCCTCCCTCTCTTTCTTTGGTGCTTTTGCTGTGGAATTCGTTATCACTGCTGTGCTGATGTTTGCGATTCTGGCTCTGGGCGATGAAAATAACGGCGCAGCACGTGGCGCAATGAACCCTCTATTGATCGGTATTTTGATTGCCGTCATCGGTGGTTCACTTGGCCCACTAACAGGCTTTGCGATGAACCCTGCTCGTGACTTTGGACCGAAGCTGTTCGCTTACTTCGCAGGTTGGGATTACGCTCTGACAGGTGCTAAAGACATTCCTTACTTTATCGTGCCTTTACTTGCTCCGATTGCAGGTGCGTGTTTTGGTGGTTGGTTGTATCCAAAAGCGATTGCCGCTTACCTTCCACAACAAGGCCACGGTTGTACGATTCCAAACCAATGTGAGACGGAAGAAGAAACAGAAGAAGCTAGAGCTTAAAACTGACGTAACTCGAACATTTACTAAAATATAAATAACGAAACAAAAGGATTCTTACCATGACTGAGCAAAAATACATTGTTGCCCTGGACCAAGGTACAACAAGCTCTCGCGCAGTGATTCTTGATCACGATGCGAACATCGTAAGCGTCGCGCAACGCGAATTTACTCAGATTTATCCAGAAGCTGGTTGGGTTGAACATGATCCAATGGAGATCTGGGCAACACAAAGCTCTACTTTAGTAGAAGCTCTAGCTAAGTCTGGCATCCGTAGCGACCAATTAGCGGCTATCGGTATTACTAACCAGCGTGAAACGACCATCGTCTGGAACAAAGAAACAGGTAAACCCGTTTACAATGCGATCGTATGGCAATGTCGCCGTACTGCTGATATCTGTGAAGATTTAAAAGCACGCGGTCTCGAAAACTATGTACGTGACAACACTGGTTTGGTGCTTGACCCTTACTTCTCAGGTACCAAAGTTAAATGGATTCTGGACAATGTTGAAGGCGCACGAGAAGACGCAGAAGCAGGCAAGCTGTTGTTTGGTACTGTCGATACTTGGTTAGTTTGGAAGATGACTCAAGGTCGCGTTCACGTAACCGACTACACTAATGCATCGCGTACCATGCTGTTTAACATCAACGATCTATGTTGGGATCAAAAAATGTTAGATGAGCTTGGCATTCCAGCATCTATGATGCCAGAAGTGAAGCGCTCATCGGAAATTTACGGTAAAACCAACATCGGTGGTAAAGGCGGTACTCGTATTCCTATTTCTGGAATCGCAGGTGACCAACAAGCGGCGCTTTACGGCCAAATGTGTGTTGAAGCGGGTCAAGCGAAAAACACTTACGGTACGGGTTGTTTCTTGCTAATGAATACGGGCCAAGAAAAAGTCACTTCGACACATGGCCTTCTAACTACTTTGGCTTGTGGTCCTGCAGGCGAACCAGCTTATGCACTTGAAGGCGCCGTATTCATGGGTGGAGCTTCTATCCAATGGCTACGCGATGAATTGAAAATCCTAAACGGTGCAGAAGACTCTGAATACTTCGCGACAAAAGTGGATACATCAAACGGCGTTTATGTCGTGCCTGCATTTACTGGTTTAGGCGCTCCATACTGGGATGCCTACGCACGTGGCACGATTGTCGGCCTTACTCGCGGTGTGAATTCAAACCATATCATCCGTGCAACATTGGAAGGCATCGCTTATCAAACTCGTGACGTACTGGATGCGATGCAAGCTGACTCAGGCATTAAGCTTGCGAACCTTCGCGTCGATGGTGGTGCAGTAGCGAACAACTTCCTAATGCAATTCCAATCCGATGTATTGAACACAGAAGTACACCGCCCTCAAGTAACTGAGGTTACCGCTCTTGGTGCAGCCTACCTTGCCGGCCTCGCAGTTGGTTACTGGGATAGCATTGATGAGTTGCAGAATAAAGCGGTACTTGATCGCACCTTTGAGCCACACGATGATGAAGAAAAACGCAATCGTCGTTACAAGGGCTGGAAACGTGCAGTGAAATGTGCACAAACCTGGTCTGAACTTCACGACGAAGAAGATTAATCTCATCTCCATAAGAAAAAAAGAGCGCCATTTGTGCGCTCTTTTTGCGCTTTATCCCCGATTCCTGAACTCGCTTACTTCTCACAACGAGCAAATTCGAGCACAATAGAGCTTCGAATTTGAAGCATTGGCCGTTACCAATGCACAAGGGAGTGGTAAGTGAAGCAAATACCTCGACACCAGCAGATTGTTGAGCTGGTGAAAAAACAAGGCTATGTCAGCACGGATGAGTTAGTAGAAAGATTCAATGTCAGCCCACAAACCATCCGACGCGATCTCAATGAACTCGCCGATGACAACAAAATTCGTCGTTATCACGGTGGAGCCACTATTCCTCTCAGTTCTGAAAACACATCTTACAACACGCGTAAAGCGCTCAACTTCAATGAAAAAGATGTCATTGCAGACGAGGTAGTCAAACACATTCCAGATGGTGCCACACTATTCATCGATATCGGCACCACACCAGAAGCAGTTGCGCGAGCGCTCAATAAAAACCATAAACAGTTGCGTGTTGTCACCAACAACATCAATGTTGCGACCATTCTTTTCCCTAACCCTGAAATCAAAGTCATCTTAGCGGGTGGAGAAGTCCGCAGCAGAGACGGCGGTATTGTTGGCGAGGCTACCCTCGATTTCGTTAAACAGTTCCGTCTCGACTTTGGTATTCTCGGCATTAGCGGTATCGACTTCGATGGCTCGCTATTAGACTTTGATTACCACGAAGTCCGGGTCAAACAAGCGATCATTGACAATAGCCGTAGTGTATTTCTTGCCGTAGACCACACCAAGTTCGGGCGCAATGCTATGGTGAAACTAGGCAATATTGCACAGCTCAACATGATCTTTACCAATAAGCAGCCACCAGAAGAAATCTTGTCAATTTTGAAGGAAGCTTCTATCCCACTTGAAGTGGTTGAAGCTAACGAATCAAACTCCGAAAACGAGTAACGTCAATCGTATAACTCCCCCTCAAATGACCTCTGTCTTAATTAGACAGAGGTTTTTTTTGTGTCTAAATCACACAAAACGCTCACAAACGAAAATAATAGATGATCACAAACGAAACCTGAGCTAGGATTACATTATGTTCTAAAATGCTCGTTCGCTCACCAAGAGGTCAAATTTATGAGTATACAAAATAATGCTTCCACTACTAGCTCATCCACTACCTTAGACTTGATCGTAATCGGTGGCGGCATTAATGGAGCTGGTATTGCAGCAGACGCAGCTGGCCGAGGTTTGAGTGTTGGCTTATATGAAGCACATGACTTCGCATCTGCGACTTCTTCAGCAAGTTCTAAACTGATACACGGCGGTTTACGCTACCTTGAACACTACGAGTTTCGTTTAGTTTCGGAAGCGCTCGCAGAGCGTGAGGTTATTCTTCGTAAAGCACCACACGTCGCATTACCAATGCGTTTCCGTTTACCGCATCGCCCATTCCTACGCCCAGCTTGGATGATTCGTTGTGGCCTTTTCCTTTACGATAACTTGGGTAAACGTACGACGCTGCAAGGCAGTAAAACCGTCAACCTTGCGAAATCTGGCTTGCTAAAACCAGAGATGAAAACGGGTTTCGAATACTCTGACTGTTGGGTTGATGATGCACGTTTAGTATTACTGAACGTTCTTGCGGCTCGCGAAAACCATGCTGAAGTGCGTAACTACTGCCGCGTGGAAAAAGCACACCGTGAAGGTGGTATCTGGCATGTTACTATTCACGATGTGATGACAGACCAACGTTTCGAACGTAAAGCGAAAGCGTTAGTCAATGCTGCGGGGCCTTGGGTAAAACAGTTCTTTGATGATGGATTAGAGCAAGCCTCTCCTCGTAACATTCGCTTAATCAAAGGCTCGCACATCGTTGTTCCTCGTATCCACAACGAACCGCAAGCCTACATTCTTCAAAACAAAGACAATCGCATCGTATTTATGATTCCTTACTTAGATAAGTTCTCAATCATTGGTACAACAGATGTGGAATACAAAGGTGACCCACGTGAAGTGTCGATCTCAGATGACGAAGTCGATTACCTCATTGATATCGTAAACCAACACTTTGTCCACCAGTTGACTCGCGAAGATGTAGTTTGGACATACAGCGGTGTTCGTCCTTTATGTGACGATGAATCTGACTCTCCGCAAGCAATCACACGAGACTACACGCTAGAGCTCGATGCGGAATACGACCATGCACCTCTGCTTTCTGTCTTTGGTGGTAAGCTGACGACCTACCGTAAGCTGGGTGAAGCGGCAATGAAAAAGCTGGCTCCTTTCCTACCAGAGATGGGAAGCGACTGGACGGCCAACCAAACCCTTCCTGGTGGTAACTTCAGCTGTAGTCGTGAACAATTAGCTAAACAAATTCACGCTAAATACACTTGGGCGCCAGAAGCATTGATTCTTCGTTATGTCACTCAGTTTGGTACCCAAACGTGGAACTTAATGGAAGGTACAACAAGTGAAGCTGACTTAGGACAAACGTTCTCGACACAAGCCGGTGGTGTTTACCAACGTGAGATCGATTACTTAATGAACCATGAAATGGCAATGACCGATGAAGACATTTTATGGCGCCGTACTAAGCTTGGTCTTTACATGAACGAGGAAGAAAAACAGGCCTTAACGGACTATTTAAAGAAAAAGCTACAACAGAAAGTGGTTAATCTTTCTCAAGTTGGCTAACAGCTCCCCTCCCTCCCCCCACAATAAAGCCTGCTTAGTTGCAGGCTTTTTGTTTTGTTGTTTAAGCACAACACCTTGGTGCGCTCCACTCGATTGCAAATAAGAACAACTATTCATAGACATTTGGCATTAAATACAATCATACTCATTTGAAAAATAATGCATCAATGACTTCAGAGTACCGTACTCAGAGCATTGCCTCTGTATGGCAATGCAATTCTCGCGAAAGAAGTATCTTGAGGTTATTTTGGTATCGGCTCAAACAAGGAAAAGAAAATGGGTTTTATGATTGAACATTGGGACTTCTCAACCCCAGAAGCAACTCAACAATCCACCACGGCAGAGCAAATTCAAGCTAAGCATTGGTACCATTGCGAACGGCTGCATCCTGATATTCGTGGTTGGCTGGAGCAAAACCAAGTACCTCGAGCTACGGTTGATCATCTATTAGCCGACGAAAGTCGACCATCTTTCCATCCTTTGGATGACGAGAACTTCATGTTGATTTTACGAGGCGTCAATATGAACGGCAATGCATCACCAGAAGATATGCTTAGTATTCGAATTCTCTACTTTCAAGGCGCACTCATTTCAACTCGTAAAATTCCATCACGCGCGATCATGGAGATTCGCCAAGCATTAGCGGAACACAAAGGCCCAAAAAGTCTTGCCAGTTTACTTCATCAGATCATTGAAGGATTAAACAGTAAAATAGACATTTACCTTGATACGATTGAAGAAACACTAAACCAGTTCGACGTGAATGATGAGTCGACGTACAAACATATGGCGACTCAAAAAGCACTGATTTCTATCAAGCGTTTTATTCGCCCTCAGCAGTACGCTATCCGTGATCTTGTGGAGTCAGAATCAGAATTGATTGCTTTGAGACCTCATCAATATCGCTTCGCACACAATAATATTACGCGCATAAATGAAACACTTGAGTTTTATCTTGGAGAAGTGGCGCTTTTCCAAGAAGAGATCAAACATCATCGTGATGAGAAAACCAATAAAAACAGTTACCTGTTTACTTTGGTAGCAACGATTTTTCTACCAACCAGCTTCTTAACAGGTTTACTCGGTATCAATGTTGGTGGAATGCCAGGCGTGGAATCCACCATGGCATTCACCTGGTTCTGCATCGCCTTAATTGTCATTTTTGGTCTAGAGTGGTGGCTATTTAAACGCTTGGGGCTCACGAATAAAGCGGACGACGAAGACGAATAAACACTAAACCTATAAAGAACAAAAACCAAAAGAGGAGCACGCGGCTCCTCTTTTCTCTACTCACATTAGAATCTTATCCGGGGTGACCATCCACACGAGGGGTCACAAGCATCACACCAAAGCGCCACACAAATAGCCCAAACGCAACAATCCATAATCCGCCGCTGATATCAATCCACAGTATCATGTTCGCTGGATCAAAGATCACGGCGAAACTGCGAACCAAAGCTGCCGCGGTAATTGCTGCAAACGCAAGGCTCATGTTTGGCCCTTTGTAGATCATGCGACCAGTATGTCCCATCGTCACCCGTGTAATCATCGCTAAAATCAAACCGCCTAACGCACCTATCGCAAACAGGTGAATGAGGTTATGGCTGGCAAATGCATCTCCCCAGACGCCTCGCAAAATTAAGCTTAGTGGTAAACACAAATACGCAGCATGCAGCGACCACACTAAAGGCTCGCTCAGGGTTAACCAAGGTTTCCAGCGAACAAAACGCACCAACTGAGCAACACCTGCAAATAGCATCAAAGGACTACCTAGTTCTGCAAACGTCACAGGGAAAAAGCTCAGCACAAATAGCATTACCAATGGCAAGTTCGCGAACCACTCTAACCAAGCCAATGGTTGCGCTTTTTCGAAATTAAATCGACGCGCAGTAAAAAATGGAATCACACGTCCGCCCATCACTGACAACAGCAAGGTAAACCACCACAGCATTGCTTGCCACACCGCTGAAGAGCTAAAGGGCGGCATACCTTTTATCGTTGCGTAGCTTGCAAAGTTCGCAAAGATGGCTAAAAGAAACAGTGGAACGAAAAACAAATTACGCCAACCTTTGGCTCGATACACACGAATGCCCACCTCATAGGCGACAAACAGTAAAAATACCGCTTCGATACTGCTGGTTAACCATAACGGTGCTGGTGTCCAAAGCAATATGCGGGGCACTAACCACAAGCCAAATAAAGCCAGAAGCATGTAATGCTTGGTACCATTAATGCCAGTCCAGTTTTGTACCGCGGTCAGTACAAAGCCAACTACAATGGCCATCGAAAAACCGAACAACATTTCATGTACGTGCCACCACAATGCAGGCACGGCTAATGCGTTTGGCTGTCCGCCTTGGAACATCCACACCCACAACGCAATCGCAACAATGGCGTAAATCGACCCAAACAGAAAAAACGGCCGAAAGCCTAATCGCAGCCATGCGGGGATTTTTTCTTCTACTTTTTTATCGGTGATATTCAGCATTATCTTGCCCTCAAGCGTCTCTCGATGCTGGTTAACTCAACTACATATTGATGCTACCATAAACATGTATAAAAAATACATGTTTATAATTAAGATTATACTTAAGAGGTAAAGTTGTGCTTCAGATGCGGGTTAGGTATAAACATGAGAGGCACAACTATCAGTTAAGGGATGCAACGACAATGTACATATTTGGCTATGGCAGTTTGATTAATTCTGCGTCGCGTAAGTTAACCGGACAAACGGGAGAAGCCATTCCCGTCATAGCACATGGGTTGGTTCGCTACTGGGGGAAGATTGACGACAGCTACAGCCTCTCTCCATTAGTGGTGAACCAAGGCGATGGACAGGTTAATGGCGTTTTACTCGAAGTGAATAAAGAAGCGCTCGCAGAATTCGACCGCCGTGAGCGAGGTTATCATCGTATTCAACTTCAGCCAGATCAAATCGAAACAGATGCGAGTTTTAACCAAGAACATGACATTTGGGTTTACGTAAAAGACGAGCCACTACCACCATGCGCAAAGAGCCCAATCATGCAAAGTTATGTTGATACCGTGCTGGCAGGTTGCTTGGAAGTTTCCCACGCGTTTGCAGAGCATTTTGTGCGTCACACCATTGGCTGGCAACACGCGAAAGAAAATGACCGCCATCAACCCAAATATGGCAACCTTGCAGGCGTACAGGAGCACCATTATGAGTTGATTGATAATCTGATCAAAAAAGGAGCCTAACGGCTCCTTTTTAGTATCTATGTTTTGCTTATGCGAGCTTAAAACTTGTAATCAACGCCAACGTACAGGCTGTCAAAATCAAAATCTTCGCTGCCACCGTTTTCGGCATCAATACTTACCGAAGAAGCACGGTAGCCACCAGATACAACCAAACCTGAAGCGAACTCATAACCAGCCTCAACACCGTAGTTAAAGCCTACATCACGACCATCATCGGTAACAGTGCTAGATGATTTCACTTCATAAGAAACACTCATTACACCAAGGCCAGCAATCGCACCAACATAGAAGCCTGTACCTGCAAATTGGTATTTAGGCTTCGCATTGAAATTGAACGCAGAAGCATCAACACTAAATTTAACCGGCCACCCCATGTAAGAAAATGTTTCTTCAAAGTCGCCAAAGTATATGTACTCACCTTCAAAAGCTAGTTTGAAGTTTTCTGAATATTGCAGCTCTTTACCTACAGCAAGGCTAAGACCTGTCGCAGAAAAATCTTTTGACAAGCTTTTAACTTTAAGATCTGAATTTACCAAATCAGCACCAACATACCAGTTACCTTTTGCTTGAACTGATGCTGAAGCAACCACTGCACCTAAAGCCAATAATGGCAATACTTTTTTCATTATAATTTCCCAATTTTTCATACTGTTAGACAGCTTTTAAAAGCGCGGAGATTATAAATAGAGTTGAATACTTTCCTATTGATTTGTTTATAAAATGAGACACAAAACATAAACATGAACAATAAAACGTTTGCTTGATTAAACTCTAAACAGCTCGACTCCTATTAAGTACTAGAGTTACCACAAGTAGCAAGTTTCCAAACCTGTCGCGTTTTTCAGTATTTTTACAGCAATATAATCCTTACGTTTACGGCTTTATTTATTACTCAATAGAGTGTATTTCATGAAAACAAGTTGGCTTGATATGATGATTTAAAGTGTTTAGGACTGTCTTACTAAAGGTTTGTGCATATCTAAGTAGCTGTTTAAAATAGTCAGATTATTGAGCTCACACTTGGGCAGTGCCAACGGGAAATTTACATGGCAAAGCTAAAAGATATCGCCATTGAAGCAGGCGTCTCACTTGCAACCGTATCGCGGGTTTTGAACAACGACCCAACGTTGAGCGTTAAAGAAGAAACCAAATACCGCATTTTGGAAATTGCAGAAAAACTGGAGTACCGCACCAGTAGCTCGAAGAAAGGCATCAAAGAAGTTAAGCAAAAACATCACTTTTTAGCCTTATATAACTACAAACAAGAAACAGAGGTGAATGACCCTTACTACTTATCAATTCGTCATGGGATTGAAACGCAATGCGACAAATTAGGTATTACGCTAACCAATTGCTATAACAGTGAAATTGATGTTGAAACGAAAAAGATAACAGGTGTCCTTTTAGTCGGAAATGTCGACCAAAAGGTAGTAGATAAATTACCTAAACGTCTAGCCGATAGCATCTGCTACATAAACTTTTCAGATCCAACCTGCCCTTATGATTGCGTTGATGTCGACCTTATTCGAATCAGTAGGCAAGTGGTTGATTTCTTTGTACAACGAGGCCACCGCCGCATCGGTTATATTAGCGGTCAAGACAAGCACGACGCAGCTGACACTCGTAAAAATGTGTTTTTGGACTATGGCTGTCTAAAAGGCGTGGTCGCAGAACAAGATATACACTATTGTGCCTGCTCTAGTTTGTCCGGTTATAACTTAGCGAAAGAGATGCTAGCCAAAGGTGACTTCCCGAAAGCAGTATTCATTGATTCAGACTCCATCGCGATTGGCATAGTACGTGCAATCCATGAATTTGGCTTAAAGATACCAGAGGATATTACGTTGATTAGTATGAATGATATTCCTACTGCTCGCTTTACCTTTCCGCCGTTGTCTACAATTCGTATTCACTCTGAGTTGATGGGAACTCAGGGAGTGAACTTACTGGTGGAAAAATACCGAGATGGACGCTTACTCCCTCTTCATGTATACGTTCAAACAGAGCTTAAACTACGTGGTACAACTCAATGATACCTTTTCCATTAATCTCTTTTATGAATTAAATCTTGAACATCCCCCCCTAACCCAAGACATTCATTTTGCACAATCAGTACTGTTTCGGTGTAACGCCGATAACTCAGCGGGTAGTAAGAAGTCCAACAACAAATAACTCTAAGCACCATGAGTGCCCCAAATGTTTATCATTTAGAGGTGATGGTCGAAAAAACCAACTCGCGTAGCCAAATGCCTTTGTCTTCATTGTTTCGGCTGGAATGCCACAGCATGGCAATATCAAAATCCGCAACGGCGATCGGCGGCTTAACAGTAGTGAGATCGTCCGAAAAGCCCTCCGCCAACGCCATTTTTTCTGGCACGATGGCAATGAGATCGCGCTTTTTCAACAGATGCCGAATAGTGAGAAAGTTGCGCGACGCCACGGTGACTTTGCGGCTCAAGCCATGTTCTGCAAGCTTTTGGTCTACTTGTGTCTTTAAGCTCCCATCGGGACTTACCAGAGCTTGCTCTATGTTCGCGAACGCTTCCAGAGACAGCTGTGTTTCCCCTTTCAACACCTGTTTATCACACATGCACACGTGTTTTTCGGTGTACAAGTACAAGCTCTCAAAGTTGTCATCCAACACCGGCATGCTGCCAATAATGACATCGAGCTTTTCGTGCTCAGTTAATGCCACGTAGTTGCTACGATTGACGTTAATAAAACTGATCTGCGCCTCTGGGGCGCGCTGGCGTATTTCGTCATAAAGCCCAGGAGCAAAGATAAACTCGGCATAATCCGTTAATCCAATGCGACATACACCCGCATAATTTTTAGGCTGGAAGACAGACTTAGTGAGCAAGTCTTTGGCAATAGAATCCAACAAATGATGCACGATTGGCGCGATGTGGTGAGCGTGCTCGGTGGGCTCCATCTTGTGCCCTTTTCGCTCAAAAAGCGGGTCGTCAAACAACAACCTTAAACGAGACAAACTATGACTCATCGCCGACTGGCTAACGTAACTTTTCTCTGCCGCGACGCTAACGCTTCGATAGCGATACAAGTAGGAAAACGTCACCAATAAGTTCAAGTCAATGTTGCGCCACTGAATGTCCTCTTTCACTCCAACATCCTCATCCCATTTCATTCATAGATGAAATTAAAATCATCAATTTGAGTCATTTTAGAGCATTCGATAAATTAGCAACAATGCTTTTTAGATAAACAGGCTCGACATGTTCACCATATTCAAAACTTTTTTCTTGCTGGGTTGGTTCAGCTTCGGCGGCCCTGCGGCTCATATTGGTTATTTTCGCCAAACCTTTGTTGAGAAACTGAAATGGCTTGATGACAGCGAGTACGCGCAAATTGTCGCGCTCAGTCAGTTTTTGCCGGGACCGGGCTCAAGCCAAGTTGGCTTTGCTTTAGGCTATAAACGTGGCGGTTTAGGTGGTGCATGCGCAGCATTTGTCGGATTCACGCTTCCTTCAGTGGTCATCATGTTGGCGCTGGCGATGATGAGCAGCCAAATCACCGACACCGCAGTGTTCCAAAACATCGTTCACGGCCTAAAACTGCTCGCAGTCGTCGTCGTGGCGGATGCGACTTGGGGCATGTACAAAAACTTCTGCCAAAGTAAACTGACCGCGGGTTTGTGCGTCGCGACTGCGATTGCGTTGCTGGTAGCACCAAGCATCATGACGCAAATGTTCGTGTTGATCGCAGCAAGTTTTGTCGGAATGCGATATCTGAAGAAAGACTCCGCGCCATCAGCCGAGCCGTTTAAACCGTCTATCGCGCCATTGGCTCTATTTGCGGTGCTTTTACTCGGCTTACCGTTAGTGGCTCATACGTTACCTTTGCTTGGGCTGTTTAGTGATTTTTTCCAAGCTGGTAGCTTAGTGTTTGGTGGCGGTCATGTGGTTCTGCCGCTTCTGCAAAACATTGTTGGCGACCAGCTCAGCCAAGATGCATTTTTAACAGGCTACGCCGCTGCACAAGCTGTACCGGGGCCAATGTTCACCTTTGCGACTTTTATCGGTTATGAGCTTTCGGATACGCCAATTTTAGGCGCTCTGATCGCAACGCTTGGCGTATTCCTCCCAGGGTTTCTTTTACTACTTGGCGTTCTTAAGAACTGGCAAGCACTGGCAGGCAAACCGCTGGTCTCCGGCGCCATCAACGGTGTAAATGCCTCGGTAGTAGGGTTACTACTCGCGGCACTTTACCAGCCAGTATTTAGCAGCGCAGTTGTTGCTCCCATCGACATGGCGTTAGTGATTGCGGGTTTCTATCTACACAAAAAGCTCAACCTTTCGGTACTATGGATGAGCGTGTTTTTTGTGGCAGCAGGCCTTGTCACGGGCATGATGTAGCCTGCTGATACGCCAACTATTGAATCTAGATAAACCACGGGCACTCAAATACGAGTGCCCTTGCTTAGATTAGATAGTGAAAACGGAACAGACCCCGATAAAAAGAGCATCACAAATTGTGACTTAACTTCTCTCGGTTAAGCCATTGTTCATTCTTACCAACTTAACCGCATCATGACGAGAATGGACATCGAGTTTTTTGTACAACTTGTATATATGGCTTTTCACTGTACTTTCAGATAAAAAAAGTCTTGAAGCAATTTGTTGATTTGAAATGCCGTACACAAGTAGCTCTAGAATCTGTTTTTCTCTGCATGTTAACTCATCATGCTGCTGTTCTTCGGACAAATTTGCATGCCGATAATTGAGGACTAACTTCTCTAGGTACATTCTTGGTAGCCACAACCCACCTTTCAGTACGTATTCCGCGCCATCACATATATGTGTCACTGATGCACTTCGGAGCAAAATTCCTTTTAACAACTTCCAATGCAGTAAGTCCGTTTGTACTTTTTCACAAGGGACGTTGTGAAGCATAAAGGACCACCCAAATAGATCAAAATCTGGTAACTTTCCTTGTACTTCAAGCTGACGCATAAAATCGTAATCAATAAACATCAAATCGATACTGAGTGAGTGACTTCTGAACACCACTTCATCTGGTTGCATTATCTTTACATCGACATCATGAATGGAAGACAGCTGTTTTTTTATTAAGTTACTTTGTAAATTACTCTCAGCTAGCAGTATCAAGTGCTTCTTTTCCATAGTCCCACCACATTAACTTACCTGTTTCACCAACCCCCGTTAGAAAATTAATTGGGGATAGCAAAGAGAATTTATCTTCATTTTAAGTAGAAAATATAGCACTTCAGAATGATATCGCATTGCTTTTCAGCACCGAAAAAGACTTAAAAAGTATGAACCTGTTGTGTTTTTATCCATACTTTTCAACCTGTGTTAGCATAAGGATATGATTTATAATATTAAATAATAAAGATAATAATTGGATAAAATGCCATTTATAAAAAATGGATGACTGCTCCGCTCAGTGCAATAGAACAAATTACTTCTTTATATTGGCTTCATTTCATACTTGATGAGTACTTAAAGTAAATACAAAAAATAACATTATGATTATGTTATTTTTTTCTTTAAAACCTTAAAGAGACGCACCTAAATACTCCCTTCCAGCCTGAATCATTCTCAATAATGAGAACAGCTTTCACTGATCCTTTCTTATAATTTCATCGCTTCCCACAACATTTGAAGGAAGCAGCAAGAAGTTAAGTGCAGTCATTTTTAATCAGGAATAACAGGAAATGGAGTAATCGTTATGACTCTAAACAAAACAGGGCTTGCTTTAGCAATGTCAGCAATTTTATTTAGTGGCTCTCTAATCGCGAATGAGATCGATGATGGAGACGACAACATGCAATGGACTGACAGCGCTAATACCGATATCGGTTTATCTGGCAGTTTCAATGATAACAGTGACAATAGCGCATCTCTCGGTGTTGGTGATAGCTTCAACGACAACAGCGATAATAGTGCGTCACTAGGTATTGGTCATAGCTTCAACGACAACAGCGACACTGACAACAGTGCAACTCTTGGTGTTGATGACAGCTTTAATAACAACAGCGACAACTCAAACTCGAGCACTAACACAGCTCAAAGCCACAACGACAATAGTACGTCTAACGCTAACGACAACAGTACCAGTGCTGATCTTGATGTGAGCCTAAATAGTGATAGTAGTGATTCAAGTACTAACACAAATAGAAGCCACAACGACAACAGCGACTCTAGTACTACTGTAAGACGTAGCAACAACGACAACAGTGACTCTAGTATCAACAGTAGCTTTAACGATAACAGCGATAATCGTAATCAAAGCGACAACCGTAACCAGAGTGATAACCGTAGCTACGCTGATTCAAGCACAACAAACTCGAACAGCTTTAACGACAATAGTAACTATCAAAGTGACTCGAGCTCAACAAATGTTGATAGCTTCAATCAAGTCCATATGGATACAGATATGGTTGTTGCGAGCTCAAGCCTAATGGGTGGTGTTACAGGTGCATCAGTTATTTATGCAACTAACGCGGATGATACTCGAGTTCGAGTTGAAAACATGAACACCCTTGGTGGTCTTGGTGGTGCAGCTGGTATTACTACCGTTGGTCAGAATGCTGGTTCAAATTCACTTGTACAACAATCTGTTACAACTAATGCAAGTGTGTTTACTGGGGGTGAGTAACCGACTAGTAGGAGAAAGCGATGCGTTTGGCAATCTGTACTTTGAGTATGATAGTTGCCTGCACTGCACTCGCTGATGACATTGCATTATCTGGCGGAGAAGTTAGCTTGGATATCATGAATGAATCAAGAGGTGGACAAAATGTTGAACTCGACTTGGTTTATGCAGAATCAGATATCAATGGTATTTCGTCAGATAATGTCGCGTCAAACACCGTGAGTGGTAACAATATACTATCAAGTGGAGCGTTCGCAGACAGTTCGGGTATATCCAACGTAATTCAGAACAGCGGAAACAACGTTTTAATCCAGAACTCTACCGTCGTTAACCTGACACTCAAGTAAACAATATGAAAGTATTAAATAACTTAATTTGGCTGATGCTCGTTTATTCAGCATCAGCCATTTCATTAGAACTGCTACCTTACCGAGCACATTACTCTGTTCCTGTTAAAAGCTACAAAGAAATAGTGTTCGGTGATGTTTTTCGCCAACAGTATGACTTCAGCTGTGGCTCTGCCGCCCTGGCTTCTCTTCTCACTTTTCATTATGCAACAGAGTCATCTGAACAAGATATCTTCAAAAGCATGTTTGAAAAAGGTGATAAAGAAAAAATCAAAGAGAAAGGTTTTTCTTTGTTGGATATGAAGTTTTACTTGGATTCCATAGGGTTACGTTCTGACGGCTTTCAAGTAGGACTGGAGAAAATTAAAGAAGTCGGCGTCCCTGGGATTACTCTCGTTAATTTCGACGGGTATATGCATTTTGTTGTCATCAGAGGTATAAACAATCACTCAGTTATTCTAGGAGACCCTTCTAGAGGAACCATGATAATGAAACTAGATGAGTTTGAAAAATATTACCAAGGAATTGTGTTACTGGTCCGTAACGAAGCGGAAATGGGACGGTCTAGCTTTATAACCAATGATAATTTCACCGTATATCAAAGATCACCATTAAAAACAGGAGTGTCTAGAGATTCCTTAGGGGTATTTAGCATTACTCTCCCAGTTTCCGGTGAAAATTAATATAACATTGTTTTAAATAACTTTAAGAACTTAACAACCTGAAAGGCCTACATTATGAACTACAATAAATTTTTGTTAGTGCTTTGTATGCTAATACCTCATTTTAATGTGAATGCTAAAGATGTTGGCCTGCAAGAACTTACTCCTCTTTCAAATTTATCTTTAGAAGAATATCGAGGTGGTTTCCAAATTACGGACGAGTATATTATTAATATTGGATTAAGCATTACTACGACTATAAATGGCGATGATATTTTGAACACAAATATTGCCAACTTAGTAATTGAAAATGGTAATTTAAAAAACATTAGCGCAAATAGTGAAAATCAAAGTGGAGATGTTTTCAACCAGGGTATTGTTAACATCATACAATTTGGTGAAGGCAATATTATTGGAGATGATTCTATAGATTCACCCAAAATGCCTTCGTCTCAAAATCCTAATATAATAAGTTCAGACTTTATAAATTCAAGTATTATCAATATTATTCAAAACACGAAAGATAACAGTATTATTGGACTTAGCACGCTCGTAGACATTGATGCTCAAGTAAATGGGGTAATACGGGAAATCAAAGCAAACCAACAATTAGAAGACGCCTTATTGAACCACCTTCAATGAGCATTTCCATTTTTATCTGAAAAATTGTCACGTTAAGCTTCTTTGATATTAGAAACGACTGATATCTATGATTACATACCAAAAGAAAGTTCGATATATCAATCGGCCACCATCATTTTAAGAATATATACCTACTTTATCCAATATAATCCAATCAATTTATAATGCGAACACTAGGCGCTAACGATAAATTAGGCCCAAGACTCAAGGGCCTAATATCCATTTTACAAATTAAAAGGTACTCGTACTGTTAATTGAAAGTCGGGAGTATCTTCTGTAAGACCAGCTTGAGCACTAACATTGATAGATGAGCGTTCACTAAAGGCATAGTTTATACCAAAAGTTAATGCATCTAATTGAAGCAACTTAGCATCATCTGCCGATCTGCCATTTACTTTGCTTTTTAAAATAGTTTTATGGCTAAGTCCTAAAGAGAATGAAAGATCAGGATTAACCGCAAACCCCATTCCCCCTGAAAGAGAAATAGTGTCTCCAAGTTCAACATCAGCTTTTGTGTCGCCAACTGTAACAGTATCCTCTAAGTTATAAATATAACTTAGACTAGCGAACAAGACCGCAGGATCAACAGGGTGAATAAGAGATAAATTAGGCTCAAAACTCCAAAAACCCGAACCTGTAGGGACATCACTAAATGAGTTGCTTCCATCTTCAATAGAAACATCATAAGGCGATCGTCCTGTATCCGACTTTACTCTAAGGCCACCTACCCAGTATGGCGCAGACTCAAAGTTAAACTGGTGCCTCAATGCGAACTCTACATCACCAAGCCCTCCGCCATCCACCGTTGTGTTTACTACTTCACTGTTTGAACCATCTTGAATGGGGCGCGTAGAAACTTGGTCATTACGATACACATACGGCACTCTAACTTCTAACTCTGTGGCGTTTGTTAAACCGTACCGAGCAGTTAATCCAACGGTTACTGTAGTCCTATCCGAATCACTCACTTCAATTCGCCCAACAATCAGAGTTGGTAAGACTGTATACCCAACAACAGATACTTTGTTTGAAGAGTTTTGTGTATAGCTTAAAGACGAATCAAATGACCATTTACCTTTAGGTGTGAGAACGCCTGGGCGCTCAATAACATCACCAACCGTTTGGGCGCGCTGAGGAATATCATCTCCTTCAGCACCATATGCATTCCCCGCAATGAATAAACTACAAAGATAGGTACCCAGTAAAGTCTTCCGTAACATCACATCTTTCCTTTTGCTGATGATCGTACCCAAGTAATCTCAGGCAATAGCTTGAGGTGAAGCTCCTAACTTTCCAAAGTAAGATTAGTATAACTACTTCAAAACCACGACATACCTTTAAGTTTGGCGCTTTGAAGAAATTAGGAGACATTTATACTTATCTTCAACACTAAGCCACTAGTTAATAAATAATTAGGATAGATTCTATGTTTTCGCAATATTATTAATAAAATAAATTGCTTACCTGTGCTCTTAGTATGAAGTCGGTATGACATAACAGCTGAAAAGCCTGTTCTCTTTTGCGTAGCATCAATCACATTGCTTTTTAGATCGAGTCGCTCCGACTTCAACCATAACTAACGCTATCTTCCCCACATATTTCATCAAAATGCATTCCCGTGTCGCGATTTAACATGCTAAAGTTAACAATGCGTTAACAATTATAAATACAATGAGAAGACATGGAGTCACTTAAAATGAATCAGCCGAATCTAAATAGCGCTGCTGGTTGCGCTCTCCCACCACCAAATGAAATGATCCTCAAATGGGCTCAAGAGCGTCCAAATGAGGTCTACCTAAAACAAATTATTAACCGACAGTTTGTTGAGTACACATTCTCTGATGTTGCAGATCAAGCCTTAAAACTTGTCAGCGCACTACGCTCGCTTGGTGTAAAGCCTGGCGACAAAGTTGCGTTAGTATCTAAAAACTGTGCAGAATGGTTTATTTGCGATCTTGCTATGATGCTTGGTGACTATGTCAGTGTGCCAATCTTTCCTACCGCCGGTGCAGACACCATCGAATACTGTGTGACTCATAGTGAAAGTAAAGCGATCATTGGCGGAAAACTCGATGATCCCAAAGCAACTCAGCAAGTCATTGATGCTATGCCTGAACTCATTAGCATCGCTCTACCTTATGACACGGCACCTAAGTGTAAGCACGAATACCAAGCGCTCATTGCTGATGCAGTGCCAAGTGAAGAGCGTCCGCAGCATTACGATGACAAGCTAATGTCGTTGGTGTATACCTCAGGCACATCAGGGTTACCGAAAGGCGCGATGCTAACTTACGGCGCATTCAGTTGGTCTGTTCAGCAACTGATCAATCATATTGGTATCCAAGAAAACGACCGATTGTTCTCTTATTTACCGCTCGCTCATATTACAGAGCGTGTTTATATCTTCGGTTCATCGATTATGGGTGGCGTGCCAACAGCATTTCCAGAGTCACTGGACACTTTTATCGAAGATGTGAAGATGCACCGACCAACTCTGTTTATCTCCGTCCCACGATTATGGACGCTATTCCAGCAACGTATTCAAGACAAACTTCCACAGAAGAAGCTCAATATTCTGTTGAAAATCCCATTCGTCAATTCTTTGATCAAGAAAAAGCTAGCAGATGGTCTAGGTTTAGATCAGGCTCGAGTATTAGGCTGTGGCTCTGCACCTGTCTCGCCAGCGCTGTTGGAATGGTACCACTCAGTGGGCCTTGATATCACAGAGGCTTGGGGGATGACGGAATCATTTGCCTACAGCACGCTCAACTACCCATTTAGAGCTGACAAAATTGGTAGTGTCGGTAATGCAGGGCCAGGCATTGAGTTAAAAATCGCAGCCGATGATGAAATCATGGTGCGTGGCAAAGGGCTATTTTCTGGCTACTACAAAAATGATATTGCCACCCAAGAGTCTTTTGATTCAGAGGGCTGGCTACACACAGGCGATATCGGCGCTATCGATTCAGATGGTTATCTAACGATTCAAGGCCGTAAAAAAGATAACTTCAAAACCGCCAAAGGTAAATTTGTCTCTCCGGTACCTATCGAGAAAAAGCTTTTCGAGTACAGTCGCGTAGAGATGATGTGTCTCATCGGTTTAGGGCTACCCGCTCCGATTCTTTTGGTTGTGCCACATGACTTCCCTAACTTTGATCGAGAGCGATACGCACGTACCACACGTAAAGTTATTGCCAGGATGAATCAAGAACTCGCCTCTCATGAGCAAATCAAAGGTGTGTTAATGATTAAAGAACCTTGGAGTATAGAAAATGGCGTACTGACGCCAACGCTTAAAATTAAACGTCATGTGCTCGAACAAAAGTATCATGAGATAGGCCACAATTGGCCAAAAGATGAATTGGTCGTGTGGGAAGAAGACTTGTAATTTTGCTTGCACTCCTCAACACCATTGGGGAGTGCAACTTAACTTTGAGCTTGAATCAAACTCATAGACTACTCTCTCCAGAATGGCTTACTCACTTCACAACTAATCTCCCTTTCACCTAATCCAATATCGTCCCAAAGGTGCTTTGGTAACTCTCTCAAGTGACGACGTGTCTTATAGTTCCTTCTCCAAGCCGCCAGTTTAGAATAAATTAACTGTAACCCGCTCTGATGGGCAGTAGGTATAGTACGCTCACAAGTGTGTGTCATGTTTTCCATTTCAAAGATCCCTATACAATGTTGACCACTTAATAATCAGCGACTACGCTGATATCCTCAAACGATAGAATCTGCCATAGAGTTAAGGAAAACTAATGTGAAAGATCGAATGCCTCCCTTACAGGGCTTGTATTACTTTTTCGTTGCAGCAAAGGAAGGAAGCTTTAAAACGGCAGCAAAAGAACTGTTTGTTACGCCAGCGGCCATTAGTCAGCAAATTCGTCATTTAGAAGAGTTCTTAGGCACGGACCTATTTGTTCGTCAGCACAGAAAAATCGTGCTCACACCTGAGGGAGAGCTACTGTTTAGTCAGGCAGAAAGAGGGTTTGCTCATTTGCAGCAAGGGGTTAGATTAGTCAATCAAGATCCAAACCCGAACCACCTTTCGATATCAACACTCCCCTCTTTCGCTCATCATTGGTTAGTCCCGAAAATTACGGCTTTTCGTCAGCGTCACCCTGATATCGCCTTGCTATTAGAACCAACCAATGATTTGGTGTCTTTTCAAGATAGCCAGATAGATTTATGTGTTCGTTACGGTTTAGGAAAGTACCCCAATTTAGAATCACAATGGCTAATGGACGAAGCTTTTTATCCAGCTTGTCATCCGGTGTACCAGAAAGAGCACGGGATCTATAACATCGAGGATTTAAGCAAAGCTGAGCTGATTGAAGATGTTTGGCCTGATCTTGATTGGAATATGTGGTTAGCAACCTTGGGTCACTGCGCAGCAAAGCCTACCTTAAAATACAGTGGATCACATCTCGTGCTTGAGGCTGCACTATCACTTCAAGGCGTGGCATTAGTAAAACACAGTTTAGCTCATCAATATTTTCGTTCTGGCAAATTGGTCCGAATTGGAGATATCGCTATCAAGCCCAACTTTGCGTATTACTTGTGTGCGCCAAAAGGCTACTTAAAAAGACCTAAAGCTCAATTGTTTGCGCAATGGTTGAAGGAAGAAATAGAAATATTTGAAAAGTCAGTGGTACCAGACTTTAAGACCATTGACCTAAAAGGCAACAGCACTAGAACGACATCATAACAATCGTCAAAACAAACGCTAAATAGGAATAAAACAAAAACGCTCTGCGTATAAGACTGCTAGATACAAAAAGCCCCGCACTAAGCGGGGCTTTCAAGTTATAGAGTTAACTTAAGAATTACTTCTTAGCGTTACGCTCTTTAACGTCAGCAATTACTTGCTCTGCAACGTTTGTTGGACATGGTGCGTAGTGTGAGAACTCCATAGAGAACTGACCACGACCAGAAGTCATAGTACGTAGAGTACCGATGTAACCAAACATTTCTGATAGAGGTACATCACCCTTGATACGTACGCCAGTAGACGCTGCTTGTTGGTCTTTGATCATACCACGACGACGGTTAAGGTCACCGATTACGTCACCAACGTGATCTTCTGGAGTGAACACGTCAACTTTCATGATTGGCTCAAGAAGTTGCGCGCCAGCTTTAGGCATAGACTGACGGAATGCACCTTTCGCTGCGATTTCGTAAGCGATAGCTGAAGAGTCAACTGCGTGGAAACCACCGTCGAATAGTTCAACTTCAACGTCTAGAGTAGGGAAGCCAGCTAGAACACCGTGCTCCATCATTGACGCAAAGCCTTTCTCAACTGCAGGCCAGAATTCTTTAGGTACGTTACCACCAACAACTGTTGATTTGAACGTGAAGCCAGAGTTTGGCTCACCTGGTTTGATGCGGTAATCGATCTTACCGAACTGACCAGAACCACCAGACTGTTTCTTGTGCGTGTAGCTATCTTCGATTGCTTGAGTGATAGTTTCACGGTAAGCAACCTGTGGAGCACCAACTTCTAGCTCAACGCCGTAAGTACGCTTAAGGATATCTACCTTGATGTCTAGGTGAAGTTCACCCATACCTTTCAGGATAGTTTCGCCTGAATCTTCATCAGTCTCAACTTGGAATGATGGATCTTCTGCAACCATTTTACCGATCGCAATACCCATCTTCTCAGAACCGCCTTTATCTTTAGGCTTAACTGCGATAGAGATTACTGGATCTGGGAAGATCATTGGCTCAAGAGTACATTCGTGCTTAGGATCACATAGAGTGTGACCAGTTTGAACGTTCTTCATACCAACTACAGCGATGATGTCACCAGCTTGTGCTGAATCGATCTCGTTACGCTCGTCCGCGTGCATCTCAACCATACGGCCGATACGCTCTGTTTTACCAGTTGCAGAGTTAAGGATTGTGTCACCTTTCTTCATCTTACCAGAGTAGATGCGGATAAAGGTTAGAGCACCGAAGCGGTCATCCATGATCTTAAATGCAAGAGCACGTAGTGGCTCGTCTGCAGATACAGTCGCAACTTCACCAGTTGGCTCACCAGTCTCTGAATCAGTTAGAGGCTGTGGATCAACTTCTGTTGGAGATGGTAGGTAATCAATTACCGCGTCAAGAATAAGTTGGATACCTTTGTTCTTGTACGCTGAACCACAGTAAGTTGGGAAGAATGCTAGATCACGAGTACCTTTACGGATACAACGTTTGATGTCTTCTAGAGATGGCTCTTCGCCTTCTTCTAGGTAAGCCATCATTAGATCTTCGTCTTGCTCTAGAGCAGTTTCGATTAGCATTTCACGGTATTCAGCAGCTTTTTCTACCATGTCTGCTGGAATATCTTGAACTTCGTAGTTCTCTGGTTGGCCAGACTCATCCCATACGTAAGCTTGTTGGCTTAGTACGTCTACAACACCTACGAAATCTTCTTCGATACCGATAGGTAGAGTCATAACTAGAGGTGTAGCACCTAGTACGTTCTGTACTTGATCTACAACTTTGTAGAAATCTGCGCCCATACGGTCTAGTTTGTTAACGAAGATCAGACGTGATACGTGTGATTCGTCAGCGTAACGCCAGTTAGTTTCTGACTGAGGCTCAACACCACCAGAACCACAGAATACACCGATACCACCGTCAAGTACTTTTAGAGAACGGTAAACTTCGATAGTGAAGTCAACGTGTCCAGGAGTATCGATGATGTTTAGACGGTGATCGTTCCAGAAACAAGTTGTTGCTGCAGACTGGATTGTGATACCACGCTCAGCTTCCTGCTCCATGAAGTCAGTAGTAGTTGAACCGTCGTGAGTGTCACCGATCTTATGGATCTTACCAGTTAGCTTTAGGATACGCTCTGTAGAGGTAGTTTTACCCGCGTCTACGTGAGCAAAAATACCAATGTTTCTGTATTTTGATAAATCAGTCATTGTCTTACTCTGTTAATAAGGTATAAAGTGCGCGCAGAGTATATCACATTCTGTCAATACTGATACCCTTGCGTGCGGATGGAAGAAAAAAAATTTTAACGTGAAATTTCCGTCCCCAAAGCATAGTCAAACACAGCAATTTATGTACTTTATTCGCATTTTATTGAGGACGGATAGAACAGTTTGTGATTGCACAAATACCATTCTTATGAGCATTACAGCTCGTCAAAAGCCTCTATAGCTTCCGACAATTTCTTAACGCCGTGAATTTGCATGCCAGGGATGCCACCTTTCGGCATGTTGGCTGCTGGCACGATGGCTTTCTTGAAACCATGTTTGAACGCTTCATTCAAACGCTCTTGCCCACTTGGCACTGGACGGATTTCGCCCGCAAGCCCTACCTCACCAAAAATCACCACATCTTTAGGGAGTGGACGGTCACGAAAACTCGATAAAAGCGCCATAACTAAAGCAAGATCAGCGCTCGTCTCCGTCACCTTAACACCGCCAACCACATTAACAAAGACATCTTGGTCTGCCATTTGTAAGCCACCATGCTTATGCAACACCGCGAGCAAAAGTGATAGGCGGTTCTGCTCCAAGCCGACCGCAACACGACGAGGGTTGGCTAACTGCGAGTAATCCACCAGCGCTTGAATCTCTACTAGCAGAGGGCGCGTGCCTTCCCAAACCACCATGACGGAAGAGCCTGATGTTTCTTCTTCACCACGAGAAAGGAAGATCGCTGATGGGTTACTCACTTCTTTCAATCCTTGGCCTGTCATTGCAAAGACACCAAGCTCATTCACAGCGCCAAAACGGTTTTTATGACTACGCAAAGTGCGGAATCGGCTATCCGTTCCACCATCGAGTAGTACCGAACAGTCGATAATGTGTTCAAGAACTTTGGGGCCCGCAAGGGTACCATCTTTTGTTACGTGACCAACAATAAATACCGCAACATTATTCTGTTTTGCGTATCGTGTCAGAGCCGTCGCAGATTCACGTACCTGAGCAACACTGCCAGGCGACGATTGAACATCAGAAACGTGCATCACCTGAATCGAGTCTATTACCATTATACGAGGCTGCTCTTTTTCGGCGATTTGGCAAATTTTGTCGACGTTCGTTTCCGATAGCATTTTTAAATGATCTTTCGGCAAGCCCAATCGGGAAGCACGCATTGCCACCTGCTGTAACGACTCTTCACCGGTTACGTAAAGCGTTGGCATTTGCGCAGATAAACTACACATGGTTTGCAACAGAAGGGTTGATTTACCTGCACCAGGGTTACCACCAATCAAAATTGCGGCACCTGGCACAACACCACCACCCAAGACGCGGTCAAGCTCTTTAAACCCACTGGTGAAGCGAGGTACTTCTTGCAGATCAATTTCGGATAGCGTTTGAACCGTTGCTTCTGTTGCGGAACCAGCGTAGCCGCTTAAGCGTTCATTGCGAGCAACGGTTGGCGATGCAGCGATACGTACTTCTGTTATCGTATTCCATGCACCACATGCGTTACACTGCCCCTGCCAACGGGGAAAGTCCGCGCCACAATCATTACAAACATACGCTCGTTTTGCTTTCGCCATGATGCCTCAATTTTTTCTACAAATGTGACTAAGCACAGCCAAGTCAGACCTGAACTGAAATGAACTATTGATATACTTAAGTATTACTTCGCTTAGCCGATACAATTTAAAGTAACGACATACTCTAACAGAAATAATGCAGCAATCTGAAATTCTCTCGCTCGCAGAACGACTCATTCCCGTTTACGGTACGAATGACTTTGACTTTGTCCTTGGCCAACTGACCGAGGAAGAGCCGCCTTCGGCCAAAATTTTGGTTAAAATGGAACTTAACCGCTTAATGGCTCCATGCAAAAAAAGCATTGATTTGCGAGGTCGCGTTCAAGGCGAATGTCGCGAGTATATTTTGGATGGCATTCCACATTGGTTGGATGATGTTGCTTTCAACGCTTACCATAAAAACATCAAAAAGTTTGGCTGCTACACGGAAGGAATGTGGGAAGCATTGGTCAACACGCGAAATAACTTTCGCGTAATGAGCAAGCGCCTTACTCAGCAAAAAACGCAATCGTTAACGGATCCTAAAAGCCCGTTCTTAGCAGAACCCGTTCACCTAGGCTACGATTTAAAGCGCCAAGAAAAACGCTTGAAAGTCCAATCTCAAGTTGAAATTTGCCGTTCTAAAGGACAGCTTCTTCATGGATTAAGCATTGATTTATCTAGCTCTGGCGCAAAGTTCAAAGTCCCTAGCGCATTTAAATATAACCTTGGGGAAATTATTCAGGTCACGTTTACTGAATTTGCCAGCAAATCTAACGTTGCAGGTATAGAGAAACCGCTTGCATACCGCATACTCGCGGTTGATGACTGTTACGAAAATGACTCAGTTCGATACCTCAGAACCATACGCTTAACTGACACCAATGTCGTCACCAGAGTGATAGATGAAGCGCTCAACAGTGCTGCTAAAAGGGCTCGTCACGACAATCAAGACAAGATTATTCGAGCTCGAACTCGCGGTTATGAGCACATCGCACTAAAGCACACCAGCAGCTTGCCTCTATTCTTTGATGGTAGTGACCTAAAATTAGCAATGTTAACGCCAAACAATCAAAAGCTTTGGCAATACTGGCACGATGAGAGAAACCAGCAAATGTTTGGTTCCTTATTCAACGAGCAACGCATCGCGTCACTCATTAAGCCTGGTGTGAAAGGAACAACCAATGTCCTTTATTCATTTACTCACGAGCACGAGAATCGAACCTATTTCTATTCGATGTTTCGCCCTGAAGCAACTCGCGAACAGCGCCAGCTATTTTGGCATTTAGGTGGCAAACGAGAGAGTTGGCGCGCCTTTAGAATTTCAATCTTTGAACTATCTGAGCAAGAACAGGAAGACCTAGCAGCTTTCTCTCCAGAGTTAGCAGAAACGTCTCAATCACTGACTCATATTGGTATTTTGCAAGAAATTGCTGACGAAAAATCAGGGCAGGATTACCTGCTAACTGAAAAGCCGCGCTTACCCGCTAATACGTTAAACGCGTTTCGTCATCCGAGAAGAGTTATCGGCAATCCAAAAGGCATTTATTTTGATGCAAAGTCTCGTCGAAAAGAGCCTCGTTATCGTTTTAAAACACCTTTAGAGTTGTACTCAGGACAAACTAAAACAGGCGGCTGTACTGTTGACCTTTCCAAACGAGGACTCGGAATTAGGCTAAGTGAGCCTACGATGTTACGTTCTGGGCAAGAGGTAAGAATCAACTTTCGAGAATTACAACTCTACGATAAAAAATTGCCGTTAATGTCGGTGCCATACCGAGTAATTCGTGTAAGCCCAGACGGTTGTAGCGTGCAGCTAGTTATTGATGAAAGCAGCCAAACCATGAAGGTAATCGCTTTTTTCAACAGCATTATCGAGCACAATCAAGACAAGCTAATCCCGCAAAAAGAGACGCTACCAAGTAATGCTCTACTTGAAAGGCTGCACTGCATGTTGCTCTCGCGTACGCTGAGCACGCCCATTTTTATCAGTAAGAGTACGTCATCTTCAATAAAAACCCCCGTTATCGGGGTGAACTTGCCGCTACCTAAACACATTGAACTTTTTGCCCGTCTTGGGCATGACCAACTGTTGTCACTTGAACCTATCTTTAAAGGCCGGACAAGCACATTAATCGCAGAGCCAATAAAACGTGTAGAAGGTGCTCAAGCCAGACATCAGGATATCTACATAAGCGCCGCAAAAGTAGGCAATAAAATTACAGGCATTGAGTCAAAGCTTCATCAAGAGTTCAACAGCGTAAAAGAGCGGATTCAATTTATAAAGAAAGCGCGAATGATGGGTGACTTTTACGTGATTCGCCTTTCTACTGCGCCAATTTTCGATCCGATGACATCATTACTGCAACAAGATTTAAGTGACTTAACCCAATTTGGTGTACATCAAGCAAGCAAGTTAGAAAAAGAGTTGACGGCGCTCGTTGGTTACAGTGAATTTGAAGACATTACTGAAGAGGTAGTAATTAGATTGGAGTTAACCGAGTAAATTCAAAGTCATACCAAATTGAAAAAACACCGCCTTTCTGGCGGTGTTTTTGAATGGATGGTTAAGGTTTAGCTTTCCAGCTGACCTTTTGCTGCTTCACCAATGCGCCAGATAAAATACAGAGCACACCGCCCAACCCTGCAAAGCGAATCGCTGATTGCGCTTGAGCTTCCACTTTTGGTTTTGCGTGATACGCAATCCCTAATCCTGCCACCGACATCATCACAAGATCATTAGCGCCATCACCGACAGCAACCGTGTTGTGCTGCTCAATTTCATATTCATCCGCCAGTTCCACTAGAATGTCAGACTTCATCTGCGCCGTTACCACATCGCCAAGTACTTTACCCGTGAGTTTGCCGTCAATAATTTCTAATTGATTGGAGCGAGCAAAGTCTAAGTCGACTTTATCTTTGATGTAATCAGAGAAGTAAGTAAAACCACCGGAGGCAATCGCTGTTTTCCAGCCCAAGGCTTTCAACGTCGCAATTAGCGCTTCAAAGTCCGGCATGAATGGTAACTGGGAACGAACTTGTTCAAGAATTGATTCATCGGCACCTTTGAGCTTACCAACTCGCTGACGTAAACTTTGCTCAAAATCCAGCTCACCTTGCATGGCACGTTCAGTGACTTCAGCGACCTCATCCCCTACTCCTGCCAGTTTCGCGATTTCATCAATACACTCTATCTGGATCGCCGTTGAATCCATATCAAATACAATCAACCCTTGGGTTGATAGATCGGGCACTTCATTAAGCGAGGCGTAATCTAGGTTGAGACTTTGTAAGATCGTTTCATGTTGAGGAGTCAACTCTCCGGCCATCAGGGCTACTTCATATTGGCCAACTTTCCACGTTTCTAGTATTGGGTTGTAAAAGCCGGTGAAGAAATCAATGTCTTCGAAGTGACTTGGCGAAAGGTACTCAGCAAATACGATCCAGTTTGCTTTTGCTTTATCTAATTGGGAGGCAAATCGAGTCTCGGGTAATCGTTTTAAAAGTGTCGTATGTTTTCTGATAGGCAAGCTTTTTGACGCGTCCATGTATATAATCCCTTATGACTTTGCTAAAACGTTACCTCAACAAACTAAAAAGGCAAGTCTTTGTTTTATTTTAAATGGATGAGTAAAGAGCATGAGTGAATCTTTGTTCTCAGTAAGGAATGCCCTAAGAATTCTGGCACTAATCCTACTGTGTGTGATGTTGTTTATCACAATAAAAAACAGTGTTGTGATCAGTAAGGGTAATGAGAAAATTCAAGCACAACAGCTTGAAACGCTCACCAAAGTTTTGATTTCACAGGCGTCTCTTTCTGCCAGTGAGATGATTTTAACTAAAGATCAAGAACGATTACTTCAGCTAACAAACCAGCTAGCACAAGACCGTTTAGTGTTTGATGCAACAATCTACGATGCACAGGGTGTACGTTTAGCGTCTAGTGAAGAGGCATTATCGGTACGCGAAGTTCTTGGCCTGGATACGCCTTTGGCAACAGCTTCCATTGGTCGCCAGCAGTTGGTTGAACCAGTTTTTGCAGATGGTGCGCTTATCGGTTTTGTTCGCGTGACCTTTGAGACGGGCCGGGTGACGGCTATTTCTGACCACCACTATCGCAAGAGCGATCGTTATATGTACATGATGGTCTTAATGAGCTTTGTCTGTGGTATGTTGTTCATCTTGATTTTACGTCGACAACCGATACGTCGTAAAAAAGCGCCAAACCTGCTGCTAACCAAGTAACTAGGTAGCGCTAACAACTCATATAAAAACAGCCCGCAATGTGTGGGCTGTTTTTTTAGCTCTTGAGAGCGAAAAATAGAATGACTCTTCGTCGCTTACTCTTCGTCACCAAGCAATACTGAATCTAGTGCGATTAGCATCATGTCGTTGAATGTCGTTTGACGCTCGTCAGATGTAGTCTGTTCGCCAGTCTTGATATGATCAGAAACCGTACAGATTGTCAGAGCTTTTGCACCGTATTCTGCCGCAACACCGTAAATACCAGCCGCTTCCATTTCAACACCAACAATGCCGTACTTGTCCATTACATCGAACATTTCTGGATCTGGCGTGTAGAAAAGCTCTGCTGAGAATAGGTTACCAACTTTAACGTCAATACCGCGAGCTTTTGCAGCGTCTTCTGCCGCACGAACCATGTTGTAGTCTGCGATTGCCGCGAAGTCATGACCTTTAAAGCGGATACGGTTCACTTTAGAGTCAGTACATGCACCCATGCCGATCACAACATCACGCACTTTGATGTCTTCATTCACTGCGCCACAGCTGCCAACACGGATGATTTTCTTCACGCCGAAGTCTTTGATTAGTTCAGTCGCGTAAATCGAGCATGATGGGATACCCATACCGTGGCCCATTACCGAGATCTTACGGCCTTTGTATGTGCCTGTGTAACCAAACATATTACGAACGTCACACACTTGAACGACATCTTCAAGGAAAGTCTCTGCGATGTATTTTGCACGTAGTGGATCACCAGGCATCAGTACGACGTCTGCAAATGCACCCATTTCAGCATTGATATGTGGAGTTGCCATTTTCTTTTCCTTAACCTTTCTCTAGCGCTCCGCGCTTAAGGCGATATAAGCCAGAGTATTCTCATTTCCGACAAGCAGCATTTACATACTGCAAACATAAAACTAGGAGCAATCAAGCTCCTAGTTTTCAAAAACCTAACTAATTATAGGAAGTTCTTACCGTAATCCATTGGAGAAGTACCGAAGTAACTTGCCAATGTTTGACCGATATCTGCGAATGTTTCGCGGCGGCCAAGAGAACCAGCTGGTACTTTTTGACCATAAACCAATACTGGGATGTGCTCACGAGTATGGTCAGTACCTGGCCATGTTGGGTCACAGCCGTGGTCTGCCGTTAGGATAAGCACATCGTCTTCTTCCATAATCTCTAGCACTTCGTTGATACGACCATCGAAGTACTCAAGTGCCGCTGCGTAACCCGCTACGTCACGACGGTGACCGTAAGCTGAGTCGAAGTCTACAAAGTTAGTGAATACGATCGTGTTGTCGCCCGCTTCTTTGATTTGCTCTAGCGTTGCTTCGAACAATGCAGGGATACCTGTCGCTTTCACTTTCTTAGTGATGCCGCAGTTTGCGTAGATATCAGCAATCTTACCAATAGAAACCACGTTGCCTTGCTTCTCATCAACGAGCTTCTGAAGAACCGTTGCTGATGGTGGCTCTACAGAAAGATCACGACGGTTACCTGTACGCTCAAATTGACCTTTACCAGCACCAACGAATGGGCGCGCGATAACACGACCAATGTTGTAATCTTCTAGCTCTTCACGTGCGATTTGGCAAAGCTCTAGTAGACGGTCTAGACCGAAAGTCTCTTCGTGACATGCGATTTGGAATACAGAGTCAGCAGACGTGTAGAAGATTGGTTTGCCAGTCTTCATGTGCTCTTCACCAAGATCGTCAAGAACTTGAGTACCAGATGCGTGGCAGTTACCTAGGAAACCGTCAAGACCTGCACGCTCAAGAATGCGGTCAGTCAATTCTTTCGGGAAGCTGTTTGCTTTGTCAGTGAAGTAACCCCAGTCAAACAGAACAGGAACACCTGCGATTTCCCAGTGACCAGACGGCGTGTCTTTACCTGAAGAAAGCTCTGCTGCATGACCGTATGCACCAATGATTTCAGCGTCTGCGTCTAGTCCAGGTGCGAAGCGACCTGTCGATTCTTTATGCGCCATTGCCAAACCAAGTTTCGATAGATTTGGAAGGCGAAGTGCACCTTGGCGATTGTCGTTATCTGCTAAGCCTTTTTCACATTGGTCAGCGATGTGACCTAGTGTGTCTGAACCTACATCACCAAATTCTTTAGCGTCGGCAGTTGCACCGATACCGAATGAGTCTAGTACTAAAATAAATGCTCTTTTCATTGCTCGTTCCTTAGGCCCACTCGGCTTTTTATTATGGTTGAGTAGGCCTTGTGTAATTACTTGTTCTATTAGATATCTTCTGCACGAATTTGGCGGTAAACCTCTGGAGTTGGTGTGTATTCACCACCTACTTTGATTGCACTGCGCAGTGCTTTTGCCGCTTCTTCCCATTGCTCTTCAGTGCGAGCGTGGATGACCGCAAGAGGTTTATCACTGTCTGCGACCTCATCTAGGCGGATGAACTCGTCGAAACCAACTGCGTAGTCGATTTCATCAGTAGCAACACGACGACCACCACCCATAGCAACCACAGCCATGCCGATAGCACGTGTATCCATTGCAGAGACAATGCCCGTTTCTGTTGCGTAAACTGGCTTGATGATTTCTGCTTTTTCTAAGTAGTTGTCGTAGTTTTCTACGAAGTCCGCAGGGCCGCCTAAGCCAGCAACCATCTTGCCGAAGCACTCAGCCGCTTTGCCGTTATCCAGCACTTCCATTAGTTTTGCGCGTGCGTCTTCTGTGTTCTCAGCAAGCTTGCCAAGTACTAACATTTCAGCACATGAAGCCATGGTCACTTCAAGTAGACGAGGGTTACGGTATTCACCTGTTAAGAAACGAACCGCTTCACGAACTTCTACTGCGTTACCCGCTGAAGACGCCAATACTTGGTTCATGTCCGTAAGAATTGCCGTAGTCTTAGTGCCAGCACCGTTTGCTACCGCAACGATTGATTTTGCTAGCTCTTCAGACGCTTCGTAAGTTGGCATAAATGCACCTGAACCCACTTTTACGTCCATCACTAGCGATTCCAGACCCGCCGCCAGTTTCTTAGAAAGGATCGACGCCGTAATCAGGGAGATATTGTCTACCGTTGCGGTAATATCACGAGTCGCGTAAACACGCTTATCCGCAGGAGCAAGGTCACCAGTTTGACCGATGATCGCCACACCAGCGTCTTTGGTTACTTGACCAAAAACATCGTTGCTCGGCGTAATGTTGTAACCAGGGATAGATTCAAGTTTATCCAGCGTACCGCCTGTATGACCAAGACCGCGGCCAGAGATCATAGGTACGAAACCGCCACACGCTGCCACCATTGGGCCAAGCATTAAAGAAGTTACGTCACCCACACCACCGGTTGAGTGTTTGTCGACAATTGGACCACCGAAATTCATGTGGCTCCAGTCGATAACCATGCCCGAATCACGCATTGCACACGTTAAGGCGATGCGCTCATCCATGGTCATTTCATTAAAGAAAATCGTCATAGCAAACGCCGCAATCTGACCTTCAGATACCGTGTTGTTCGCTACGCCTTGAATAAAGAAGTTGATTTCATCGGCGGTTAGGACTTCGCCGTCACGTTTTTTACGAATGATTTCTTGTGGTAAATACATTAGTGCCTCCCAAGCTCTTTTGAGCCATGGTTGTAGTAGGATAGAAGAGGTTTGGTAGCACCCGTTTAGGTGCTACCGTTCAGACGTATTATTGGAATTAGTACGCTGTTGGATCAGCGACGTCGTCCGATACTTCTAATGTATTTAGTAGGTTGGTTAGCAGGCTAGACGCACCAAAACGGTAGTGACGAGCATCAACCCAGTTGTCACCTAGGATTTCGTCAGCCATTGCTAGGTATGCAGCTGCGTCTTCAGCAGTGCGCACACCACCTGCTGGTTTGAAACCAACAGTTTCTGCAACACCCATGTCGCGAATAACTTCAAGCATCATGCGAGCGTATTCTGGTGTTGCGTTTACTGGCACTTTACCAGTTGAAGTTTTAATGAAGTCAGCACCTGCTTCAATACAGATTTGAGATGCTTTCTTGATTAGTGCTTCTTCTTTTAGTTCACCTGTTTCGATGATCACTTTAAGAAGAATGTCACCACAAGCTTCTTTACATTGCTTAACTAGTTCGAAGCCTACTTTCTCATCACCCGCCATTAGCGCGCGGTAAGGAAAAACTACGTCAACTTCGTCTGCACCGTAAGCAACCGCCGCTTTTGTTTCAGCAACTGCGATTTCAATGTCGTCGTTACCATGTGGGAAGTTCGTTACTGTTGCAATACGAACCTCTGGCGTACCTTGCTCACGAAGTGTCTTCTTAGCAATAGGAATAAAGCGAGGGTAAATACAAATTGCAGCTGTGTTGCCTACTGCTGTTTTCGCGTCATGACATAGTGAGATCACTTTTGCATCAGTGTCATCGTCATTCAACGTAGTTAGGTCCATAAGTTTAAGTGCACGTAGCGCTGCTGCTTTTAAATCGCTCATTTCTATCTCCGATCAATATTCAAAAAATTCACTACTCAGCCTTACATCACGTCTTTAACTATAATCAACAAGTCGAGACAATGTGAGTAAATGGCTAAACAGTCTATTAATGAACGGACTTGGTTCCCTGAAGACTCGGCATATACAGCGAAAATTTATCATATGCCAATTGCTATCCTTGTCACCGCACAGTACCAGTTTGGCCTATGGCACAACAATCTATGATTGCGGTGTCTTTAATATCACATCACAAAGCAAAACGCCTATTAGATCTAATATTGCAGGGCAATTCATTTGCCCATCGATTATGTAATATTCATTACGTGATTAAGAATCAAGCTTAACCACTATCCTGTGATTAATACATTATAGAGTTTCACCGCAAAACTGTAGCACCAAATAGAGCGCAAACGGTTTGTATCTCAAAATTTCCTAGCCCCTATTCCATTGACTGCGTAATACCTCGACTAAGGCAAACACCCGATGAAATTTTGGAGCCCGAAAAACGAAAAATGCCCCGCAGCAATCTCTTGCTACAGGGCATGATGTAAAACGGCGTCTATATATTAAGAACCGATTCTAATTATAGTGCTGCAAGGCTTAAGCAGAAGCCTGCAATTGTCGCTGCCATAAGGTTAGACAACGTACCTGCAAGAACTGCTTTAACACCCATGCGAGCGATGTCACTACGACGGTTTGGTGCAAGGCTACCTAGACCACCAAGTAGAATCGCGATAGAAGAAAGGTTCGCGAAACCACATAGTGCGAATGAGATGATAGCTGTTGTCTTCTCAGACATTACTTCACCAGTTGCCGCGATTACTTGAGCGTTTTCACCTAGGTATGGTGTGAAGTTCAAGTAAGCAACGAATTCGTTCACTACGATTTTCTGACCGATGAATGAACCAGCTGTTACAGCTTCTGCCCATGGAACACCGATTAGGAATGCTAGTGGAGAGAACGCGTAACCTAGAATTAGCTCTAGTGTTAGTTCTGGCATGCCGAACCAACCACCGATGCCACCTAGCATACCGTTGATTAGCGCGATTAGACCAACGAATGCGATTAGCATTGCACCTACGTTAAGCGCAAGTTGTAGACCAGAAGCCGCACCGCCCGCAGCTGCGTCGATTACGTTAACTGGTTTGTCGTCACCGCCGTCCATCGCTTCTTCGATACTTTCGTGAGGCTGGTCAGTCTCTGGGTGAAGGATTTTAGCGAACAGTAGACCACCTGGTGCTGCCATGAATGATGCCGCAACTAGGTACTCTAGTGGAACACCCATAGATGCGTAACCAGCTAGCACACCACCAGCAACAGAAGCTAGACCACCACACATTACCGCGAATAGCTCTGATTGAGTCATTTTTGGAACGAATGGACGAACAACTAGAGGTGCCTCAGTTTGACCTACGAAAATGTTAGCTGCTGCTGACATTGATTCCGCACGCGAAGTGCCTAGCGCTTTTTGTAGTGCGCCACCAAGAATCTTGATAACCCATTGCATAACGCCAATGTAGTAAAGAACTGAAATCAGTGCAGAGAAGAAGATCAGTGTAGGAAGAACACGGAATGCGAAGATGAAACCGCCGCCGCCGAATACTTCGAACATCTTGTCAGAAACAAGACCACCGAATAGGAATGATGAACCATCGTTACCGTAGTTGATAACGTTAGAAACACCTGAAGAGAAACCGTTTAGTAGATCACGGCCCCAAGGTACATACAGAACAAATGCACCTAATGCGAATTGGATAGCGAATGCGCCACCCACAGTTCTAAAGTTGATAGCTTTTCGGTTGTTAGAAAATGCCACTGCAATCGCAAGAAGCACTACCATACCGATTAGGCTCATAAACAGGCTCATAGTTTATGACTTCCTTATAAGTTATTTATTGGCGTGTTACAAAATGGAGCTATAAAGCGGGGGCAATTATACTCATGCAGAATCAATTAAAGTAATGCCAGCCTCACACTTTCCTATAAGATTCATGATTGATTCAACCAGCTTTGTGAGTTAATTCACAATAAGCAGGAAAACGTTTTCGATTTCAAACCACATCTTTAGATTTTATTCACATATCGAGAAAGCAAAATTGCTATTTTTCCACAGTTGAGAGGCAATCGATTGCTTTCGGCCGTTATGCAACTCTACGAGCTCATTAAAGACGTGAATGAGTTTGGCTGGGTGATTTGACTCCCCTTGATATCCAAGTATAGGCATATCTGGTGCGTCTGTTTCGATTACTAGGTTTTCGAGTGGTAATTTTTGAATTGCGTCGCGTGTTTTCTTGGCTCTTGGGTAGGTAATCGTTCCTCCTACACCGATAAAAAAACCTAATTTGACCCACTCCATGGCTTGCTGATAACTCCCAGAAAAAGCGTGTAGCACACCACCTCTAGGGAGATTCGCCGCTTTCACCATTTGAATGAGGCGATTGTGCGCTTTTCGGCTATGTAAAATAACTGGGAGTTCGAAGCGTCTAGCCAGCTCAAATTGAACTTCAAGTATCTTTTCTTGCAACTGTGGATCAACATCAATGGCAAAATCTAAACCACACTCTCCTATTGCCACGCACTGCTGCCCTTTTTGATTTAGATAGCCTTCTAGCTCTGTAAGGTGCTGCTCAACGTTATCTTCAAGAAAATACGGATGAAAGCCGAGCGCATAATACAAATTGGCATGTTGCTCTGCCAAAGTTTGAATACGAGCCCAGTTTTGCGGACCGACGGAAGGAATCAAAATTCTTGCGACGCCTTGCGTTTGAGCAAGCTCAAGTTGATGTGCAAAGTCATCTTGAAACACATCAAAATCAAAGTGGCAGTGCGTATCAAAGAGCTTCATCTTGACGCTTTTTATCTGTATCTGCGGGCAGAAAATCAGAGGATGGTTGGGCTTCACTCTTCTCTTCAGTTTGATGGGCTGGGTCTTTTCGATATGGGACACAACTGCGTTTCTGATCGGGAGTTAACCCCATCTCTTTACACCAGTTGTCGTAACGCTTTAGCCCACGTTTAAACCAATTCATATCTTATCCTTATATAAAAACGCCCTTGGCTAAGTTTATAGCCAAGGGCGTTTTAAAATCTAGTTTGCGTTAAGGCTTACCCTAACCGTGCAAATTAGTGCTCACGCGTCGCACGGAAATCAACGTCAGGGAAACGCTCTTTCGCCAAGTTTAAGTTAACTATTGTTGGAGCGATATACGTTAGGTTATCACCACCATCCAATGCTAAGTTCGCTTGATTCTTGCGTTGGAACTCATCCAGTTTCTTCGCATCACCACACTCAACCCAACGAGCAGTTGCAACGTTAATGCCTTCATAAATCGCTTCAACGTTATACTCAGATTTCAAACGAGCCACAACAACATCGAACTGAAGTACACCAACGGCACCAACGATCAGATCGTTGTTCTGTAGAGGACGGAATACCTGTACCGCACCTTCTTCTGATAGCTGAACCAAACCTTTGAGAAGCTGCTTCTGCTTTAATGGATCTTTCAGGCGAATACGACGGAATAGTTCCGGAGCGAAGTTCGGAATACCAGAGAACTTCAGTGATTCACCTTGCGTAAAGGTATCACCAATCTGAATAGTGCCGTGGTTGTGTAGACCAATGATGTCACCGGCGTAAGCGTGTTCTGCACGTGCACGGTCACCAGCCATAAAGGTTACTGCATCAGAGATACTCACTTGCTTGCCAAGACGAACGTGGTTCATCTTCATACCTTGCGTGTAAGTGCCCGATACAATACGCATGAATGCGATACGGTCGCGGTGTTTTGGGTCCATATTCGCTTGGATCTTAAATACGAAACCAGAGAACTTCTCTTCAGTCGCTTCAACTTCACGTTCAACCGCTTGACGAGTTTTCGGCGCTGGAGCCCATTCAGTTAGACCGTCTAGCATATGATCCACACCAAAGTTACCTAATGCAGTACCGAAGTAAACTGGCGTCAGGTCACCTGTTAAGAACATTTCCAAATCAAACTCAGGGCAAGCACCCATGACAAGCTCAAGCTCTTCTCGAACACTTTCCGCAAGGCCTGCACCAACTTTTTCATCAAGCTCTGGGTTATCGAGACCTTTGATGATTCGAACTTCTTGAATCTCATGACCGTGACCTGATTCGTATAAAATCGTTTCATCACGGTGAATGTGGTAAACACCTTTAAACTCTTTACCACAGCCGATTGGCCATGTGATTGGCGCACACATCATGCCCAATTCGTTTTCTACTTCATCCAATACTTCCATTGGATCACGAACGTCACGGTCAAGTTTGTTCATGAAGGTTACGATTGGCGTGTCACGTAGACGTGTAACTTCCATTAGTTTACGAGTACGGTCCTCAACACCTTTCGCTGCATCGATAACCATCAGACATGAGTCAACTGCCGTTAGAGTACGGTAAGTATCTTCCGAGAAGTCTTCGTGTCCAGGCGTATCAAGTAGGTTTACCAGACAATCGTTGTAAGGGAACTGCATTACAGAAGTAGTAACCGAGATACCACGTTCCTTTTCCATTTCCATCCAGTCTGATTTTGCGTGCTGTGCGTTACCACGACCTTTAACCGTACCTGCTTTTTGGATCGCGTTTCCGAATAACAGTACTTTTTCAGTAATGGTGGTTTTACCCGCATCCGGGTGAGAAATAATAGCGAACGTTCTGCGCTTAGACACTTCGCCTAAAAAAAGGGGATTTGACATTAGTTAATCTTCTAAATTACTTTCATGCTCACAAAATAGGCAAGCATATCTACTATTCGATATTGTGCGGTATTCTCGCTTATTATCGCTGTGCTAGCAAACTGGAAAGACATGAACTGAATTTACTCGGCTCACCAGCCTTTACCTGCAACTAACAAGGGAAAGCCAGCTCCACACAAAGAGATGTAAAAATTCAAAAAATTATTATTACATATTCAAAAGCCTCGAATCCGGATACGCATTTAAAGCATAAGTGTTGATGAGGTAATTAGTAACGGCCTAAAACTAACTCAAAAATAAGTAACTCATGATAATGGCGTCTTCCTTACCATTTCCCGATTTAGCTGGGTAATAGTTGTAACGACGGTCCACTTCATTAAAACCTGCTTGCTCATAAATATGGATAGCTGGGTGATTACTTTCACGCACTTCTAACCAAGCACTCTCTGCTTTGGCTTGTTCACAGTATTCAATAAACGCGTCCAGCAATTTTTGCCCTAGCCCTCTGCCCTGTTGAGAAGGCGCTACTGCAATATTTAATAGTGTCACTTCTCCAACAATATTCTGTCCATAGAAGTAACCAACCACTTGAGAGCCTTCCAGCATCACATGATGGCAAGCACCGCGACTGGATAAGTCACGAACCAAAGATTCGGCCCAAGGGTGAGAATGTGCTTGCTGCTCGATTTGCCAAACTTGGTCGAGGTGCTCTGCACGCATCGGCGTAATTTCAATTGTCACGCATTAGCTCCGTTAAGAAGAGTACGAACAGATTTGTTGCCACAATGCGCGGCGCTGTTCGTTATTACCATCAATATCTTGTAATAGTGGCGAGGTCAGGTGCTTTGCCTTGATGCTTTGATCAGCCTCACAGCCTGCAAACCACACCCACTCTAGCTGATGTTCACCCAGCATGGATAAGCGCTCAGGCTCTAGGTGTAGCGCATCATCAAGCGTGAGCTTAATGCTTTTTAATACGCGCTCAAACATCAATGCCATCTCGTTTTCTGGACATATTGGCGATACCAATAGGAGTTTACATGAACTTTGCAAATCCAATAATGGCGATTGATAGCCTTCCAGTCTTTCAGGGTGTACCAGCTCCCATGTGCTGATCCCCATTTCACGTAAATACTGTTTCTCGTTAATTGACATTTTCCGTCACCTATTTGAACGAGGGCAATCCTATCAAATTATCGCGATTATACCTAAAGGACTTCAAGGAACACCTGAACACAATGAGATGATTTGGATATTCCTGAACATAGCGTTTTGCCAACGGCCACACATTGGGTATGACATATGAGGTACATTATGAAATTCTTAAATACGCTACTACTTTGCACACTGGTAGCCGCCACCAGCGTGAGTGTTTTTGCTAATAACAGCGATGAGTGGGAGCTGATTGCAACGAAAACCGTTAACTTTCATACAGAAACAGATACCGTGACACCAAATAGCCTATTCCGAAACCGAAGCTTCAGTAAAATAAAACTAAAATGTGTGCAAGGAACGGTAGACATGAATGGTTTAAAAGTCGTCATGACAGATGGTAGTGAGAAAAAGCTTTCCTCTATGGGCGTACTAACAAGCGGATTGTCGACTCGTGCCTGGAGCCTTCCAGGTACAAAAGAAGCCAAGCTAAAACAGATTGAAATGACTTACAGTAGTTGGGGAAGCACAAAACTCAGCCTGCTAGGGGTAAGTAAAAAAGCGAAAATAGAGGTCTGGGGCAAAAAGAAAAGTAACCAGTCATCCTAACCTCCCTATCTCAGTTTTCAGTGAATAAGAAAGAAGCCCACTTAGTCGTGGGCTTCTTTCATTTACAGTTCAGAGAACTCTGGCGCATAGTCTATGCGTCCGGAGCGTCCAGCACATTGACCTTCGACCAACTCTGCGACTCGAAATGCACCTTTAGGGACATCCCAAGCACATTCAAAGCCCATCTCGTCGCATGATTGAAAACCCTGGCGCGCGTAATAATCAGGATCGCCCAACACCACACACACTGGGTAGCCAAAATCACGCAGTGAATCAAAACCCTCTTTGATCAACTCTGCAGCGATGCCTTGGCGACGGTAATCTTCATGAACAGCTAATGGCGCTAGCCCTTGCCATGACAAATCTTCACCATTTAAGGTCACAGGGCTAAATAAAGCATGGCCTATCACCTCTCCCTCATCTGTACACGCGACTAAGGAAAGCGTGAATTTGCTGTTTTCGCGCAAACGCATCACAAGCTCAGCTTCAGCTTCCGTTGGGAAGGCGTGTTTCAATAAGCGGTCAATGGTAAGAATGTCCGCAGGGGCTTCAGTTCGAATAAGCATTCGCTACTCCGGTTGGTTGTGCAGACGCTTGAACTCCTTTCTGAACAAAATCAGCCAATTGATTCAAAGCGACTTGCATTGCTTTCGGTAACTGCTCTAAGTCGACACTGTCCATTAAGTTTTTCACTTCTAAGCCAAGCTCAGTATCACCTTCAATTGAAAGGCGACGTTGGAAGAACAGTGTGTCAGGGTCTTCTTTACGACCAGCAATCAGTACTAGGTCGTTTAGATTACCACTAAAACTCACATCTTCCTGAACTGGTTTTTCAGCTACCACCAATTTTTCGTCTTGATAGCTGATGTACCATGCTAAGTTCAAGTCTTTAATCGCAACTTTTAACCACTTGTCTTCAAGGAACTCAAAGTCACCATCTTCCAAGGCTTCTTTAAACACCATTTTTAGCCCTTCTAGCAACGCTTTTTGCTGAATTGGCTGTGGTAATAACTGGACTGGAGAACGCAAAATATTAGCTGCGTTCTTTACTAGTTGACTGCGAATCTTGTTTAACACGTTCATTATCCGTTACTTTGTCATTAGGTTGCTTATATTAAGCAATCGTGGCGATGAGATTACTGTTATGTATCAATAAAGTGCTTATTTTAGATTGGTGGTTTATTGCTCACTAACGCTTCTTTTTTTGAACTTACGTGTATTATTGATGCGAACAGGTGGATAAACACTTTTACAACCGTATTTTCAAAGTTATAGTTATCTGAGCGTATCCATGTGATTGTCGACTGCACAGCTAAAACCGCGAGCCCTTTAATGGCAAGTAACACTTTGGCTTGGTGGTAGATCGCCGCAGGCTTATCAGGGTGTCGCTTTTTATACACGGACGAATAATCTGGCTCATTGGAGATCGGTAATACCCTAATGCCTTCCCAGCAATTAAAACATTGGTTTGCCACGCTAACCTCAAATAGCCCTTTCTTCTTTGCCATTCTTGATAAAAAACACAATTATCGAATGGTAAGTGACCGTTACTGCGATATCGCAGGTTTAAGTCATGAGGAAATCGTCGGCTTAAACGATTGCCAAGTGCTGGGTGAACAGTTTTATAAGAAGCTTGCACCATACTATCAGCGCGCGTTCAAAGGGGCACATGTCGAAGCCGAAATCACGCTCGATGAAACCGACCTTGAAACCAGTCTTCACTTTAGTCTTTCGCCAGTTTTTGAAGGTAACGACATTCGCTTTGTTGTTTTTCACGCTGTCGATACTTCAGAAAAGCAGATACTCGTTCGCTCCTTAGAAGAGTCCGAAAGTAAGTTTGCGAAGTTAACACAACTGCTACCAGACGGCTTACTGCTTATCGAAGATGATATTGTCATCTCTGCGAACCCCGCATCAGCGCGCCTTCTCGGACTTAACTCTCCTCATGAATTGTTGGGCGAAGAGCTAAGTCGTTTATTCATCGATGAAAACAGTAAAAAGGTATTTAGTCATCGATTGAGTACATTAATTTCTGACAAACCTTTTGTATGCTTAACCAGTGCAAGATGCGGCTTTGAACGGAAAGTTCAGCTACACGCGGATTCCACGGCGATATTAGGTAGCGAATCTCAAATTATCCTAATCCAAGATGCTGATGATGCGCCCAAAAACCTGTCTTCTGCATCGAATGAAGACATACACATTGACTCGCTCACCAAACTCTACAACCGCTTTGGCTTCACCAAACGTTTGGAACAGCTGATCAAAAAGCAAACACCGCTTCTGGTGTTCTATTTGGATATCGATAACTTCAAAAACATTAATGACTCACTTGGTCACCATATTGGCGATAAAGTGATTCAAGAGGTATCGGCCCGTCTTAAACGGTTACTGCCAAACCAAGCGATTATTGGTCATTTGGGTGGCGATGAGTTTGGCGTCATTCTGCCGGAGCCAGAAAACACCCGCATGGCTGAAATTTTGTCCGATCGCATTATCTCGTTGATCAACCAACCTTTCGACTTGCACCACTTCAGTAAACGCCTTGCGTGTTCAATTGGTAGCGTTCGATACCCTGAAGACGGACAAGATGCGCGAATCCTACTACAAAATGCCGATACTGCGATGTATGAAGCCAAAGATCGTGGTAGAAATCGTCTGATCAAATTTAACGATCAAATGAACAAAGAAGCGCGTATGCGTTTGTGGCTTGAAATTGAACTGCAAAAAGCATTGCAGCAGAACGGTTTGGAAGTGTGGTATCAACCTAAGGTTAACGCGCGAGACTTCAGTATCAACGGCGCAGAAGCGCTCGTTCGTTGGAAGCATCCAGTCGAAGGGTACATTAGTCCTGGCTCATTCATTCCTGTCGCCGAGCGCGCTGGGTTAATAGAACACCTTGGACGTGTCGTGATGCGTGATGTTTTCAATACGGTAAAACGTTGGAAGCAACAAGGCATACTGCCAGGCCGTGTCGCCATCAACCTCTCTCCCGAGCAATTTGGCAACCCACAGCTGATCGACTTTATGGAAAAGCTGCTTCGCACTACCGAGCTTGATCCAAGCTGCATTACCTTCGAGCTAACCGAAAGTGCCGTGATGAGTGATAGCGAACATACACTGCAAATGTTGAATGCGATTAAAAAGCTTGGCTTCGCTCTCTCTATCGATGACTTTGGTACCGGCTACTCTTCTCTTTCCTACTTAGCGCGTTTTCCTATTGACGAGCTAAAAATCGACCGCGCTTTTATTAATGATATCGACACACTACCGAAACAAGTCACTGTGATTGAAAACATCATTAATCTGGGTAAGTCGCTCGACTTAACTGTCGTTGCCGAGGGGGTGGAAACCCACCAGCAAGCGACCCTGCTCTCTAACCTTCAATGTAATGCGATTCAAGGATTCCATTTTTATCGCCCGCAGCCAAAACATGAAATTGAAGAGCTGTTTGTACAGAATCGTCGTCACAAGAACTAACCCCGACCCGATACCCTTACTCGCAAGGGGTAAATATCGACTTTATTGAGCTAAACCTAACTTAGGTCAATTTCGCTATTCATAATTCTTCATAAAATGCGGACACCTTTTTATTCTCAATGATTGTGAGCATATGGAACTCTTGTGTCCCGCGGGTAACCTGCCCGCGTTAAAAACTGCGATTGATTGCGGTGCCGATGCCGTCTACATTGGTTTCAAAGATGATACCAACGCCCGTCACTTTGCTGGCCTCAACTTTAACGGCAAGAAATTAGAAAAAGCGGTGCAATACGTTCATGACCGCAATAAAAAAATTCATGTCGCGTTGAATACCTTCGCTCATCCCAATGGCTTCGAGCGCTGGACGAACGCAGTAGACAATGCAGCGGCACTGGGTGTAGATGCGCTGATTGTTGCAGACATTGCAGTGCTGGAGTACGCGGCTCGCAAATATCCCGATCTGGAACTACACCTTTCAGTGCAAGCATCAGCGACCAACGTCGCAGCCATTGATTTTTACAAACAAAACTTCAACGTAAAACGGGTAGTATTACCTCGCGTTTTATCGATTCATCAGGTCAAACAGCTTTCACGCAACATCACTAGCGATGTCGAGTTAGAAGTCTTTGCTTTTGGTAGCCTTTGCATCATGTCTGAAGGTCGCTGCTACCTATCGTCATATATGACAGGCGAGTCTCCAAACACTGTGGGAGCATGCTCTCCAGCTAAGTACGTTCGCTGGCAAGAAACAGAAAATGGTCTGGAATCCCGCCTTAACGACATTTTGATCGATCGCTACAGCGCCGGTGAAAATGCGGGCTACCCTACCTTGTGTAAAGGTCGTTTCGAAGCAGAAATCGAAGGCGAGAAAAAACGCTACCACGCACTGGAAGAACCAACCAGTTTGAACACCCTCTCTATGCTGCCAGAACTATTTGCTGCAAATGTGGCGTCTGTAAAAATTGAAGGTCGCCAACGTAGCCCAGCTTACGTAGAACAAGTCACTCGAACATGGCGAGCCGCGATTGACAGTTACCAAGCAAACCCAGAAGCTTATCAAGTCGAAGCGGCTTGGGATGCCGCATTGGCAAACGTGTCTGAAGGTACGCAGACCACACTTGGTGCTTATCACCGCAAATGGCAGTAGAGGTTAAGATGGATAATTCAATGAAATACGCGCTTGGCCCGCTGTTGTACTTCTGGCCAAAACAAGACATCGAAGCGTTTTATGAACAAGCGAAATCAAGATCCGCGGACATCATCTATCTTGGGGAAACCGTATGTTCAAAACGTCGAGAAATGAAGCCTTCGCATTGGCTTGAAATCGCAAAAGAGCTGTCTGCATCTGGCAAGCAAGTGGTGCTATCAACGATGGCACTACTAGAAGCTCCGAGTGAAGTAAACATAATGAAGAAGTACATCGACAACGGTGACTTCGCGATTGAAGCAAATGACGTATCTGCTGTTCAATTGGCATCAGAGCATACAGTGCCTTTCGTCGTTGGCCCTGCAATCAATACTTATAACGCACACACGCTCAACTTATTTTTGAAGCAAGGTATGATGCGTTGGTGCATGCCTGTCGAGCTCTCTCGCGAATGGTTAAACGATACTTTAGTTCAGTGTGACGAGCTGGGTATTCGTAACAAGTTTGAAGTTGAGGTATTTAGCCACGGTTATTTACCTTTAGCGTATTCCGCTCGCTGTTTCACAGCCCGAGCTGAAAACCGAGCGAAAGACGATTGCGAAACCTGCTGTATCAAATACCCTACGGGAATCCAGGTCAGTAGCCAAGAAGGGCAAGAAGTCTTTAACCTTAACGGCATTCAAACACAATCAGGGTATTGTTATAACCTGATCAATGACTTACCAAGTATGCAAGGCCTGGTTGATGTGGTCCGATTAAGCCCTCTCGGTGTGAGTACACTTTCTGAGTTAGAGCATTTTCGCTCAAACGAGCACGGCGACAACCCTGAAAAACTTGAAAGCCGCCAATGCAATGGCTATTGGCATCAGCTAGCTGGCTTAGAAGTAAAAAACATTTAGCTCCCCAAAAAAGAAAAGCGAGGCCCAACCTCGCTTTTCTCTATCAGCCATTGTTAACAGGCTTGCACTGTTGGCTCAGCCGAAGTTTCATTAAGCAGCTTTTTCACATCTCGCCACAACATACTGATCACGACCAAACTCAATGCAATGTTAGACAATGGGAAAGCTAACCAAATGCCTGTCACGCCGAAAAGTTTCGGCATAATGAATAAGAATGGCAACTGGACCAGCATGTTGCCTAGTGTTACAAACATGGCTTTGCTGCCTTTGTTTACTGATTGATAGTACGCGGCCGCCACAACTAAAAAACCATCTAAGAACAACGCAAACATGTGTAAACGAATCCCGATCACCGTGCTATCAATCAACTGTTGGTCTGCATTATTAAACACCGAAACCAGTTCGTACGGGAAAAGGTTCATCAAAACAACGAACGCCACCCCGCCAAGCACAGATGTCCCCATCGCGACCTTTAATAACTTTCTGATGTTCTCCTGATTACGTGCACCGTGGTTGAAGCTCACTAAAGGCTGCATACCATTCGCAATTCCTTCGGCTATCAGATAGTAAACCGTCACGATGTACCCCAAAATGGCGTACGCTCCGATCAACATTGCACTTCCGTATTGAGCAAATAACGCGTTGTGCAGTGCCACCATCACAGAGCCGTAGGCGTACATAAAGAAACTTGATGTACCTATCATGATAATCTTTGGTGCAGCATCAACCTGAACTTTGAAGTCGCTGATACGAAGGCGTAATGTTGCTTTTGAAGTAAAGAAGTAACCAATACCTAGCACAGTGACCACTAATTGTGCAAGTGCAGTGGCAATAGCGGCTCCGGTTAACTCCCACTCCAACCAAGCAATAAATACGTAGTCTAATACAATGTTAATAACGGCACCGATGACCATCAAAATCGTTGCTAAGTTCGGGCTGTCGTCATTGCGTAATAAAAACGGAACTGCGATAGAACCCAACGTGAATACGCACGCGACAATCAGAATATGCAAATATTGCAGCGCAAGTTCAAACACTCGCCCTTCCGCACCTTGCCAGCGAATAAATTCATCCGAAAACAAGAACAATATTGTAGCAACGATCGGCATCAATGCCGCTAACAACGTCAATCCGGTCGTTAGGATTCGCTTAGCGCCTTCATGATCGTTCTCTCCTTGCTTGATCGAAGTCAGCGCGCCAGTCCCCACCCCAATCATCATTCCTATACCGAGGATCGAACCGATAATAGGCCACGCAACATTGATCCCAGCTAATCCGTCAGCGCCAACATAACGGCCAATAAAAATGCCATCAACTATTTGATACAAACCGTTTACGAGCATTGCTGCGACGGTTGGAATCGTATATTTCCAAAACTGTCTATAAATTGAGTTTTGCATGACTGTCACCAGTAGTTAGCAAAGCTAACCATTTAATTAGCAAGACTAACTAAATGGTTAAATTAAATAAAAGAAAGATGAAACAACAAAAACTAAACCATACAGCTGAGGCCTTTGCTTTAGTTTAAAATGACTTATTACTCAATGCTTTATTCAATAAAGCTTGTAACTGTTCAGCTTCTTGCTGATTTAATTGTTGCATCATTTGGTCAGAGATATCTTTGTACACTACCTGCTCCAAAGACATTTTTTCTGCGACTTCTTCCGTAAGCAACACACGCTTAGCACGAGCATCCTCATTACATGCGATGCGTTTCACCAAACCCTTTTTTTCCAAACGCACAACCATTGTCGATGCGGAAGGCTTAGTCACTTGCAGCTCTTCTGCAAGATCGGTTATTCGCACACCCTCAGGGTAAACCTGAATCACACGTAAATAATCGAACTCATTAAAGCTTAGATGTGATAATGGATCTTCTTTGGCATAGACACGCCAAGCTTTGGCGCAAAAACGCTCTAAATCAATCAAGCTTTCTTCTAATGCCATAAAAGCCACCACCACTTAGTTAGCAAGACTAACTATTTTAAATGAGTCACTCATCAAGTTCAATCATAAAAAAAGCCGCTCTCATCGAGCGGCTCTAAATCATTCAATTTCCAGCTTCTTGGCAGCCTTTAACTTGGCCAATCTATCTTGCTGTAATTGATCGTAAATTTGCGCCAACTCCAAGAAAGAATAGCGATGCTCAACATAATCGTAAACGTTGAACGAAATCGCGAGCTTATAAAGTGAGATGGCACTTGCGATATCACCTTCAAGCTGATTACGCTTTCCAAGGTAGAAATACGTTTCCGTCAATCGTTCAGCTAGGCGATAGTTCTCTCTCGTTCCATCCATAATTGCTTTAAGCGCATCTTCGTCCGAGACGTCTCGTAGCATGATGGCAACAAGAACCCATCCCCACTCTTCACTACGATCTCGTAAATAACGCTGTTGAAGATTGGCTTTTGCTTGCTCTGGATTTTGCTCAGCTTCGATGATGTACAGCCATAATGAACGAAAAGGATCCGTTGGCATTTCTTGATAATGCTTGGTCATATCTTCTAAAGCGAGATCGATTCGGCCACCATAATACAGTGCAATCGCACGGTTGCGCTCAGCATAGGTATTATCAGGAGCCAACTCTATGGTCGAGTCAAACGCTTCATATGCCGCATCAAACTCTCCTACTTGGGTAAAGTATACTCCCAAAAGATTGAAGATGTCCGGCTGAGCAGGATTCAACTGCAAAGACTGGTTAAAGTCCAAACGGGCAAGATCACGCAAACCAACGCTGTCGTAGTAGCTACCGCGCTCATAATGCATTTTAGCGCGCACTTCATCACTAAGGTCGGGACGTTGTAGCAACTGCGAGAGACGCGCGATTTGTACTTCTTGTTGAACACTAGGCTGAAGTGGCACCGCCATCGGTGGATATAACCACTTTTGTGCTGATTGTTGAGAAGTATTTGCACAACCGGTCAGCGCGATAGCAACACATAAGATTGCGGTTTGAAACCATTTCACTAATTGATACTCCTGTTTGGACCGCTCAAGATTTGTTTCTCTTAATGCAATATAGGCGATAACCTCGTTTGAGGTTAATACATCGAAACAAACCAAAAAAGGGGAGCGAAAATGCTCCCCTTTTATAACATGCTTTCAGGCCCTTAATCTAATAAAAGGCTGAAAGTCTCATTTTGTCTTACTCGTCTTCAGCAGCAGCTTCTTCAGCTGGCTTTTCTACCGCTTCTTTCATGCTTAGACGTACACGGCCTTGGCGGTCGATTTCAAGAACTTTAACTTGAACTTCTTGACCTTCAGCTAGGTAGTCAGACACTTTCTCTACGCGTTTTTCTGCGATTTGAGAAATGTGTACAAGACCATCTTTGCCTGGAAGAACCGTTACGAATGCACCGAAGTCTGCTAGACGTGCAACTTTACCTGTGTAGATACGGCCCACTTCAACTTCAGCAGTGATCTCTTCGATACGGCGGATAGCTTCTTTCGCAGCAGTGCCTTCAGTTGCAGCAATCTTGATAGTACCGTCGTCTTCGATTTCGATAGTTGTACCAGTCTCTTCAGTTAGAGCACGGATAACTGCACCACCTTTACCGATAACGTCTTTGATCTTCTCAGCGCTGATCTTCATCGTGTGAATACGCGGAGCAAATTCAGAGATGTCTTCACGAGCACCAGAGATTGCTTCATCCATTACAGATAGGATGTGCTTACGTGCGCCTTGAGCTTGGTTAAGCGCAATTTGCATGATTTCTTTAGTGATGCCTTCGATCTTGATGTCCATTTGAAGTGCAGTGATACCAGTGTTAGTACCTGCTACTTTAAAGTCCATGTCACCTAGGTGGTCTTCATCGCCAAGGATGTCAGAAAGTACAACGAAATCGTCACCTTCTTTAACAAGACCCATTGCAATACCAGCAACAGATGCTTTGATTGGTACACCTGCGTCCATAAGCGCAAGAGAAGTACCACATACTGAAGCCATTGAAGATGAACCGTTAGATTCAGTGATTTCCGATACAACACGTACTGTGTATGGGAACTCATCAACAGAAGGCATTACTGCAGCAATACCACGCTTCGCCAGTTTACCGTGGCCGATTTCACGACGCTTAGGAGAACCTACAAAACCAGTTTCACCTACACAGTATGGAGGGAAGTTGTAGTGCAGTAGGAAGTGATCTTTACGCTCACCAGTTAGCTCATCGATGATTTGAGCATCACGCTGAGTACCTAGCGTTGCCGTAACGATCGCCTGAGTTTCACCACGAGTGAATAGCGCGCTACCGTGAGTACGAGGAAGAACACCAGTACGTACATCTAGTGCACGAACCATGTCTTTTTCACGGCCATCGATACGAGGGTTACCTGCAATAATACGGCTACGTACTACTGTCTTCTCTAGATCATGGAAGATAGTGTGGATTTCTTTTGTGTCTGCTTCAGGATCTTCAGCAAGAAGAACTTCATTTACTTCCGCAGCGATCTCATGGATGCGGTCGTAACGAGCCATTTTCTCAGTAATTTGGTAAGCTTCAACAAGTTTAGCTTCTGCTAGATCAGCAATCTTATTTTTAAGCGCTGTGTTCTCTTCAGGAGCAACCCAATCCCAAGCAGGAGTTGCAACTTCTGCTTTGAATTCGTTGATAGCTTGAATAGCAACTTGTTGTTGGTCATGACCATAAACAACCGCCGCTAGCATTTCTTCTTCAGTTAGGTTGTCCGCTTCTGACTCAACCATCAGTACTGCTGACTCTGTACCTGCAACAACAAGGTCAAGCTTAGAAGTTTCTAGTTCAGTTTGGCTAGGGTTAAGTACAAGCTGACCATCGATATGACCAACACGCGCCGCACCGATAGGGCCGTTGAATGGAATGCCAGAGATAGCAAGAGCAGCAGAAGTACCGATCATTGTAACGATATCTGGCTGAACATCTGGGTTTACAGACATTACTGTCGCGATAACCTGAACTTCGTTTTTAAACGCGTCTGGGAATAGCGGACGGATTGGACGGTCGATTAGACGAGCTGTTAGCGTTTCGCCTTCAGAAGGACGACCTTCACGTTTGAAGAAGCCGCCTGGGATTTTACCCGCAGCGTAAGTACGCTCTTGGTAGTTAACCGTTAGTGGGAAGAAGTCTTGACCTGCAACGGCTTCTTTTTTACCTACAACAGATACGAATACAGACGTATCATCCATTGTGACCATAACTGCTGCTGTAGCTTGACGTGCAATAACGCCAGTTTCTAAAGTAACTGTGTGGTTACCGTACTGGAACGTTTTAACAACTGGTTTTTCGAACATTGTTATTCCTTGTTTCTAATCTTCCTTTAGTGCTTAAAGAAATCTTAGATGTGTTAATTGACACTCAAGGCATTACGAATCGCGACTAGTAAAAAGAAACTCGGAAGTTCCTTTTGAATAGTCGCGACCTTTTGGTCGACGTGGTTGACTGTAATGCTATGAGCTTTTGAGAAAACCTCTTACAAGGTTTAGCCGCCAGTATTATAACGGCATAAGTCTAATTTGGCTAAATTTAGGCAACAAAAAAGGGGCATAAAGCCCCTTTTTAGACAAACTGCTATGCAGTCGCTGATTAGCGACGTAGGCCTAGACGTTTGATTAGGTCTTGGTAGCGAGCTAGGTTTTTACCTTTTAGGTAATCTAGAAGCTTACGACGACGAGAAACCATGCGTAGAAGACCACGACGGCTGTGGTGATCGCCTTTGTGCGCTTTGAAGTGACCTTGTAGGTGGTTGATAGAAGCTGTAAGTAGAGCTACTTGAACTTCTGGTGAACCAGTGTCGCCTTCGCCTTGTGCGTATTCTGCAACGATTGCTGCTTTAGTTTCTGCATTCAGAGACATAATTCTCTCCTAATAAGAGTAGGTTTAAAGTTGTAGCAGCCAATCTCTGATTCAGCCGCTACGCGAAGCGCGGATTATAGGGAAATTTCCTATCTCGTGCAATATAAAAATACCGACACTCAGGTCGGTATTTTCAATCATTTACTTGGATGCAACGTCATCTCGGAACACGACCAATCGCTTAGGAGCGATTTTGCCATCTTCGTTCATTTCGCCAACGCCAATAAACAAGCGTTCTTCACCCATAGTAAGGCGAAGTGAGCCCTCTGTCGGAGCACCAAATACTTGAACGGGCTGCCCATGTTGGACCATATCCGCCAGTTCAGGCACCAAGTTGACTTCTGGTAAGTCTTCTACCGCTGTATCCATTGGCAAAAGCAGTGGGTCCAGTAGTTCTCGAGGCGCTCGTTCCTCGCGGTGAGCTTGCTCTAGCAACTCATTTAGTTGCTCAAGTGTTACCATATTCTCGTAAGGGTATTTAGCAACACCAGTACGACGAAGCATAGTTACGTGCGCACCACAACCTAACATTTCGCCCAGATCATCAACGATAGTACGAATATAGGTACCTTTAGAGCAGTGCACTTCCATCTCTACTTCATCGCCTTCAAAACGGTGAAGAACAATCTCATATACCGTGATCTTACGAGATTCACGCGGAACTTCGATGCCTTTACGAGCGTATTCATACAAGGGTTTACCTTGATACTTCAACGCAGAGAACATGGAAGGCACTTGATCAGATTCACCACGGAACTGATCGATGCACGCTTCTAGCTTGTCTAACGTAACATCGACTGGACGCGTCTCTACAACTTCACCATCCGAGTCAGACGTATTGGTACGTTCACCCAGCTTTGCGATCACACGGTAGCGTTTATCAGAATCAAGAAGAAACTGAGAAAATTTTGTCGCTTCACCCAAGCAAATTGGCAGCATGCCTGTCGCTAATGGGTCCAAGGCTCCAGTGTGGCCTGCTTTCTCAGCAAAGTAGATTCGCTTTACTTTTTGCAGTGCATCATTGGAAGAGATACCTGTTGGTTTGTCCAACAGTATAACGCCATTAATTGGACGACCTTTACGACGACGAGCCATTATTCTTCGTCCTCACGACCAGAATCTTTTTGCTTTTGTTTGTCTGAACTAACGACTTCAGACACTAGGTTAGACATACGCATACCTTCAACAAGCGTATTGTCATAGTGGAAGCGGATTTCTGGCGTTAAACGTAGACGAATACGCTTACCTAACATCATGCGAATGTGCACTTCGTGCTCACGTAGCGCTGCTAGACATGATTCAGGTGTTTGCTCACCCACACACAGGAAGGTCACAAATACTTTTGCGTAAGCTAGGTCACGAGAGACTTCTACGTCTGAGATCGTCACCATGCCAAGGCGAGAGTCACGAACTTCACGTTGAAGGATCATCGCTAGTTCTTTTTGCAGCTGCTGTGCAACGCGCTGCGTGCGGCTAAATTCTTTTGACATATCTTTACTCTTATATAGAAAGAATGGGGGGTTGGTCAAAGCCAGCCCCCCATGGTGTATTCAACAACCAATTACTACTTATCTTTCAAAGACAATATTAGTAATTTTAGTCAATTAGTCTAGAGTACGTTTAATTTCAACGATTTCGAAGACTTCGATTTGGTCACCAACGCGAACATCATTGTAGTTCTTAACGCCGATACCACATTCGTAGCCATTCTTAACTTCTTGAACGTCATCTTTGAAACGACGTAGTGACTCTAGTTCACCTTCGTAAATAACAACGTTATCACGTAGTACACGGATTGGGTTGTTACGCTTGATCACACCTTCTGTAACCATACAACCAGCGATAGCGCCCAGTTTCGGTGACTTAAACACGTCACGAACTTCAGCAAGACCAATGATCTCTTGCTTGAATTCTGGAGCAAGCATACCGCCCATTGCTTGTTTCACTTCATCAATCAATTGGTAAATGATTGAGTAGTAACGTAAGTCAACAGCTGCGGCTTCAACAGCACGGCGAGCAGAAGCATCTGCACGAACGTTAAAGCCAAGGATGATTGCGTTTGAAGCTTCCGCTAGTACTACGTCAGTTTCCGTAATACCACCTACACCAGAACCAACGATGTTCACTTTAACTTCGTCAGTAGATAGCTTAACTAGTGAGTCAGCGATTGCTTCTACAGAACCTTGAACGTCTGCTTTAAGTACAACGTTAAGTTCAGCAACTTCACCAGCAGTCATGTTAGAGAACATGTTCTCTAGTTTAGATTTCTGCTGACGAGCAAGTTTCACTTCACGGAACTTACCAGCACGGTAGTTAGCTACTTCACGCGCTTTACGCTCGTCACGAACTACTGTTGCTTCATCACCTGAAGATGGTACACCTGAAAGACCTAGGATCTCTACAGGGATAGATGGGCCAGCCGAAGTAATTTCTTTACCTAGCTCATCACGCATTGCACGAACACGGCCGTATTCTTGACCACAAAGAACGATGTCGCCTTTATTTAGTGTACCTGATTGAACAAGTACTGTTGCAACTGGACCACGACCTTTATCTAGGCGAGATTCAACAACAACACCAGATGCCATGCCCTCAGCTACAGCTGTAAGTTCAAGAACTTCAGACTGAAGAAGGATTGCTTCTAGAAGACCATCGATGTTTGTACCCTGTTTAGCAGAGATGTGAACGAACATGTTCTCACCGCCCCACTCTTCAGGAATAACGTCGTATTGAGCAAGCTCGTTCTTAACGTTATCTGGGTTCGCGTCTTCTTTATCGATCTTGTTCACAGCAACAATTAGAGGAACGCCTGCCGCTTTCGCGTGCTGAATCGCTTCTACTGTTTGTGGCATTACGCCATCGTCTGCTGCAACTACAAGAACAACGATATCTGTTGCTTGAGCACCACGAGCACGCATTGCAGTAAACGCTGCGTGTCCAGGAGTATCAAGGAACGTGATCATGCCGTTGTCTGTTTCAACGTGGTACGCACCAATGTGCTGAGTAATACCACCCGCTTCGCCAGAAGCAACGTGTGTGCGACGGATGTAGTCAAGTGTTGACGTTTTACCGTGGTCAACGTGACCCATGATAGTAACAACTGGAGCACGTGGAACTGCTTCCGCGTTAGTGTCACGGTCAGATAGTACCGCTTCTTCCAGTTCGTTCTCTTTACGAAGAACTACTTTATGGCCCATTTCTTCAGCAACAAGTTGTGCTGTTTCTTGGTCGATCACTTGGTTGATAGTCGCCATAGCGCCCATCTTCATCATTACTTTGATAACTTCTGTCGCTTTAACCGACATCTTGTTAGCAAGTTCTGATAGAACGATCGTTTCGCCAATTACAACGTCTTGCTTAGCAACCGTTGCTGACTTATCAAACCCGTGCTGCATTGAAGTCGGCTTAGCAAGTTTGCCCTTACGACCTCTACCGCCACGTTGGTTGTTACGGCCACCGCGAGCTTGGTCGTCTTTACCCGAAGCTGCTTTTTTCTTCTTACGACGACCGCCTTCTACTTTGCGATCTGCTTCATCTTCGGCTTCACGTGCGTATTGTGAAGTCGTTACATGGTAATCTGTATCTTCCATATCACCCTTTTTCTCTTCTGCAGCAGACCAACGCTCTTTATTCTTTTCAGCCAATTCGCGAGCTTCTTCAAGCTTGCGCTGACTTTCCTCTTCAGCCTTACGCTTAGCTTCTTCTTCCTGACGACGTTTAAGCTCGTCGGCCTCTTTTCGCGCTGCTTCTTGCTTAATTTTCTCTTCAGCATCACGCTTTGCTTTTTCTTCAGCATTACGTTGTGCATTCGTATCTACGTCTCGCTTCGCTTTTTCTTCAGCTTCACGTTTCGCTTTTTCTTCCGCTTCACGTTTTGCAGCTTCTTCAGCTTCACGTTTTGCAGCTTCTTCAGCTTCACGTTTTGCAGCTTCTTCTGCTGCACGTTTTGCTGCTTCTTCTGCTTCACGTTGTGCTGCTTCTTCAGCTTCACGTTTCGCTTCATCTTCAATTGTGCTGCGCTTCACGTATGTACGTTTTTTGCGCACCTCAACCTGAACATTCTTACTCTTACCACCACCCGCGTTCACACTAAGTGTACTACGAGTTTTACGCTGAAGCGTAAGGCGAGTCGGCTCTGAATCACCTGATTTATCACCGTGTTCTTTCTTTAAATGAGAGAGAAGCTTCTGCTTCTCTTCATCAGTAACATTGTCAGAGCTCGCCTTTTTAATGCCAGCGTCAGCAAGTTGTTCAATCAAGCGGTCGACTGGCGTACCAATCTCATCACTCAGTGCTTTAACTGTTAATTGTGTCATGCCGCTTCCTCCTTGCCGAAAATTATGCTTCTTCGCCGAACCAACAGATGTTACGTGCGGCCATAATTAGCTCACCTGCACGTTCTTCGGTCAGGCCTTCGATACCTTCTAAATCGTCAATACCTTGGTCAGCAAGATCTTCCAGTGTCGCTACACCTTTCGCTGCCAATTTAAATGCCATCTCACGCTCAAGACCTTCAAGTGCAAGTAGGTCCTCAGCTGGTTCTAGACCTTCAAAAGACTCTTCTTGTGCTAGTGCGATCGTCGTTAGTGCATTTTTTGCACGTCCACGAAGCTCTTCGATTAGTTCTTCATTCAAACCATCGATTTCTAGTAGCTCGTTAACTGGCACGTATGCGATTTCTTCTAGCGTTGAGAAACCTTCTTCAACAAGAAGTTGAGCGAAGTCTTCTTCAATATCTAGGTACTTCATGAAGTTTTCAATAGATGCTTGTGATTCTTCAGCGTGTTTCTTCTGAAGATCAGCAACTGTCATAACATTCAGTTCCCAACCTGTTAGTTGAGATGCTAGACGCACGTTTTGACCGTTACGACCAATAGCTTGCGCTAGGTTGTCAGCTTCAACTGCGATGTCCATTGAGTGTGCATCCTCATCAACGATGATAGAAGCAACATCAGCTGGCGCCATTGCGTTGATAACGAATTGAGCTGGGTTATCATCCCAAAGAACGATATCGATACGCTCACCACCAAGTTCGCCAGAAACAGCTTGTACACGTGCACCACGCATACCAACACACGCACCTACAGGGTCGATACGTTTGTCATTTGTTTTGACAGCGATCTTAGCGCGAGAACCAGGATCACGTGCTGCGCCTTTCAACTCGATAATATCTTCTGCGATTTCAGGCACTTCAACACGGAACAGTTCTGCCAACATTTCTGGCTTAGAACGAGTGATGAACAATTGGAAACCACGTGCTTCAGGCGCGACTTTGTAAAGAAGGCCACGTACGCGGTCGCCTGGACGGAAGTTTTCACGAGGAAGTTGGTCATCACGCAGGATTACCGCTTCAGCGTTATTACCAAGATCAAGCACGATTGTGTCACGGTTTACTTTTTTCACGACACCAGTGATTAGATCACCTTCATTGTCGATGAACTGTTCAACGATTTGTGCGCGCTCAGCTTCACGAACTTTTTGTACGATAACTTGCTTAGCAGTTTGAGTCGTAATACGGTCAAACGTTACTGATTCGATTTCGTCTTCTACGTAGTCGCCAAGCTCGATTGAATCATCTTCGTATTGCGCTGCTTCTAGTGAGATCTCTTTTGTAGGGTTCTCAACGTCATCAACAACTAACCAACGGCGGTAAGTTACAAATTCACCGGTTTTACGGTCAATGGCAACACGTACGTCGATTTCGATTTCGTATTTTTTCTTTGTAGAAGTTGCTAGAGCAATCTCAAGAGCCTCAAAGATACGCTCACGAGGTACCGCTTTTTCGTTCGATACCGCTTCTGCTACCGCTAAAATTTCTTTACTCATTGTATTTAGCCTCTAAGCTTAAACTTTTTTAGGGAACTAAAATTTAGGGATCAGGTTAGCTTTGGAAATGTTACTTAGAGCAAACTCTTCTTGCTGACCGTCTACAGTAATTGTCACTGTTTCGCCATCAACACCGTGGATAATACCTTTCCACTTACGACGGTTTGCTACAGCCATTTTCAATACGATGCTGACCTCGTGACCAATAAATTGCTCGTAATGTGCTGCTTTAAAAAGTGGTCTTTCTAAACCTGGAGAAGACACTTCTAGGCTGTAAGCAACAGAAATTGGATCTTCAACGTCTAAAACTGCACTAACTTGGTGGCTAACTTCTGCACAGTCGTCTACGTTAATACCATTTTCATGGTCAATGTAGATACGTAACGTTGAGTGCGCGCCTGCACGAATGAATTCTAATCCAACTAACTCATAACCTGATGCCGCTACTGGCGCGTCAAGCATTTCAGTAAGTTGTCTTTCTAAACCAGTCATTTAACCACTCCAGAAACAAAAAAAGGGCTCAGAGCCCAATCAAAAAACCAAGCAGTATCTGAGCTATTTCAAAAAGCTCAGATAACAAAAAACCCCGATAGTCGGGGTTTTATGCTGCTGGACCCTGATACGTTAAGAATAGCCAACAATTGCTTTTCTTAACTCGTAGTGTGGTTAGCACTACGCAAACTTGCCAATCTACGATTTCCTTTTAAAGAAAGAGATTGGTTGCGGGGGCCGGATTTGAACCGACGACCTTCGGGTTATGAGCCCGACGAGCTACCAAGCTGCTCCACCCCGCGTCCGACTTGCTGAGCATTATACTCGCAAACAAGTGATTTACAAGTTTGTAAATACATGGTGCCGAGAGAGGGACTCGAACCCTCACACCTAAGGCACTAGCACCTCATGCTAGCGTGTCTACCAATTTCACCATCTCGGCATCAAAACCTTACAGCTTATTGAGGAATTTCATCACCCGCAGGGGCAGGAACTTCACTCGCTGCATCCTTAACTTGCTCAACAACTGGTTGACCTAACGTTGGGTCTACCCATTGTGATTCAGTCTGGTGCGTAGACATACGACCAAGTAACAAGCTAACGATAAAGAATACGGTTGCTAAAATAGCAGTTGTTCGGGTTAAGAAATTACCTGAGCCGCCAGCACCAAACACTGTGTTTGAAGCACCAGCACCGAACGAGGCTCCCATATCTGCGCCTTTACCTTGTTGAATCAACACAAGGCCAATCACACCAAGCGCTGCCAACAGGTAAATCACAAGTAGAACTGAAAACATTTTTTCCACCTATGTTCCAAATTGTTGAGCCAGCGCCGTTCAAAAGAATAAATCATAATGAACAAGGCTAGCGACCTCCTAACGGGAGGCGGAGCAATACTAGCGAAAGCCAGTAACGCTGACAAGGGAAAATTAGTAAAAAATCAATGCCAATGCGTTAAGCGCTCAAAAAAAGGGCAAAAGATGCCCTTTTCATTCAAGACATGCTTTAACGCAATGATTAACAACTTGCTTTAACAGCTTCAGCGATTTTCAATGCTGAGTGTTGAACTAGTTCACCATCTTCGCCTTCCACCATAACGCGGATCAAAGGCTCAGTGCCAGACTTGCGTAGCAATACACGCCCTTTATCACCAAGCGTTGCCTCGACTTCAGCGACAGCATTTAATACAGCAGTAGCTTCAAGAGGGTTACTTTCTCCTGAAAAACGGACATTTTCTAAAACCTGAGGATATAGTGTCATTCCTTGCGATAGTTCATACAAAGACATATCGCTGCCAATTACAGAAGCAAGTACTTGAAGTGCAGCAACAATCGCATCGCCGGTTGTGACTTTATCTAATAAGATCACATGGCCTGAGTTTTCAGCACCAATTTTCCAACCTTTTTCTAGCAGTTGCTCCATGACATAACGGTCACCAACAGCAGCACGTACAAACGGAATGCCTAGCTGCTTTAAACCATTTTCCATACCCAAGTTAGTCATTAGTGTACCAACAACACCACCCTTTAGCTCACCACGACGAAGTGCATCACGAGCGATGATATAAGCAATTTGGTCACCATCAACTTTGTTACCTAGGTGGTCGACCATAATGATGCGGTCACCATCACCATCAAATGCGAGACCAAGATGCGCTTGCTCTTCAACAACACGCTGTTGAAGAGCTCGTACGTCTGTTGCGCCCACTTTTTCATTAATGTTGATGCCGTTAGGCTCTACGCCCATAGCGATAACTTCTGCCCCAAGTTCTTTGAAGACATTTGGAGCGATGTGGTACGTAGCACCGTGCGCACAGTCTACTACGATCTTAAAGTTCGCAAGGCTCAACTCAGATGGGAAAGTACTCTTACAGAATTCGATGTAACGACCAGCTGCATCATTTAGGCGGGTTGCTTTACCAAGCTCAGCAGACTCCACACATTCAATTTCTTTATCTAACTCTGCTTCAATCGCCAATTCGATATCGTCAGGTAGCTTAGTACCCTCAGAAGAAAAGAATTTAATGCCGTTGTCGTAATATGGGTTATGTGATGCAGAAATCACAATACCAGCCTCGGCACGGAAAGTCTGAGTTAAATATGCCACAGCTGGAGTTGGCATGGGACCAGTAAATGTTGCTTTAAGTCCCGCAGCTGCAAGGCCAGCCTCTAGTGCAGATTCAAGCATATAACCTGAAATACGTGTATCTTTACCTATGATAACTTTCTTTGTGCCTTGTTTCGCTAGTACACGACCAGCAGCCCAGCCAAGCTTAAGTACGAAGTCTGGAGTGATTGGGTA
>NZ_JAWOUH010000013.1:0-119501 GCF_033339295.1 Vibrio sp. 704 | reverse complement strand
TTGGCGCTGGACTAAACAAAGGCCCCCTTTTAGGGGGCTCACACAAAGCCACCTTCTTTAGAAGGTGGTAATTTACTGGGGAAGCGTTAAAGGTATGCAGTTAGCTTTCTACAATTACACGAGTGTCTTCACTCAGAGATTCTAACTCATTGGCTATGTCTTCAATTTCTAGCTCGCTAGGTAGTTTTATCGCCATTTTAGCGCTGAATAAGCTAGAGCTTACCCCTCCGCCTCCAGCAATGAATACACGCTGACAATCCATATCTAAAATTGAGATACCTTGATTATCGAGAACGTGAGTAATTTCATTCACAATACCCGCTCTATCGTTGGCATCTAAACGAAGTTGGAAGATAGTGTCTTCACGATATGAATGAGGTTCAGAGTCGACGAACCTAACAACAAGAGTCTGACAAGAAGAGAACGCCTGTTTAACGATGTCGGCATTTTCTCTTGGAAGCTCTACTTTGATGGCACCTGCAACTTGGTCTTCGATAAAGTTTACTTTGCTGATCAGCCATTTCCCGCCGTTTTCGTGTGTGATTGCAGCGAGCTCTTTAATCGTGGCGGGTGACGCTTGTCCGACAAAATTAACAATAAATACGGTGTTCATAATGTCCCCTCCTGGAATCAAGGTTTGGACGCAGTACGAATAAACGTGCTACTTAAGTTATTGGAATAAATCCTTTTATTTAGTGTAGGTGCTAAGGGCGGGTAATGTTTGATGAAAGTCAATTTTTAACACTAATTCGTGATGCAAATAATTAAAACAATGTTCAGAGCACAAAAAAGCAGCCATCGTAAGGCTGCTTTTTACCGAGTATCAACTTAGGATTAGAAGGTTACTTTTAACTCGACACCATAAAATTGACTGTCATAGTTTGCGCCTGCGTCCATGGCGAATTTTGCAACATCTTGGTTTCCAAACCAAGGTGATGAATTGAATTGTAGTTCTGCACTACCGCCCCATGCATCAGTTACCCAATAATGAATATGTCCAACAGGGTTTAAGAAGAAGAGCGAAACATCACCTGCGGTTTCAGAGCCCATAACTTCGCCGCCGTTTGCAATAATGTCTTGCTCAGCCGTTAACATCATTTCACCAACAACAGCACCAAAGAATGGTGTGATAAAAATATCCTGCCAAGATGGTACTTCTGCGAACGCCTCCACGCCATACTCCCAAAAGAACGTCGACATAGTTGCGGAGTACAAAAACGACTGAAATTCATTATAGCCAGCGTGACGTGCTGCCGTGTAGTAAACGCCGCCAAAATATGGGTGCATGATGTAGTTGAGGACATGTTCATCGCGATCCCAAACGGGGCCGTCAGAGACATTATCTTTCCACTTTTGCCCCAACTTACTCATGTCTCGGTCTTCTTCGTCCCATTTGGTGATACTTTCTGGAAGAAAAGTCATCATGCCTACGGTCGCGATACTGAGACCTAGAATGGTGTAGGTTTGACCCATCAGATAATCCCAGTCTTTATCTTGAGGGATGATGAGATGTTTAGGCTGAAGCCCTGCGTCAAGGTTTAGCGAATCATCATTATTCTGTTCATACATAACACCGCGATTTTGAGCCTCGAAGGTGTACAGAGTCGTCGTTTCGCAGTAACCTGACAAGCAATCAGGTGTGTAAGAAAACTCTGTATGACGGCTTAGGTCATAGTGACTTGCTTGCGCAAGCGCTGACGAAGCCAAGCAAAGGCCTGTTAGAGTCGTCTTGAACATGGATGATTTTGACACAAAGGTCTCCGAGTTAATGGTGTATGTTCGGGCTCGTAATTATCCCTCAAAACATCAATCATTTAAACACTTGACCCTTATTTAGTCCCAACAAACCTCGGCGAGATTTGTCCAAATAAAAAGAAAAATAAGCGCTATAACGAAAATAGGATTGTGCTTACGTTCAGGAGTCAGTTGTGAAAATAGCAATGCTTAGTACTGGTGAGGAAGTCCTCCACGGTGATATTGTTGATACTAATGCGGCATGGTTGTCTAGCCTGTTTTATCAACATGGATTTGGCTTAACAAAGCGCTCAACGGTTGGTGATAGCCTATCGAGTTTGGTTGAAGAGTTTTTAATGCTCAGCTTTAACAACGATGTGGTTATTGTTAATGGTGGTTTAGGCCCTACAACGGATGACATGAGTGCCGCCGCCGCCGCGAGAGCCGCCGATTGTAAACTGGTGCTATTCAAAGAGTGGTTGCAGCATCTAGAAAGTTTGTATGCTCGACGTGGCATCCCTATGCCGGACAGTAATTTAAAGCAAGCGATGCTGCCAGAAACAGCAGAGATATTGGACAACCCGATAGGCACTGCTTGCGGTTTCAAAATGCTGATTAATGATGCCATTTTTTATTTCACACCGGGGGTACCAAGTGAATTTAAGCTCATGGCAGAGACGCAAATTCTTCCCGATCTGAGAAGAGTGTTTCCAGATGTGCAAGGTTCATGTTGTAGTCGAATCTACACGTTTGGTCTGTCTGAATCCGGTATTTCAGATAAGCTAGATCAGCTAAAACTTCCTCAAGGCTATGAGCTAGGGTATCGCTCTTACTTGCCTTTTATTGAAGTGAAACTTTTTGGTCCTTCAGATCAGCTTGAACAGCGTTTGAAACTCGTACAGATAATTAATAAACACCTTGAGAGTAATACCGTTAGTATTGATTTACCTATGGTTGAAAATGTCGGCCAGTTGTTGGTCGATAAAGGACTAACAGTGTCGACCTCCGAAAAAAGTAGCGGAGGATACTTAACGTACTGGCTAAACGGTGATGAAAACGCTGAAAAGCAACTAGGGCATGGTTGGATACTACCGAGCCTGACTCAAGCGATGGCCAACAGCGGAGATCCATTAGCAGAGACGTTTGCTCTGGCTGGCGCTACGCGAGAGAAGTGTGGGACGGATTTATCACTCGTTACTGGCCATATTGAAGAGGGTGTTTTTTCCGTCGCTTTATCGACACCGTCAGGCGAGTGGGGAGCATTATATAAACTCTCGAAAAAGTATCAGCGCAATGATCAAGTTAAAGTGATCAGCACGGCAGCACTAGACTTGTTGCGTCGCTACCTAGAACGTAAACCGATGTTTGCGCATTATGCATTTTTAGAGAAAGTTAAAGAGATGCACCTCCCGAGCAGTGCTTTATAACCAAAGCTCTATACAGTAGTCTGAGAGACAAAACACAGAGACAAAAAAGCCAAGGTGATTACCTTGGCTTTTGCATTTTATACCGTCGAGTCAACGTTATGCGCGCTGCTTTTCTTTCATCGCGTAGTTAACGCCGCTAAGTGACAAATCTGATTTTGCTTTACAGATACAAGGTAATATTTCATCACTTTGTGTGTAAGCCATGGCAAAACCAACATACTCCACTTCACCAGACTCCAATTTGCAGCGACAGGCGCCGCAGTGCCCATCACGGCAGTTGTATTCTGGTAATAGGCCAGCTTGCTCCATTGTTTCCAAAATCGTATTGGAAGGGTTGGATTCAATGCTGATCAGTTTGTTGATTTTGAGTGTTGCCATTACAGCTCGAATCCTTCGAAGTCATCTGCGCGAACTTCATTGTCAATTTGACCCACAAGGTAAGAAGAGATTTCTGCTTCTTGAGGCGCAACTTGAACGTTATCTGAAGACAACCAAGCGTTAATCCATGGAATTGGGTTAGTTGTTGCTTCTGGATACGCTGCTGGTAGACCTACCGCTTGCATACGAATATTTGTGATGTATTCAACGTATTGGCTTAGGATGTCTTTGTTTAGACCGATCATAGAGCCATCTTTGAATAGATACTCTGCCCACTCTTTTTCTTGCTCAGCCGCTTCTTTGAATAGGTCAAAACAGTCCTGTTTTGCCTCTTCTGCGATTTGCATGAAAGTGAAGTCATCTTGACCGTTACGTAGCAGGTTGATCATGTGCTGCGTGCCGTTTAAGTGAAGTGCTTCGTCACGAGCGATCAGCTTGATGATTTTCGCGTTACCTTCCATTAGTTCGCGTTCTGCGAAAGCGAAAGAACATGCGAAACTTACGTAAAAACGAATAGCTTCTAATGCGTTAACAGACATCAGACAGATGTACAGCTTCTTCTTAAGATCGTACAGACTAACCTTAACCGTTTCACCGTTAAGGACATGCTCACCTTCACCGTAGCGATGGTAATCATTCGTCGCTTGAATCAAATCGTCGTAGTAGTGCGCGATGTCTTTTGCACGCTTCAGAATGTGCTCGTTCTCAACGATATCATCAAACACTACAGCAGGGTCGTTCACGATGTTACGAATAATGTGTGTGTAAGAACGAGAGTGAATCGTTTCAGAGAAAGACCAAGTCTCAATCCAAGTCTCTAGTTCTGGTAGAGACACAAGCGGCAGCAGTGCCACGTTAGGGCTGCGGCCTTGGATAGAGTCAAGAAGCGTTTGGTACTTCAAGTTAGAGATGAAGATGTGCTTCTCGTGATCTGGCAGTTTGTTGTAATCGATACGGTCGCTAGATACGTCTACTTCTTCTGGACGCCAGAAGAAAGAAAGTTGTTTCTCGATAAGTTTTTCGAAAATCTCAAACTTTTGTTGGTCGTAACGTGCAACGTTTACTGATTGACCTAGGAACATTGGTTCCTTCAATTGGTCATTCTTTTTTTGGTTAAAAGTACTGTAAGCCATAATGCCTCAATTCCTTTTAAACCTCCCCGTGAGGGGGAGGTTATCGATAGTCTGTCTTTACGGGTTCGCTAGGTACGGGAAGATTAAATCTTACAACCGCCGCCAGCACAATCGTCATCTTGTGGTTGAACAGCGTCTTTCTGTTCATCTTTCGCGCCATCACGAGTGTTGTGGTAGTAAAGCGTTTTCACACCAAACTTATACGCTGTTAGCAGGTCTTGAAGTAGTTTCTTCATTGGAACCTTGCCAGTCTCGTAACGTGACGGGTCGTAGTTAGTATTAGCAGAGATAGCTTGGTCAACAAACTTCTGCATAATACCCACAAGGTGTAGATAACCGTCGTTCGAACCGATATTCCAAAGCAGTTCATAGCTGTCTTTAAGTTCTGTGAACTCAGGTACAACTTGCTTCAGGATACCGTCTTTCGAAGCTTTTACTGAAACGTAACCACGTGGTGGCTCAATACCGTTAGTTGCGTTTGAAATCTGAGAAGAAGTCTCAGAAGGCATTAGTGCAGTCAGTGTTGAGTTACGTAGGCCGTGCTCCATAATTTCTTTACGTAGGCTGTCCCAGTCGTAGTGCAGCGCTTCGTCACAAATTAGATCGATATCTTTCTTATACGTATCAATCGGCAGTAAGCCTTTCGCGTAGTTCGTCTCGTCGAATGAAGGACACTTACCTTGTTCTTTCGCCAGTGCTACAGATGCTTTCAATAGGTAGTACTGTATTGCTTCGAACGTACGGTGAGTTAGGCCGTTCGCGCTACCGTCAGAGTATTTCACGCCATTCTTCGCTAAGTAGTAAGCAAAGTTAATCACACCAACACCTAGCGTACGACGGTTCATAGTCGATTTGTATGCCGCTGGTAGAGGGTAATCTTGGTAATCAAGCAGTGCATCTAACGCACGAACAACAAGATCGGATAGCTCTTCGAAATCATCTAGAGACTTGATAGCACCTAAGTTGAATGCAGAAAGCGTACACAGTGCGATCTCGCCTGAGTCATCTTCAACGTTAGTTAATGGTTTCGTTGGCAGTGCGATTTCTAAACATAGGTTCGACTGACGAACTGGAGCGACTTCAGAATCAAATGGGCTGTGAGTATTACAGTGGTCCACGTTCTGGATGTAGATACGACCCGTTGATGCACGCTCTTGCATTAGCAGAGTGAACATTTCAATCGCTTTAACCGTTTCTTTCTTGATTGAAGGATCGTTCTCGTACTTCACGTATAGACGCTCAAACTCTTCTTGGTTTTCGAAGAATGCGTCGTACAGACCAGGTACATCAGATGGTGAGAATAGCGTAATATTGCCGCCTTCAACTAAACGTTGGTACATCAGTTTGTTTAACTGAACACCGTAGTCCATGTGACGAACACGGTTTTCTTCAACACCACGGTTGTTCTTAAGTACCATTAGTGAGCGTGCTTCACCGTGCCACATTGGGTAGAACACAGTAGCTGCGCCACCACGTACACCACCTTGTGAACAACATTTTACTGCTGTTTGGAAGTACTTGTAGAACGGAATACAACCAGTGTGGAATGCTTCACCACCGCGAATTTCTGAGCCTAATGCACGGATACGACCTGCGTTGATACCAATACCAGCGCGCTGAGATACGTAACGAACAATTGAGCTTGCTGTTGCGTTAATAGAATCAAGACTGTCGCCACACTCGATCAGAACACATGAGCTGAACTGGCGAGTAGGGGTACGCACGCCAGACATAATTGGCGTAGGTAGAGAAATCTTAAATGTCGATGTCGCATCGTAGAAACGTTTGATGTAATCAAGACGCGTCGCTTTTGGATATTTCGCAAATAAGCACGCTGCTACAAGGATGTATAAGAACTGAGCACTTTCGTAAATTTGGCCCGTAACACGGTTCTGTACGAAGTACTTACCCTCTAGCTGCTTAACTGCCGCGTATGAGAAGTTTAGGTCGCGTTTATGGTCGAGGTACGCATCAAGTTCGTCGAGTTCTGCTTTTGTGTAGTCTTCTAGAATATGTTGATCGTACTTACCCATATCGACGAGGCGAGACACGTGATCATAAAGCGTTGGTGGCTCGTATTGGCCATACGCTTTTTTACGCAGATGGAATACCGCTAGGCGAGCAGCTAGGTATTGGTAATCCGGAGTCTCTTCAGAGATCAGGTCTGCCGCAGACTTGATGATTGTCTCGTGAATATCTGTCGTTGTGATGCCGTCGTAAAACTGGATGTGAGCGCGAAGTTCTACTTGAGAAACCGAAACATTATCTAGACCTTCTGCAGCCCAAGTGATAACGCGGTGGATTTTATCCAGATCGATACTTTCTTTACGGCCATCACGCTTGGTGACGGTAAGTTGTTGGTTCATTCTGCTTTATTTCCCTAAGAAAACTGATAAAAGCCGTATTTTTGTTTGTTTATGTGCAATATGAGTAAAGCTTGCGGCGGCTTTGTGATCAAAGTCTATCTATATATTGTCGCTTAAACACAACATATAGGGGTTCATTTGTTTGCGGGTTACAAGATAGTGCTATTACACTGATTTATCAAGGTACAGATCGGGGATGACTTGTGGATAACTGACAAAATGAAAAAAATCAGTAAGTGAACACTAACCGATGAGAAAAGGGCAGACTTGAATGGTTAAAAGTACGGTTTCGAGATCGGTTTAGAAATAACCGCATGCAAAAATATTTTCCTTGATCTTTGGCCGTTTTTATCTACGAAAAATGGCTTGGTCAAAATGGAATCTAGAGCACGAATTTTAGCCATAAAAAGACAAAAAAAGCGGCAACTTTGTGCTACCGCTTCCGATTCATTTTCTTTAAAAAATGTCAATCACAAAACTCATTTTTTAACTTAATAGCGTTCAGTATTTTTTAGTATGAACGATGTAGTTTACATCTACATTACGACCGAGTTTGTAGCTATCATTTAGAGGGTTGTAATGAAGCCCAGTAATGCCCATTTCCGTCAGGTCAGTTTGGTCTATCATCTTCATCATTTCGGCTGGCTTGATAAACTTATCGTGCTCATGAGTGCCTTCAGGAACAATCTTAAGAAGCTTCTCAGCACCGACAATAGCAAATAAGTACGACTTAATGTTTCGGTTCAAAGTTGAGAAAAACACGTGACCACCGGGTTTGACTAGCGCAGCACAAGAGCGGATAACGGAGAGAGGATCTGGAACGTGTTCAAGCATCTCCATACAAGTCACGACATCGTAAGTTCCTGCGTTTTCTATAGCGTGGTCTTCTATTGTGCTCTGAATGTAGGTCAGTTGAGTGCCTGTTTCTAATGCATGTAGTCGCGCGACTTCTAATGGTTCTTTACCCATATCAAGTCCCGTCACAATAGCGCCTTCTTTTGCCATGCTTTCAGCAAGAATGCCACCACCACAGCCGACATCAAGTGTTCGCTTGCCAAACAAGCCATTTGCTTTTTCAAGTACATAGTTCAAACGAAGTGGGTTAATTTGATGAAGCGGCTTAAACTCGCCTTCTAAATCCCACCATCGAGAAGCCATGTCCTCGAATTTCTTAATTTCACTTGGGTCGACGTTTTGTGCTTTAGTCATAATTGGTTTTATTGCATTCAATCTGAGTCCTTTAGAGGGCGCCAGTATACTCCAACGTTTTACACCCAAACAACCTCGATGTGCTTAGTTAAGGGACAATGACAGAGTTCACTGGCGCGGCAATCGAGACAGGTGCCTGTAATTTGTAAAGCGCTAACTATTGTTTTTGGTTCATCCTTGAACTGGTGCCAGTGATAATAACTCTAAAACCTGCATTTTCGCGTTGTGTGGTTAAAGGAATTTACCTCGCTTTTCCGCGTAAAGGGTCCGATTTTGCTCAATATTGACCGAAATATAACCACTAATCAGAAAGATATGGGATGAGTGTGCAAATTCTCGACATTTGATTCATAACCAAGCTCACAACCTGATAAAAGGAGAGGGAAAGTGATGCCGAAGTGATGAATTGTGTGTTATATTTTTGCACCTTACACGTATCGTAATTACGATCAGATAATAGAGGGATAATGGCTCTATGAGCGATTTAGCTAAAGAGATCACGCCCGTAAACATTGAAGATGAGCTTAGAGGTTCATACCTAGACTATGCGATGTCAGTCATCGTGGGTCGTGCTCTTCCAGATGTGCGTGATGGCCTAAAACCAGTACACCGCCGCGTTTTATTCGCGATGAACGTACTAGGCAACGATTGGAACAAACCATATAAAAAATCAGCCCGTGTTGTCGGCGACGTAATCGGTAAATATCACCCACATGGTGATAGTGCTGTGTACGACACAATCGTACGTATGGCTCAGCCGTTCTCGCTTCGTTACATGCTGGTCGATGGTCAAGGTAACTTTGGCTCGATCGATGGCGACTCTGCTGCGGCAATGCGTTACACCGAAGTTCGAATGGCAAAAATTGCCCATGAACTATTGGCTGACCTAGACAAAGAAACCGTAGACTACGTACCAAACTACGACGGTACTGAGCAGATCCCAGCGGTTCTTCCAACTAAAATTCCAAACCTATTGGTTAACGGTGCTTCTGGTATCGCAGTAGGTATGGCAACCAACATCCCGCCTCATAACCTTGGCGAAGTGATTGATGGCTGTCTTGCATACATCAATAATGAAGAAATCACTATTGATGAACTAATGGATTACATTCCTGGTCCTGATTTCCCAACGGCGGCGCTTATCAGCGGTCGTAAAGGCATTGTAGACGCGTACAAAACAGGTCGCGGCAAAATCTACATGCGTTCGAAAGCGGACATCGAAGTGGAGAAGAATGGTAAAGAGACCATTATCGTCACTGAAATTCCTTACCAGGTGAACAAAGCTCGCTTGATCGAAAAGATCGCTGAGCTAGTTAAAGATAAGAAAGTAGAAGGTATCAGTGCACTGCGCGACGAGTCAGATAAAGACGGTATGCGCATTGTTATTGAGTGTAAGCGCGATGCTGTGGGCGAAGTAGTTCTAAACAACCTTTACGCTCAGACTCAGCTGCAAACCACTTTCGGTATCAACATGGTGGCCCTAAACAATGGCCAGCCACAGCTATTCAACCTAAAAGATATGTTGAAGTGCTTTGTTGATCACCGTCGTGAAGTTGTGACACGCCGTACTATTTTCGAACTGCGTAAAGCGCGTGAACGTGCTCATATCCTTGAAGGTTTAGCTCTAGCGCTTGCTAACATTGATGAAATTATTGAGCTTATCCGTAAGGCACCTACACCGGCTGAAGCAAAAGCGGGTCTTATCGCTCGTGGTTGGGATTTAGGCAACGTTTCAGCAATGCTAGAGCGTGCTGGTACAGATGCTGCGCGCCCTGAATGGCTAGAGCCTGAATACGGTATTCGTGATGGTCAGTACTTCCTGACTGAGCAACAAGCACAAGCTATCCTAGATCTACGTTTACATAAACTAACAGGTCTAGAACACGAGAAGATTCTTGGCGAATACAAAACACTTCTAGAAGAAATCGCTGAACTCATGCATATCCTTGCGAGCACTGAGCGTTTGATGGAAGTGATCCGTGAAGAACTTGAAGCGGTTCGTGACGGCTTTGGTGACGCTCGTCGTACAGAAATCACAGCTGCGAGCCATGATATTGACATGGAAGAGCTGATCGCACGTGAAGACGTTGTGGTTACTCTATCTCACGGTGGTTACGTTAAGTACCAAGTACTGAGCGACTACGAGTCACAGCGCCGTGGTGGTAAAGGCAAGAGTGCGACTAAGATGAAAGATGAAGACCATATCGAGCGTCTTCTAGTGGCGAATACCCACGATAACATCTTGTGTTTCTCTACTCGTGGTAAAACATACCGCCTGAAAGTTTACCAATTGCCTCTAGCGAGCCGTACTGCGCGTGGTAAGCCAATCGTAAACATCCTTCCACTCGAAGAAGGTGAGCGCATTACCGCGATTCTACGTGTTGATGAATTCTCTGAAGACAAATTCATCTTCATGGCAACAGGTGACGGTACGGTTAAGAAAACGCCGTTGAACCAGTTTGCAAACGTACGTTCAAACGGCCTAATCGCTGTGAACCTACGTGAAGACGATTCGTTAATCGGTGTGGATATCACTAACGGCGAAAATGAAATCATGCTGTTCTCTAAAGCGGGTAAAGTGGTTCGCTTTAAAGAAGCAGAAGAGATTCCAGTACTTGATGAAAATGGTAAACCAGTTCTTGATGAGAATGGTCAGCCAGAGATCAAGTTTAAAGGTGTTCGTCCTATGGGTCGTACCGCCTCTGGTGTTCGTGGTATGAAACTGGCTGAAAATGACCAAGTTGTATCACTTATTGTTCCTTCGCACGAAGGCGACATCCTAACGGTTACAGAAAACGGTTATGGTAAACGCACAGCACTTAGCGAGTACCCGACAAAAGGTCGTGGCACTCAAGGTGTAGTTTCTATCAAAGTTTCTGAGCGAAATGGCCCGGTAGTTGGTGCTATCCAGGTTGTTGAAGGTGATGAAATGATGATGATCACCGACGCTGGCACGTTAGTACGTACTCGTGTGGGTGAAGTTAGCCAAGTTGGTCGTAACACACAAGGTGTAACGCTTATCCGTACTGCGGAAGATGAATCAGTTGTTGGTTTGCAACGTATTGAAGAAGTTGATGATGAAGAGCTGCCTGCTGATGAAGATGCAGAAGCGTTAGAGTCAACAGACGAAAATACGCAGCAAGACGCTCCAGCTGCTGATGATGCAGAGGAAGGTAACGAAGAGTAATCTTACATCGTTATCCTGATATGAAAAGCCGAGCCTTAGTTGCTCGGCTTTTTTGTATCTGTATCAACGCATTTAAAGTAAGAAATGCGTACACTGACGTTATCTTTGTTTACAGGACGTGTTATGTCTGTTTGGTTTTTCGCTGCCATCACTCTGATGGGGCTGTTTATCGTACTCTTATCACTGAGTGCATCAAAAGTTAAACCTGCTCAATGGTTTGGCTTTTGCCTGTTAGTACTTGTCGTGACGAGTGCCAGTTTCTTATTGCTGCATCAAACTCCGCCTAAATCAATACAAGCGGAAATGTCACGAATGATGACTGCTCGTGACATCATGAAAGAGATTCAAGACCAGTTGCGTGAAGATCCGAACAACGCTGAATTGTGGTTCCAACTCGGGCAGGGCTACCTGCTAGAGGGGGAATTTGATGGCGCGCTGATTTGTTTTGATTACGCGATCCAACTGACTGAGCCAGTCAGTGCCACGCAACTTGCCGCAAAAGCGACGACCTTGTACTACATTCACCAGCAATCAATGACGCAAGAAGTTAGCTTGCTTTTGGAGCAAGCTTTGCAGATAGAACCGCACAATGAAGCCGCTTTGTCTTTGATCGCAAATGATCATTTTCTGTCATTCCGATTTCAGGAAGCGATTGATGCCTGGGTACTATTATTAGATTCTAATGATCCAAATTTAGATAGGGTGCAAATCATTAACTCTATTAACAAAGCAAAAGAGCTGTTGTAAGCGTACAATTTAACAAGCGATAGAGGGAAAGGTGGGCAACGAATGAAAAATAAAGCACTAAGCATATTGGTTTTGCTGTGCGGCTCTGTGCTGGCGGGTTGTAGCTCTTCCGATCATTCTGGCTCTTCCTCTACGGTTTATTATTCATCGGGTTACTACGACCCGTGGTGGTACGATCATGACGACTACTGGATTTATTACTATCCGGGCTGTTGCGATAACGACGATGAATACAAAGAGAAACTGGAAGAGTGGTGGAATGGTTTAGATGAAGACCAACAGCAATCCATCAAAGACAAAATCGAAGATTGGAAAGACGACGATATGTCCGCCAATATCGATAACATGAAACGCCAACTTGACGATCATTGGCAATCACTGCCTGACGAGCAAAAGCAAGAGATTCGAACCCAATGGGAGAATCGTCCGGAGCATATTGAACCAGCGACTTTACAAGGCAAGGCGGTGAAAGAAAAGGTTCAACAAAGAAAAGCATTACCGGAAACGAAGATCCAGCGTCCAGTTGCTCGTCCAAATGTGCAGATACCTAAAGCACGTCCAAATATTCAACCTAGACCTAGGCTTCCTCGTCGCTAGTACATTCGATTTTTGTCTCTCGATAGAATCAGGATGAAGAGATAAAGATAATAAAGAAAGAAAAGGGGCGTTCAGTACGCCCCTTGTTGTATCTATAAGTTAACCGTTGCCAGTTAGACTAATACGTGGCTTCGCGTTCAGCTGCTGCTTTATCCCACTCTGGCGCTACTGTTTCTAGGAAGTGTTTCTTGTCTGCGTTCATCTTATCCATATCCATGCCCAGTGCTTGTTGTGCTTTCGCTTTGGTCGAGATATCTGGAATTTGAACAGGGTCAGTAATGCCTTTGGTTGCCAGTAAACGAACCAATTTGGTACGGGCGTCAGCAGCGCGGTCAACTGCAGTACCTAGTACTTCAAGTGCTACCTCAGGAGCATGCATGTGAACACCGTGAGAAGCAATCGCGTAGTCCCAACGCCATTGTGCATGGCGAATATCTTGTAGGATAGGTTCCATCTCTGCTTCTGTTGCACCTGCTTTCCACGCTGCTCCTGCTTCAAAGTGTGCCGCTACGATTTGCTTCTCGGCGGTTAGCTTCATGTTCAGTACTTGCGCTTTGCGAGTCGAGACGATGCCTTGTAGCTGCTCTTTAGTTTGGGTATGGCATTGCGCACAGGTGTCTTCAAAACGATCAAATGGGTTACCCACTTTGTGGTCTGTGTACACCGTACCGTCTTCTTTGGTCACTTTAGGCATGTGGCAGTCCACACACACCACTTTGTTTTTACCATGAATACCCGCTCTCCAAGTTTCGAAACCTGGATGTTGCGCTTTTAGCATCGGCGCTTTAGATACGGCATGCGTCCAATCTTTGAAATTCAACGCGTCGTAGTATTTCTCCATGTCATTAACGGTGGTGCCCATATCCCATGGGAATTTAACCGCTTTAGTTGGGCCGGTGAAGTAGTATTCAACGTGACATTGAGCGCAGACCGATGCTTGCTTATCTAGGCGAGACTGTTCATCAAAGTTTTTACCAATAGTATCAAAAGCACGCTCGACGTATGGGCGAGTCAGTGCTAGCGCAGGTTCGCCTTTCTTGAAGGCTTCAGAGCCTGTGTTGTGGCAATCGGAACAACCGATAGGGTTGATGATTTCTGAGCCTAAGCGTGCCCATTTACCTTCGAAATAACCGTCTTCACCACGTTCATCAATCACGCGAGCAACGTCTGGGCTTTTACAGCTCCAGCACGCCATCGGCATAGGCCCGGACTTCTCGTCGGTTGGTGCGCCGGTACGTAAGGTTTGGCGAACATCATCAAGTGCGTAAAAGTGACCGCGCGCTTTGTTGTAGTCTTTCGCGAAGCCATAACCTGCCCACAGGATAACCATGTTTGGGTCTTCACTTAGAGCATCTTCAATGTGCTCACTTTCGGATGTTGCTTTCCAAGAATGGTATTGATCAGGGTGGTTCTGTTCAAAGACATCGTTACGAGGATCGATAAAATCCTTCTCTTCTGCCGCTAACGGAGCGTCAACCAAAAATAATTGGCTGGCGAATAAGGTCGCAACCGCAATAGGTGCGCTCATCCAGTGTTTTATGCTCACAGTGTTATCTCCATATTCGTTTTTATTAGCAGCGTTGTGAGGAGCTATTCCAAATAAGAACTGGAGATCTACGATTAATAATATTGCTTAATTGGATAGATGAAATAGTGAGTGAATCTTGTCTTGTTTTAGATCAATTTACACCAGTGATCTCAGTCATGTTTGAATTTATATACCTCTAAAGTGGTAGTTGTTAAGTCATTGTTCTGCAATGCTTTGGGTTTTTAACCTTTTTAAAAATAGGGTGATTTAGTTCGCTTTTTGAGCAGGCGTTTCTACCCCTTATGAATAATAGAGGTATTATAAATATAGGTTTAGCGTTGTGGCTTTCCGAAATAAGAATTGATGTCATTTGAAGATCTAAAAAATATCTTCAGAGGAAATTAATTGTCGCTCAAATAAATAATTGAGAATAGTTATCAATTATTATCGAGCTAAGGAAAGAACAATATGGGCAATATAAAATTGACCATAGAGACAATGCTGAAACTTCTCTTCGTCTTTGCCATCTATGGTTTCTCCATCGCCGCCCATGCGACTTCTTCAGAGCCGATTGAAGGTGCTCAAGCTGAGCGTCATCAAGTCGAGTTGATCCGTGACCGTGACTACAAGTGTCTGCAATGTCATAAGGATGCAAAAGAGACTCTGAACCTTTCGCATGACCCGCAAGCTCTACTCAGCCAAGGGAAGCAACTTAATTGCACCAATTGCCATAGCAACATTGGTCCCGACCATCGTGAAGGTGCGCCTGATGTGATTAAGTTTTCTGCCGCGCAATCGAAAGAGGTACACGACAAAGTGTTCCTTGATCCAAGCATGATTCTTAAAGCCAACGGCCAATGTGTGGATTGCCACGCACCGACACAGCTGAGAGAAAGCCACTGGACGCACGATGTGCACGCCAAAAACCTCACTTGTTCAAATTGCCACGATGTACACGCAGCGAAAACCAAAGCGTTGTCGTACGACAGAAAACAACTGATCAAGCAGTGTGTGGATTGTCACTCTGAATTTGCCGTCGAACCTGAACTTGCCAAAGAAGAGGAGAGATAGCATGAAATGTTCGAGAAGAAACTTTTTAGCCGGCAGCGGCGCGTTGATTTTAACTACAGGCGTTGCAGGCACTTCCGTTGTTAGCTCCTCTCTCTATGCCAGCAACAGTGAACAAGCGAAACGCATGGGTATGGTTCATGATGAAAATGCCTGTATTGGCTGTACCGCTTGTACCGATGCTTGTCGCGAAGTAAATAAAGTCCCTGAAGGCGTAACGCGACTTAAAATTCATCGCAGTGAACCGATTGGCGAATTTCCAGATGTGGAATACCAGTTTACTCGCGAATCCTGTCAGCACTGTGATAACCCACCATGTGTGTACGTTTGTCCAACAGGCGCTGCATACAAAGATGAAGCGACCGGCATCGTGGATGTGCACAAAGAGAAATGTGTCGGATGTGGTTATTGCCTTGCCGCTTGCCCTTACCAAGTGCGCTTCTTTAATCCAGTCGATCACTCTGCGGATAAATGTAACTTCTGCCGTGATACCAACCTAGCGCAAGGTAAACAGCCAGCTTGCGTGGAATCTTGCCCAACAAAAGCACTCATCTTTGGTGATTTGAATGACCCAACTAGCGAGGTGAGCAAAGCTATCGAAAGCCATGTTGTCTATCGCGATAAATCGCATTTAGGTACGCAACCTAAACTGTACAAAATTCCGCATAGCAAAGGGGAGGTGTCATCATGAACGGCTTCGAAAGTGCATTCCACTTTGACTCGTTAGTCTGGGATTGGATCATCGCGATTTACTTATTCCTTGCTGGGATGTCAGCAGGTGCGGTGATGATTTCTATCTATTTAAAACGCAAAGTGATTGAAGGTGATCCCGCAAACAACGGCATCATGAAAGCTATGGCTTGGCTTGCGCCATTTGGCATCATTGCTGGGTTGGCAATTTTGATTTTCCATTTAACCAAGCCTTTAGAGTTTTGGAAGATCATGATCTACTACAACCCAACGTCTGTGATGTCGATGGGCGTGATCTTGTTCCAAGTGTACATGCTGGTGCTGTTTGTTTGGATCGGCGTTATCTTCCGCCATCAAATCATCAGCTTTTGTGAGGGTAAGTTACCGAGCAAACTGTTGGATTTTGCCGATGGCATTTTGATTAAGGCGGGGAAAGCCAACAACGCAATTGAATTGTTCTTGGGCTTCTTAGCCATCGTGCTTGCAGCGTACACTGGCTTTCTATTGTCTGCATTGAAGACTTACCCAATGCTAAACAATCCAGTACTGCCAATCTTGTTCCTGTTCTCTAGTTTGTCCTCGGGTGCAGCGGCATGCTTGATGTTCGGCATCTTGGTGTTTAAAGAGTCGACCAGCAGCCCAAGTGTGTCTTGGGTGCACGGATTTGAACGCCCTGTAGTGTTGTTTGAGTTGTTTGTCTTAGTGACATTCTTTACTGGACTGATCTTCAGCGGTGGTCAGAACGAAGTCGCGGCTTGGAATGCTATTTCGAGTGGATTCTGGGCTCAATGGTTCTGGGTTGGCGTAGTGTTCATCGGCATGATTACGCCTTTGACTCTCAATTGGTTAACGCCTTCAGAAGTGCGCCACAAAGGCAGTTACGTTTTTGTGGTCACGACGTTGAGCTTGGTTGGCGTACTTATGCTACGTACTTTCATTCTCTATGCCGGTCAAATGACCATAGTGTAAGGGGGAAAAATGGAGGCTGAGCTAGGGTTCTTCTTACTGATATTGGTGGCTGTAACATCGACTTGTGCATCGTTGCTGCATTGGCTACGTCGTGCTATGGGTAAGAAGGCGACATTGCCGCATCAAGTCGCGATGTCCCACATCATTAGCTTAGCTTCCATCATTTGTTTAGCACTTCTGATCGTCTGCTTCGTGCAAGACAACTTCGCGTTGGAATATGTTGTTACGCATTCCAACAGTCAACTTCCCGTGGCGTTCAAAATTGCTGCCGCTTGGGGTGGGCACCAAGGCTCCATGTTGTTTTGGGTCGTCACCTTGAGTTTATGGGCGTCGTTTATTGCATTTAAGTCACCGCTCAACGCCCAATATACTTGTGACTGTTTAGGAATCATGAACGTTCTTATTGCGACATTTGCTTGGTTCACGTTAATGACCTCTAACCCGTTCGAGTATGCCCAAGTATTGGCGTCGGAAGGACGAGATCTAAACCCAATGTTGCAAGATGTTGGGCTTATCATTCATCCACCATTGCTTTATCTCGGTTATGTCGGTTACGCAGCAATATTAGCTTTTGCATTAGCAGCGCTATTGGGTAAACAACCGATGAGCGATTGGTATGTGGTTGCTCGAAGCGCAGCGTTTTTTGCATGGGGAACGCTCACGTTGGGTATCTTGGTGGGATCATGGTGGGCGTACAATGAGCTAGGGTGGGGCGGCTGGTGGTTTTGGGACCCTGTGGAGAACGCTTCTCTACTACCTTGGCTTACTGGTACTGCTTTGTTGCACAGCGGTGTTGTCGCAACACGTAACAGAGGCGCAATTTGGAGCACCTATGCACTGGCGTTTGCTACGTTCAGCCTAAGCATTTTAGGGACATTCGTGGTGCGCTCTGGCGTGCTGACTTCAGTGCATGCTTTTGCGGTGGACCCAACTAAGGGTTTAGTGCTGCTTGGTGTATTGAGCTTGCTTATCATCATCACTTTTGGCGTATTGATTTTGCGAGGAGAACAACTCCCTCGCTTCAAACTTCAATCTCTAGCGAGCCGAGCTTACACTGCTTACATCGCCAAAGGGCTGCTGGTTATTGCGACTGCTATCGTTTTTCTTGGCACTTTTTATCCGATGGTTTATCAACTGCTCGGTTTAGGGAACATTTCAGTTGGCGCACCTTATTTTAATAGTCTGATCTTCCCATTAAGCATACTGGCTCTGATTTCCTTAGCTTTCACGCCGCTGCTGAAATGGACAAAAGGCACAGTGCCGAGTGTAAGCGCTGATATTGCGATCAGTATTGCGTTATCTCTTGTCTCTGGGATCGGGTTTATCTTCTTAGTGCACGCACTGCATTTCGAAGTATTGCTAACCATAACGTTGGCTACTTGGGTGATTGCGGCGCATCTCGTTATGCTGTTTCGTTGTTCCAATAAGCGCAAACTCATGCCAATCGTGATGGCACATATCGGTTTTGCGCTGGCGGTGAGTGGAGCTGTATTCAACAGTCACTACTCATATGAACACAGTTTACGTGTCGAACCCGGCAGTTCTCAACAAAGGGCGGGGATCACTATCGATTATCATGGTATCGAATGGCTGGTGGGGCCAAACTACACCGCTGAACAAGGACAGATCACCTTGCACTTGGAAGATGGCCGCATGCTCAATTTCAACCCGCAAAAGCGTCATTACCCTGTGCGAGTGATGAATATGACCGAGCCTGCGATTCGTTCACTATGGCATGGCGATTATTACGTGACATTGGGTGACAAAGTCGATACTCATGCTTATGCGATTAAAGTTCAGTACCGCGCAGGTATTTGGTGGATATGGTCTGGCGGGCTACTAGCTGTGTTTGGCGCGCTATTAACCGGCCTAAAGAAAAGGAGAGAGGCTATCAATGCGATCGAGAAATACGCTTAAACTCGCAGGTCTGTTTGTGGCTGTTGCCGTGTTTGCTGTAGTAACTGCGGTGGCTTTGTCTGAGGGACCACATGTTGAATTGTCCCCACAACGAAATTTAGAGACACCTAATTTTCGCTCTACTTCTCTGATCTCTGATGACATGGTTTCTGAGCAGTTGTTCAAAAGCGACGGATATAAATTATTGAATGTTTGGGCATCTTGGTGCGGAGTATGCAAACGAGAGCATGAAGAATTATTGCAGTTAGCAGAACTCGGTGTGCCTATTATTGGGCTGAATTATAGAGATCAAAAACAAGCCGCTCGTGAATATTTGAGCTCTAAACGAAATCCATATATTGAAGTAATTAGTGACCCTAATGGAAAGCTCGCTGTGGAGCTAGGTGTTATCGGAACGCCGGAAACTTACTTGATTGATCCAAATGGTCGTATATTGATCAAATATCGTGGAGAGCTAACGGCAGATAAATGGAACGATATATTTTCAGGATACTTGAATGTTTCGATTTAATAATCTTCTCCTCACTTTAATCCTATTTATACTATTTTCTCCTTTCACGAGAAGTGCGGATATAGAACAGAATGTTGATCTGTTTGAATTTCATTCTGTTGAAGTGCAACAGCGTGCAACCTCGTTAGCCAAGACATTGCGCTGCCCGCAGTGTCAAAACCAAAACCTTGTCGAGTCTAATGCACAAGCGGCTAAAGACCTGAGGTTGAAAGTGTATACGATGGCCAATGAAGGCAGCTCAGATCAAGAAATAAAGGACTATCTAGTTGCTCGTTATGGGAATATTGTTCTGTATCAACCACCATTAAATTATTCCACGGCGCTGTTGTGGATCTTTCCTGTGCTATTTTTGATCTTTTTTGTCTTATATTCGATCCGAATGGTGAAGCGTAATTAATGTGACCATTATTCCACTATTAAAAATAAATTGTGCACTTAACAAGCAGAATGTTATCATTTTTCCGAATTTATGAAGTTTCCAGTATAAAGAAAATAAAAATTTTGAGCTGGATAAGTAATAAAAGAACGAATAGGTGCACGCAGTGGATTCAGTTATATTACAACTTAAAAAAGACTTCTATTCGCAGATTCGTGCATTGCAATCACCGAACCTGCCTCAAGTTACTTCAACGCTCGCCGTGTTGACCGACGAGGAAATCCAAGAACTCGAAGCAGTTTGGATTGAACTCGCCGTTTGGAAGCGCAGTCAGACCCATTAAAAGATAGACCAAACGACCTTCTTGAAACCCCAGACAAAATTTGTCTGGGGTTTTTTATTGTAGTTTTTTTAAATTGTTATAATATAACAATTGTTCAGTTGGAGAGTGGTTCTCTTTTGCTGTCTTGAGTGGATAACTGCCCTCAATTGTGATCTCTATATTGCAAAATGCGGTATCAGTCCCCATAGTTGAAGAGCAACGAGTAAATCCCATGAATGCAATAACGAAAACGCATCAAGCGCATCAAGCAATAAATCGAGTGAGTATAGATATGGCGGAAGTACGTGCCAGAGTAGATTTTAAAGTCGGGGCAAAAAGTAACATTGATGCCGAAATTCTGTCTTTCCATGGTCTGAAGACAGACAAAGAGCATGTTGCTATTATCTTTAAACAAGCGGACCAAACTCAGGACATGCCTTTAGTTCGTATGCACTCTGAGTGTTTGACAGGCGATGTGTTCCACTCTTCACGCTGTGACTGTGGTGAGCAACTAGAAGAGACGATCAATCGCATGGGCGAGTCCGGTGGTATCATCTTGTATCTCCGTCAGGAAGGTCGTGGTATTGGTCTGTACAATAAGATCGATGCATACCGCTTACAAAGCCAGGGCATGAACACGTACGAAGCTAACAACCATTTGGGCTTTGATGATGACCTGCGTGATTTCACAGAAGCAGCACAAATGCTAGAAGCTTTAGGCGTGAATAAGATCCGCCTCGTGACGAACAACCCTAAGAAAATTCGTGAGTTATCTGAGTACGGAATTGAAATTGGCGAGGTTGTCAATACCTCTGCACATATCAAAGATGGCAACGAAAATTATCTGAAGGCAAAAGTCTCTCACGGAAAACATGACCTAAAGGTTTAATCCTAAAGATAAAACTGACAATAAAGTCTGTGAAAAACCTCATTTTTATGAGGTTTTTTTGTATCTGGAGTTGCAAATAAATTGTAAATTTGTATTATCTCGAGACTAAAGTGCAAATAAGAATAATTAGCACTACCAATACGATAATTGAAAAGCTCAACAAGGATGCTTCAGATGAATGCAAAAAAAGTTTTAGTCCAATCTATTGCTGCATCACTCCTCATTGCCAGTGGTTCTACCGTTGCTGCCACAGTAACTAAACAACAAGTAGTCGAACATTACGCGGACGTTGCCCATGCTGTATTTGCTGATTCAGTAACAACAGCGAAAGCGCTTGATGTGAAAATCGACGAATTTCTACAATCACCATCAGCGAAAAAGCTTGAAGAAGTAAAACAAGCTTGGCTAGATTCTCGCGTGCCTTACCAACAGTCTGAAGTTTTCCGTTTTGGTAACGCGATTGTTGATGATTGGGAAGGTCAGCTGAACGCATGGCCACTTGATGAAGGTTTGATTGACTACGTAGCGGCTGATTACCAATACGAATTGGGTAACGAGGGCGCTGCTGCCAACATCATCGCGAACACTAGCCTACAGATCGGTGCTTCTAAACTGGACGTTTCAAAAATCACTCCAGAATTGCTAGCGGATCTAAACGAAGTAGGCGGTTCTGAGGCAAACGTTGCATCAGGTTACCACGCGATTGAATTCTTGCTTTGGGGTCAAGACCTAAACGGCACTAACGCGGGTGCAGGTCAACGTGCTTACACTGATTTCGTTGTGGGTTCTGAGTGTACGAATGGCCATTGTGAGCGTCGTGGAGAGTACCTAAAAGCAGCCGCTGATCTACTGGTTCAAGACCTTGAGTGGATGGAAAAGCAGTGGTCTGCTGAAGTAAAAGGTAACTACCGTGAAGAGCTACTGAACGACTCAGCGGACAATGGTCTACGTAAGATGCTATTCGGCATGGGTTCTCTTTCTCTAGGTGAGCTAGCGGGTGAGCGCATGAAAGTGGCACTAGAAGCGAACTCAACTGAAGACGAGCACGATTGTTTCTCAGACAACACGCATAATTCTCACTACTACAACGAGCAAGGCATCTACAACGTTTACACAGGTACATACAAAGGTGTAAACGGCAAAGAGCTATCTGGTCCAAGTATTGCTGATCTTGTTGCTCAAAAAGATAAGAAAGCCGCGACCGACATTCAAAAGCAGTTTGATACAACACTTAGCCAAGTTGGTGAGCTAGTGACTTCTGCAGAGAAGAATAACCAGCATTTTGACCAACTTATTGCGGCGGGTAACGCACAAGGCAACGCGCTGGTAAACGACACCATCATGTCGTTGGTAGCGCAAACTGGTGCGATTGAGCGAGCGGCAAACATTGTCGGCATCGACAGCCTAAGCCCTGATACTGCTGACCACGAGTTTTAATAAGAAAACCATAATAAATAAGGGCTCTTTGTGAGCCCTTTTGCCGTTTGAGCTCGTTGTTATCACCCTTGTTGTCTATGTAGAGCAATGATATGAAGCCATACCTAATTTCTGCGCTAGCCGCGATCCTTTCTTCTTCTGCCATGGCTTACGATGTTAAGTCTGGTGGCAAAACCAGTGTTAAAAAAGATGGCGCGAATGCCTATTCTCTTCCTGCTGCCAACCTGCCGATGAGCAAACGCCTAGATTTTAGTGTGGGTAACAGCTTTTTCCGCAACCCTTGGGTACAAGCGCCAGCGTCAACAGACGCTCGTGATGGCCTAGGTCCGCTTTTTAACACCAATGGTTGTCAGAACTGTCACATCAAAGACGGTCGTGGTCATCCGCCAGAGAAAGATGATTTACATGCAGTGTCTATGTTAGTGCGCTTAAGCATTCCTGCGATGACGCCAGAACAAAAGAAAGCTTACATCAAAGATGGCGGCATACCTGAGCCGACTTATGGTGGCCAGCTTCAAGATTTCGCCCTGCAAGATCAAACGCCAGAAGGCAAAATCGAAATCACTTACACCGATGTCCCAGTGAAATTTAAAGACGGTACGACGGTGACGCTAAGAAAACCTCATTTGAACATTACCGATCTGGGTTACGGCGATATGCACCCTGATACCGAGTTCTCAGCACGCGTGGCACCGCCAATGATCGGCCTTGGTTTGTTAGAGAGTATTCCCGACGAAACGCTACTTGCTTGGGCTGATGAACAAGATGCCGACAAAGACGGTATCTCAGGCAAAGTAAATAAAGTGTGGGATATTGAGAGGGACAATTTCTCGATTGGTCGTTTTGGCTGGAAAGCAGGACAACCGACGCTAATGCAGCAAAATGCAGCAGCATTTAATGGTGATGTGGGTCTTACGAGCCATTTATTTCCAAATGAAAACTGTACCTCGAAACAAAGCATTTGTGACGACATGCCAAATGGCGGCAAACCAGAAGTGAGTGAAAATATTCTCGACTTCGTAGAGTTTTACAGCCAACACTTAGCCGTACCTATTCGCCGTAACGTCAATGATCCTAACGTGAAACTTGGTCAGCAAATCTTTGCTGCGTCTGGCTGTGAAAGCTGCCACAAGACCAGTGTTAAAACGGCGAAACGACCAGAGTTACCAGCGCTTTCTGAGCAGCTTATCCACCCATACACAGACATGCTTTTGCATGACATGGGTAAAGGCTTAGCCGATAACCGTCCGGAATACTTAGCAAACGGCCGTGAATGGCGAACGGCACCGCTATGGGGTATTGGTTATACCGAAGAAGTAAACGGACACACTTACTTTCTACATGATGGCCGCGCTCGTAACCTGATGGAAGCGGTGTTGTGGCACGGCGGCGAAGCTGAAACGGCGAAACAAAACGTCTTAGCACTGAACAAAAAAGAACGTGACGCATTGATTGCGTTTCTGAATTCTCTATAAGGAAGCAACCATGAAAAAAACACTATTAGTGAGTGCGATTGCCGCAACGTTAAGTTTGGTTGGTTGCCAATCGACCATCGGTTCGAGCTCTGCCAAGCCTGAGAGTACAAGTCATATTTCTCAAAGCGTGTACGAGGTCGAGTTTCAATCAGCTCAGACGTTTTTAGCGCAAACCACAGAACTTGAACAGCGCTTCGCGGATTACTGCGCATCAGAGTCGAAAGATGATGCACAAGTAAAACAGCAGTGGCATCAAACTATGCTTGCGTGGATGGCATTACAAGGTCAAGAACGTGGCCCTGCTACGGCATTGGAGCAAAGCTGGAATGTTCAGTTTTGGCCAGATAAAAAGAACACTACTGGTCGTAAAATGTCTATATTGACGAAATCTGACCAAGCTTGGAGTGCAGAAGATATCTCCACCCAAAGTGTCACCGTGCAAGGTTTAGGGGCTCTGGAATGGCTGCTTTACGATAAAGCGTCGACCTTATCTAGCAACAGCAATACTTGTGTGACAGGCGTAGCGATTGCAGAAAACCTCGATAACAAAGCGCAGATCATCGCGGATTCTTGGGCAGAGAACCCTTGGAAATCGCTAGAGATGACGGAATGGGAGTCTGAGTACATTTCACTGCTCTCGAATCAGCTTGAATACAGCATGAAGAAGTTGAGCCGACCGCTAGCGAAGATTGGTAAGCCTCGCCCGTATTTCTCAGAGTCATGGCGTTCAGAAACTTCGCTTTCAAACCTAAAAGCCAACCTTCAAGGGATGGAAGCGTTGTACTTTGCTAACGGAAATGGTTTAGATGCGTTATTAAGAGAGCAAGGCCATGCAGATCTCGCAGACCGTGTTGTTCATCAGTTTGAAATGGCGTTAGAAACTTGGCCAGAAGATAAGAGCTTGTTTGCTGCACTACAAACAAAAGAAGGCTATCGCATGGTGCTCTCTCAATACAATAAGCTAGAGCAATTGAAGTACCTGATTCACGAAGAAGTGGCGATCGAGCTTGGCGTAGTTATAGGATTTAATGCAACCGATGGTGACTGATCAAACCCGCCGAACTTTGCTGAAAGCCGCTCTATTCGGGGCGGCTATACCTATGATGCCATTTGGTTGTTCTTCAACAAGCTCACGTGAGCCTGCGTTGATCGGCTGCTCTATCATTGGCCGAGATAAATATGCAGCGGTGGTGGCGGATGAGCATGGTATGCCGCTATCTTCATTGCCGATTCCTGAGCGTGGTCACGGTGTGGCAACAAACCAACAAGGCCACGCCGTAGTTTTTGGTCGTCGACCTGGTACTTTCTTCATGGTGTTTGATTATCGCTCAGAGCAGATGATCAAACTGCAACTAGCAACGCCAAATCGTCATTTTTATGGACATGGTGTTTACTCCCATGATGGCACGTTGCTATTTGCCACAGAAGGGGAGAGGGGGACAAGCCGCGGGATCATTGGTGTTTATGATGTGCAGAAGCAATATCAAAAGATTGATGAGTTAACGGGTTTTGGCCTTGGCCCTCATGAAGTGATCATGATGCCTGATGGCGCATTAGCGATTGGCGTCGGTGGCGTACACACCAACGGCCGTGAACCTCTCAATCTTGATAGCATGAGACCCAGCCTGAGTTACCTTTCACAAGAAGGTGAGCTGTTGGATCAAGTGTCTTTACCGGATCATAAGTTGAGTATTCGCCACTTAGCTCATGATGGTGCGGAAACCGTGCTTTGTGGTCAGCAATATCGTGGTGAGCCGGACGAGTATCCAGCCTTGATCGCCATGCACACGCGTGGTGGTGAAATGCAAGATCTTCAAGCTGAGCCTGAAGAGTGGGCGCGTTTCAATCACTACGTTGCGAGTATTGCAGCAACCGATGAATGGATCTTAGCCACTTCGCCTCCGGGCAGTTGCTATGGTATATGGTCTAAATCTATGGGCAAATTGGTCGAGTTAAGTGCGTTACCAGACGCCTCTGGTGTTGTGGTCTATGGCGATGAGTTCCGAGTCAGCTCTGGGGCGGGAAAAGTGGTAGAGCAAAGGCCTGAAGAGTCAAAAAGTACCTTCGCAAGCGGTGTGCAATGGGATAACCATTGGTCGAGAATTATCTAGAAAGATCATTGAGTAATTACTTATAGAGAGTTTTGTTGTCGTTTTCGGCATCAGATTCTTAATTTTAAACCTGCAAGCTGTGAGATATTTGCCATACTTTTTATTATGGCAAGTAGCGCAAGGATCATTTCAGTGTTTGCTAGGGTTTTAATCATGACGGCACTTCTGGTGCCGTTTTGCAGCTTTTCCACCGTCGTTTCTCTCGAAGCTTCAGCGCAAGTCGAGCAAGAGGGAGCGGTACAAAAGCTGTCTGTAGAAAAAATGATCCATTATCCAGAGGTGATTGATCAACTGTATCAAAGCACCAATTACCGTTTGAACTGGGAAAATGAAAGTGATATTGAGCAGTTTCTTTTTCAAGTAAACCTGGTTGCACTTGCGGATGTCACCGATGAATTCGAAAATCAACTTCACCGGATAAACCAAGTAAGGTGGCAGGGAGATAATCTCGACTTCGATTTAGTGATGACAGACTCACTCTTGATGTACCTTAGTTATCTTGAGCAACTCCCCGAAGAAGGGATTAATTGGCTATTTACAGACAAAGCCCATGTTACGTTACCCGCTCCTAGCATCGATACTTTATCGGTTCTGAGTAATGAGATTACGGTTGGCAAACTTGGTCAGTTTTTGGCAAGTCTCCGGTCTCCATTACAAACAGATGATGCTTTCTACTCCGCCTATTCTTCGCTATCGGAACATTCTCAGTACCAATATCCTGCCTATCAACAAACTGGGCTAGCACGTGTTGGCGATATATTAGAAAACAGACCCCTATTGATTGAGCGAATGGAGATCGTAGGCGTAGATGTTTCTTACTTGGATTTAGTCACTGAAGAATATGACGAACAATTAGAGCTTGCGATAAAAGAGTTCCAGCGTATTCATGGTTTGAAAGAAGATGGCGTTATCGGCCCGAATACCATTCGATGGATCAACTTTTCTCCTCAAGAGAGATTGCATCTGCTGGCGTTGAATTCTGAGCGTTCAAGAATTTGGTCGAAAGAAAGGGATAATGTTGTCTTTGTTAACGTGCCTGGATACGAAGTCACGTATTGGCATGACGGTCAACCCTTGTTTGAGTCTAAAGTCGTGGTAGGGAGAGCATCAAGAAAAACGCCCATCATGTCGGTAGCACTGGATTCAGTTATTCTCAACCCAACTTGGAACGTGCCTTGGACTATCATGGTTAAAGACATTATTCCTAAAGTAAAACGTAATCCGATGTATTTGATTAACCATAACATTCAAATCATTCGGTCTTGGACTTCGAACGAAATTATTGACCCTACAACCATCAATTGGGCAACGGTGAATCCGAGAACATTTCCTTATCGTATGCGACAGGCGTCGGGCTTACAAAATGCACTGGGATTGTACAAGTTCAATATGCCTAACCCACAAGCTATTTATTTGCATGACACGCCAAGTAAGAACTTGTTTGAACAGGACAGACGCGCATTCAGCTCAGGATGTGTCCGTGTCGAACATGCAGACCAGTTAGCAGAACTTCTGTTCAAAACTCAGGGGTTGGAAGAACGTTTAGCGAAAAAGCGAGAAAGTTCTCGTCGGTCTAACACGTCAGTTCCTTTGGGAGAGCGCATTCAAGTACACATCATTTATCAAACAGCATGGTTGGAAGAGGGAACGCTTTACTACCGTGATGATATCTATAAGTACGATCACCGCAGTTGAAATCTTTAAGGAAAATTTACAAAACGAAGAATTCTCTTTTCGTTCAATAATTAATCAATAATTACTGCATCTGAAAATCAAGATGGAGCATTTTATGCATTTGACGTTACAAATGTGTTTGGTTAATGTCCACGACTTGTCTAGTTGTTGAGCACTGTATTTTGAAATGGTAAGTCGTAACTTTTCCCGCCGAGATTTCCTTAAAATGACCGCTGGTGGTGTGGTGTTGGCGTCTGCCCTGCCATCATTTTCTTGGGCTTCACTCCCTGACGAGCCACGTGCGCTGGCGATGAACAATCTTAATACTGGAGAGATCCTCGAAACATGCTATTTCGATGGAAAACGATACATTAATGATGAACTTCAAAGGCTGAATGAGTTTTGTCGAGACCATCGACGAAATGAGGTTCATCCCATGGATAGACGCTTGTTCGATCAAATAAGTCAAATTCAAAAGTTAATTGGTACAGAAGCAGAGGTGATCGTCATTTCAGGTTACCGTTCTCCTGCCACTAACGCCTCGCTGCGCAACGGGTCTTCTCGTGTAGCGAAAAAGAGCATGCACATGGAAGGAAAGGCCATTGATTTTCGTTTAGACGGCGTGAAGCTTTCAACGGTTCGTGATGCTGCATTAAGCCTAAAAGCCGGTGGCGTGGGTTATTATCCAGGTAGTAACTTTGTTCATATCGATACGGGAGCTGTTCGTTCCTGGTAGTGCTAGTTGAGACAAGGTTTCTAGTCTCAGAACGTCGTCGATTACCCACAGTTCAAAGCTTGAAGTCGCTAGGCCTTAGTGTCATAGTTGCGGCAGTTTTCATGCAAATTTATTCGGTATAGGTTATCTATGGCTCTGAAATACCAAGTTGTTCCAGTAACATCTTTCTCTCAAAACTGTTCTATTGTCTGGTGTGACGAAACCATGAAAGGTATTGTGGTTGACCCAGGCGGCGATGAAAAGCAGCTCGCTATGCTTATCAAAGAGCTGGGTGTTGACGTGGTAAACCTAGTGCTAACACACGGCCACTTGGACCACGTAGGTGGCACGGAGCCGCTGTCTGCACTGCTTGGCGGTACAGAGATTGTTGGTCCTCACAAGGCAGATAACTTCTGGTTGCAAGGTTTGGAAGGTCAGAGCCAAATGTTTGGTTTCCCGCTGACAGAAGCGTTTGAACCGCACCAATGGCTAAATGAGGGTGACACTGTCACTTTCGGTAATCAAGTGCTGAACGTATTCCACACACCTGGTCATACACCTGGTCACGTTGTGCTTTACAGTGAAGAAGCGCGTTTAGCGTTTGTGGGTGACGTTTTGTTTAACGGTAGCATTGGTCGAACTGACTTCCCACAAGGTGATTTCAATACGTTGATTAGCTCTATCAAAGAGAAATTGTGGCCTTTAGGCAATGATGTCACGTTTGTCCCTGGTCACGGCCCTCAATCGACTTTCGGTCATGAGCGTAAAACTAACCCGTTCGTTGCTGACGAGATGCCGCTTTACTAAAAGTGCGTGTACTAAGCATTATTCTGGCTCGGCGGCAGCTAAGTATCGCCGAGTCAGTCCCACAAAATCCTCAGCCTCACGATCTAGATCACTTGCTGATATAAATAGATCGTAGCCGTAGAAACCTCTCTGATACTTCATCCGGTTGGCGAGCATCGCTAACAAACCTTTGTACTCAATCCCATCTCTGTTTATATACGGTTTAGGGTCAAGCACCATATCCTCAAACTTATCTTCACACTGATTTTGTTTCGCGCCTAAGTAAAGCAGTGCTCGCTGGCTGAGGAGAATTTCTGTCGCTATACGAGGGCAGATTGAATTTAAGTAGGGCGAGTAGTGTTTTAGACGAATACCGATCCAAGGTAGCGGTTGGTGCCACCCTTCCTGTTGGTAGCTACAAATACCGATTGACTCAATATTTCGCCATCGGACGACCCAACCTCCTTTAAAAAGGTGTTGCTGAAAGTGAGAAGCTGTCAGCGTAAAAGTGACTTGGCTTTTCTTAATCATCAAGATGGCGAAACCAACGATTGCAGACATCAAAATGACCGACAACATGGCTTGCTTCCATCCCGGAGAAATGGCAACCAAAAACAAAGTGATGAGTGCAACAAGCAACAAAAGTATTCTGTTGATAGGGGAGTCGGGTTTGAAATGTGAATTTGTTAGGTGCAGCGTTTCCATGCTTATAACCTCATCGAATACTTGTCCAAAAATAAGTGGGTAGCTTTATGTGCATTGATTTGCATTTAAAATAAAACAAACCTCTGTTTTTATACCCAGTATTCAATAAATCCGTTCATAAAATATCTGATTAAATAGTAGACGTTCTATGCTTTGAGCGCATTTTTCATCGCGTTTCGCCGCTAAAACCTACAAATTGCTTGTGAATTTTGGTATAAAACGCGCTTCAAATTTTCATCCCTGCTGAGATGCAGTGAACTGGAGAAATATTCAATGAGACTTGCTCATAAGCGTAAAGTGCAGATGAAACTGCAAAAACGCATTAAAGCGACAGTAGCAAACTTAGCTGCAGCACCTAAAGCAGTGAAGCCTGTTGCGGAAAAAGCAGTAGCACCTTCTGTTGCTGAAAAAGCTGTTGCGGAGAAAGTAGTAGCTGATAAAAAAGTAGCTGCAGTGAAAACAGTTGATGTTGCCCTTACTCCTAAGCAACAACAAGTATTAGACATCGTTATGGCGAATGCTGAAGGTATTAACCCTAAAGGCATCGGTCTAGCTGCAGGTCAAGAAGATACTAAAGCGGCATCATGGGCTACTGGCGCACTAAAGAAGCTTCTTGAAGAAAACCTAGTTCAAAAAGAGCAGTTAGCAGGTAATAAAGTTATCTACAAAGCAGTTTAATTACCGCTACCGTTCTAGATTGAATACCTCGGCCGATGCCGAGGTATTTTTTTATCTTGGTATTGGAAATAATGCATTAAGTACTGACTTTAACACTACCAATAAGTGGTTTGTCACATTTTCTTAAATACTATGTAAATTTTTTGGCAGAAAAATACGTAAGTATTGTCTTTTATTTTTATTCATAGATAAAAATATAATTTATTGATTTTGCTATTATTAGTCTTTTGTCATGACGGTTTTCCTACGTACTTGTACGTAATACCTTAGGCTAATGCCTTATTGATGAATTACTCGCTTCCGTGTTCATGCCCATTTCGCATTAGACAACATTGTTACATCTTTTATACCGAATACAGCCAATCCTAATGAAATGGATGACAACAATAACCTTGGTGATAAAGGACGTGAACGATGAGTCTAATCCAAAAATCTTTAAAACGAGTGCTCAAAACAACCGCTGTCGCTGCCGCGATGGCACTCGCAGCGACTTCTGTAAACGCTGCTGAAAAAGTCTATCGTTTAAAGCTTGCTGAAACTTGGGGGCCTAATTTCCCAATTTTTGGTGATACCACAAAAAACATGGCCAAAATGGCGGAAGAGATGTCTAACGGACGTTTGCAAATCCGCATTGATTCCGCAAACAAGCATAAAGCGCCTTTTGGGGTGTTTGATATGGTTAAGTCGGGTCAGTATGACATGGGTCACTCAGCGTCTTATTACTGGAAGGGTAAGGTTCCAAACACACTTTACTTCACTTCTATGCCCTTCGGTATGTTGCCAACTGAGCAGTATGCATGGTTTTACTACGGCGGTGGTATGGAGCTGATGGAAAAAGTGTACTCTCCACATAACTTGATGTCTTTCCCTGGCGGTAATACCGATACTCAGATGGGCGGGTGGTTCCAAAAAGAGATCAAGTCCGTCGAGGACTTACAGGGTTTGAAAATGCGTATCCCAGGGTTTGCTGGTGAGATTTTGGCTGAGTTAGGTGCCAAGCCAACGAATATCGCCCCTGGTGAGCTATATACTTCTCTAGAGCGTCGCACAATTGATGCCTTGGAATGGGTTGGTCCATCGCTGGATCTACGTATGGGCTTCCACAAAATCGCGCCTTACTACTACACAGGTTGGCATGAGCCAGCGACTGAGCTTCAGTTCCTCGTTAACAAGCGTACCTGGAATCGTCTACCTGATGATCTAAAAGCGATTTTGCAAGTAGCCATGAAAACGGCCGCTTACGATATGTACACGCAATCGAAACACGAAAGCGGCAAAAACTGGGCATCTATTAAGTCTGAATACCCAAATGTTGAAGTAAAAGATTTCCCACCTGAAGTAGTAACTGCGTTGCGAGAAGCAAACGATCGTTTGTTGAAAGAACATGCAGAAAAAGATGCTTTGGCGAAAGAGATTCAAGAGTCGCAAGCGAACTATATGAATCAAGTTCGACCATGGTCAGATATTTCGCACCGAGCGTACTTAAACAGTCAAGCTCAACAATAACGTTATGAAGCAGGCGATGCCGAGAGGTTTAGCCTGCTATCGAAGCCCAAGAAAACTTCATAATGAATGCTCCGCACCATAGCGGAGCGCATCTAAACGTTCCACGGAGTTCGGAATGAGAAGTCTTATTTATATTGAGCGATTATTTAACCGCTTTAGCGATTTTCTCGGATGGTTATCCAGCATCCTGTTTATTTTGTTGTTAGCAAACGTTGTGTACGACGTTGTCATGCGTTACGTGTTTAATGATGTGTCTATCGCATTCCAAGAAATGGAATGGCATCTATTCTCTGCCGTGTTCTTGCTTGGTGTGCCTTACGCAATTAAGTCCGGTGGCCATGTTCGCGTCGACATTTTTTATGAACGCTTATCTTACAAAGCACAATCCATCATCGACATCATAGGCACACTATTTTTCTTATTCCCTTTTTGCCTACTGGTAGCTTGGTTTGGTGTTGATTTCGCTAAGGAAAGTTACGCGTTAGGCGAGACGTCTGGTGACCCAGGTGGCTTACCATATCGTTGGATTATCAAAGCGATGATTCCGCTGTCATTTTTCTTTATGGCGGTGAGTGGTATTGGATTGTTACTTCATTCAATCAACAAAATTGTCAACCCTCATCTCATCTATGCCGGTAATAACGGTAAGTCGTAAAAGGAAGTCATTATGATCGGTATAGTGATGTTTTTTGTTGCGCTCTTTGCGCTTCTATTGGGATTTCCCGTTGCCTTTACTTTTGGTGGTATCGCGCTGATTTTTGGTGTTTGGGCTGAAGGCATCGAGATGTTTGCTTTTATGCCATATCGAATTCAGTCCATTATGGAAAATACGGTGCTAATGGCCGTACCGCTGTTCGTTTTTATGGGGCTAGTGCTACAGAAAACGAAGCTTGCTGAACAGCTACTAGAATCAATGGGGCGTTTGTTCGGTGGCGTTCGCGGTGGTATCGCTATTTCTACCGTGTTAGTTGGCGCATTGCTTGCCGCTTCAACGGGTGTGGTAGGCGCATCAGTTGTTGCGATGGGCTTAATATCTCTTCCTGTGATGCTCAAGTACAATTACGACAAAGGTTTAGCGTGTGGGACTATTTGTGCGTCTGGCACGTTGGGCCAAATTATCCCACCTTCTATCGTGTTGATCTTGTTGGGTGATGTACTTGGCGTACCGGTAGGGGACCTATTTCAAGCTGCGATCTGGCCCGGTATTACACTTGTTGGCGCCTATGTGATCTACATTCTCATCTACGCGAAGTTGAACCCTCAAGCCGCACAGGCGATAGAGCGTGATGAGTCGATCAGTCGTAAACAAGAAGTGCTCACCGCACTGAAAGCTGTATTGCCACCTTTAGCATTGATCATCGTGGTATTGGGCTCCATCTTTGCAGGGATTGCAACACCAACAGAGTCAGCGGCACTGGGCGGTGCAGGTGCGATAATTTTATCGCTATTGTATAAACAGTTTAGTTGGTCGATGATTTATGATGCATCAAAAGAGACAGTTAAGGTAACCGCAATGGTCTTTGCGATCTTACTTGGTGCGACCGCCTTCTCAATGGCATTTACCTACACCGGTGGTGATTATTTAGTTGAAGAGTGGATGTTAGAACTGCCGGGTGAAAAGTGGGGATTCCTTATTATTACCATGGTGGTGATTCTGATTTTAGGTTTCTTTATCGACTTCGTTGAAATCTGTTTTATCATCGTGCCAATTATTGCGCCAGTCGCTGAATTGATGGGCATTAATATGACGTGGTTTGCGATTCTTATTGCGATGAACTTGCAGACGTCGTTCCTCACACCGCCATTTGGCTTTAGTTTGTTTTATCTAAAAGGTGTCGCTCCAGCAGGGGTTACTACGCGTGATATCTACAAAGGTGTGATGCCATTTATCGCGATTCAGATTGTTGTGTTGGCGTCTTTGCTGTTTTTCCCAGGTTTTTACGGTATGAGTTAATCACTCGATAATAAAGAGATTTTGTGAACTGAGAGTTTTTACCTTTTGAGACAAGTTGTTAAGCTGTTAATTATGTCTATGCAGACACAATCGATACGTTTGTACTGCTAAGATAGTAAGCTGTAAAGGCAGCGTTTCATGGAGGGAAGGGATGCCTCTCAAAGCAAAGTTAATTCTGCTGACACTGATACCCGTGGTATTGGTGTCAGCGAGTATCAGCTGGATCTCTATCTATCAAACCAAGACCCTTGGCAAAAGGGAGGTGGAGATCTTTCATCAAAACCTGATCCAATCAAAAGAAGCGGCGCTGAAAGATACGGTCGACGTCGCTTTTGACTCCATTTCTTACATCTACAACGATCCGACTTTAGAAGAGAGTGTTGCCAAAACGCGTGTGAAAGCGATTTTAAATCGTTTGAGTTATGGGTCGGACGGCTATTTTTTTGCTTATGATAAATATGGTACCAACCTTGTACACCCAGTTCTTCCGGAGCTTGTCGGGGAAAACTTACTCTATCTTGAAGACGAAAATGGCGATCGCTTAATCGAAGCTTTATTGTATCAAGCGCAATCCGGTGGTGGATTTCATCAGTACCTGTGGCAAAAGCCATCTACGGGTGAAGTCGTCCCTAAGCTTAGTTACGCTGCATGGCTCGATAAGTGGGAATGGATGATAGGTACTGGGCTGTATATTGAGGATGTAAGCCGAGAAGTCGCCAATATGCGCGCGGCAGTGAACAAAAATATCGAAACGACATTTTTCTCAGTCGTCGTGATCTTAGCGGTGACCGTTGCTGTAATCATTGTTCTCACTTTGGCGATCAATCTGCACGAGCATCGCCTCGCTGATAAGAACCTGAAAGAATTGGCACATAAAACCGTGATGTTCCAAGAAGATGAGAAAAAGCATTTAGCGCGAGAACTGCATGATGGAATCAATCAGTTGTTAGTCTCCAGTAAATGTCATTTAGACTTAATGAGTCATAGACTGGAAGACGAAAAACTCAAATCCCACTTAGATAAATCACAACGATCGCTCGTCACCGCGATAAATGAGGTGCGGCATATTTCTCATCAGCTCCGTCCAAGCGCCCTCGATGATATCGGTTTAGAAGCAGCACTGACGACCTTGCTACAGGATTTTCATTCCCATTCCGGGATTGATATCGAGAGCAATTTCGATACTCAGCAGCACAAACTGACTTCGGAAGTCGCAACGACGCTATATCGCGTCGCTCAGGAGTCTTTGAATAACATTGAAAAACATGCGCGAGCGAAAAAAGTAACGGTTACTTTGCAAAAAATGGGCAATATGCTGCAATTACTCATACGTGACGATGGGGTTGGATTTGTGGTTAACCATGCAGTGCACCAACAAGGGATTGGGTTAAGGAACATGCAAGAGCGTGTAGAGTTCATCGGTGGTGAATTTGAGCTAATGAGTGAGCTTGGCTTGGGAACAGAGATTACTGTGCTGCTTAATTTGGATGAAATAGTTTATGGATAAACCGATTAGTGTAGTGATTGTCGATGATCATCAAGTGGTATTGGATGGCTTCATGGCTCGTTTGGAGTTAGAGTCTGACATCGAAGTGGTGGGTACAGCAAGTAATGGCTTGGAAGCGATAGAGGTCGCAAAACACTTGCAACCGGACGTCATATTGATGGATATCAGCATGCCAATAATGAACGGTATTGAAGCGACTGGTGTAATTAAAGAAGCGCGCCCAGAGAGCAAAATACTTATGTTGACCATGCACGATAATCGCGAATACATCATGAAGGTCATGCAAGCTGGTGCCGTAGGATATATGCTCAAGGAAATCTCGGCCGAGAAAATGGTGCAAGCAATAAAAACGGTGAACCAAGGCTCGACGTATTTCTGTGAATCCGTCACACAAACACTCTTTACCCAAGAAGTGGTGCCTGCCACGCAAAAAACGAATCCTCTCAGCCGCAGGGAAGAAGCGGTACTTAAATTAGTTGCTCAAGGAAACAGCAGCAAGAAAATCGCCACTTTACTCAATATTAGTTATCGAACGGTAGAGACGCATCGCCATAACATTAAGCACAAGTTAGACTTACATTCGACGGCAGAGTTAGCAAAATATGCGTTTGAAACTGGGTTGACTGAGTAGGAGAGTAGTGCCCGCAAAAAGCGAGCACGTGGGAGCGAAACTAATCGGCTTTGGTAATGCTACCAAGCTCTAGCATTGGAGCAACATCGATGTCCTCTGCATTCATCATCGTCGAGATGCGTTGAACGGAAGATAGTAGAAGGGATTGCTCCCATTCTTCCAATTTTTGGAATCGATTAATGAAGTGCTCTTGCAGCGGCGTTGGTGCTTGTTTTAAGGCTTCTTGGCCCTTGCTCGTAAGTACAGCATGCACTTTACGCTTGTCTTGAACACTGCGCTGACGCTCAACAAACTGGCCTCGTTCTAGTCTATCTAGAATGGTCGTTGCGGTCGCTTGGCTCATGTTAGTGTGGCTAGACAACTGTTTAATCGTCACGTTATCTAAGTCATTGATAGCGCGCATCAAAATCAACTGTGGAGCAGTCAATCCAGACTCTTTGCTCAGCTTTTTAGAATGTAAATCAATAGCGCGGATGATCTGACGAATCGAGACCAATACTTCTTCGTACTTTTCCAATTTATTCATCCAGTCTGTAGGGAACATTTATCGAGGCGACACTAACTTAAATGCGCCCTTATTTAAAGGGGGGAAATCAAAAATTACCTCTACAATTTTACGCCGTGTCCTCAATACCATTTTGTCGCGCCTTTTCGACAAAATAAGAAGAGCTAAAATTATTATAGCAATAAATGTTTGTGGTCTAACTATTGTGGTAGTGATTTGTTCTATCAAAGGCCGTAACCACACAGTGAAAAGTAAGTTATTGGATTTTTTAATAGCAAAAAGATAGACAAAAACGTGTCAAATGATAGGATCTTGCGCCTTCACGGAATGCAAAACGTATCGTGTTCGAAAGATTTTTTTGTTTGGTACGTAAAAACACTACAAAAATAGAGAGGAACGATGACAAAGGGTATAGATAAGTACAGTATCGATAGTACCGACTATACGGTAGGTCAGGACAACGTTCAAAAATGGGGTTTTGATGTTCATAACCCAGTTTTTGGTATTAGTGCAGGTTTAATTGCGCTGTTTCTTGTCGCTGCATTAGTTCTAGATGCACATACCGCAAAGACGGCACTTGATGGGCTGAAGTGGAAAATTATTGGTTCATTCGATTGGTTGTTCATTATTGCAGGTAACATTTTCGTTATTTTCTGTTTGGCGCTTATCGTCTCACCAATGGGTAAGATCCGACTAGGTGGTAAAGACGCTGTTGCCGATTACTCGTTTATGTCATGGCTTGCAATGCTATTTGCAGCTGGTATGGGTATCGGTTTAATGTTCTGGAGTGTTGCAGAACCTGTCGCTTACTTCACCGGTTGGTATGAAACGCCACTTGGTGTTGAGGCAAATACACCAGAAGCCGCGAGATTGGCACTGGGTGCAACGATGTTCCACTGGGGCCTTCACCCATGGGCAATTTACGGTGTTGTAGCACTTTCTTTAGCATTCTTTGCCTACAACAAAGGTTTACCGCTATCTATGCGTTCGATCTTCTACCCACTTCTGGGTGATCGTGCATGGGGTTGGGCTGGCCACATTGTGGACATTCTGGCTGTGCTTGCGACTTTATTTGGTCTTGCTACATCCCTAGGTCTAGGTGCGCAGCAAGCAGCAAGTGGTATTCATCACGTATTTGGTGTTGAGCCAGGCCTAGGTCTGCAAATCGTCGTTATTACCGTGGTGACTTTACTTGCTGTTGTTTCAGTCGTACGCGGCATCGATGGTGGTGTTAAAGTCATTAGTAACATCAACATGGTTGTGGCGTTCTTGCTACTTCTCCTTGTTGGTCTTATCGGTTGGGCGGCGAGCCTAGGTTCGATTCCAACCACACTTATGGCATATGTAGAGAATATCATCCCACTAAGTAACCCGTTTGGTCGTACGGACGAAGCTTGGTTCCAAGGCTGGACAGTGTTCTACTGGGCTTGGTGGATTTCATGGTCGCCATTCGTAGGCATGTTCATCGCGCGTGTTTCTCGTGGCCGTACCGTTCGCGAGTTCATCACAGCAGTTCTGCTGGTTCCAACTGCGGTTACCGTTGTTTGGATGTCTGTATTTGGTGGCCTTGCGATCGAGCAAGTTGTTGATAAAGTAGGTGAGCTGGGCACAAATGGCTTGACTGACGTATCACTTGCTATGTTCCAAATGTTTGATGTTCTTCCATTTGGTAGCATGCTTTCTATCATCGCTGTTGTGCTGGTACTTGTGTTCTTCATTACGTCTTCTGACTCTGGTTCACTTGTTATCGACAGTATCACGGCAGGTGGTAAAGTCGATGCACCTGTACTTCAACGTGTCTTCTGGGCATTCATGGAAGGTGCAATTGCGGTTGCTCTGCTATGGATTGGTGGCTCCGAGGCTGTTCAAGCTCTTCAGGCCGGTGCCATTTCTACAGCACTGCCATTTACCTTCATTCTGCTTGCAATGTGTGTGAGCTTATTGATGGGTATGCGAACTGAGCGTCAGTAATTCGGCATTTTATAAAACCGTCTGACTAACAATTAATCAAAAGGCCAGCAATTTGCTGGCTTTTTTTGTGCGGTTTTTATGACGCTTGAGACAAAAAAATGACACATGAAAGTTCATATTTTACAAAGAGTTAATGTGCTATTTTGTTTTTTAAAAATTAGTGAATAGTCGTAAAAAAGTGTGTAATATTCATGCACCTTAACTGTTCTCCCAACTCAAAAAACTATAAATATGAAATTATCATTAAAACAAAAGCTTATAGGCGCAAGCCTTTCTGCTGTTGTTGTGATGGCAACAGCACTTACTTGGTTGTCGGCTGGTCAATTATTTGATCAGACTCGTTCAGGTGTCTATTCACGTGCGCAAAGTCTTAGTACTACTGCGTCAGAGGGAATTTCTGATTGGGTCAATATCCGTAAAGATATTGCCACTGCGTTCAACGACTACTCGACCGAGCAAGACGTTGTTCCTTTCCTACAACAAGCTCGCAAGGCTGGTGGCTTCGATGACATCTTCCTTGGTACACCAAACGGTGATATGTACCGCTCTCATCCGGAGCGTAACCGTGCTGATTATGACCCTCGCACACGTCCTTGGTACAAGGATGCTGATGCCGCGGGTAAGCAAATCATCACAGCCGCATATCAAGACGCAATCACGAATGCACTACTTGTGACCATTGCTGAGCCAGTAATGAAAAATGGTCAGTTTGTTGGTGTTGTTGGTGCGGACGTACTGATCGATCAGCTTATCAGCGATGTGATTAACTTAGATGCAGGTGAAAACGCGCATGCGATGCTAATCGACATGAATGAAGGCACCTTCTTAGCGCATCCAGATAAAAGCTTGACGCTTAAGCCTATCACCAGTGTTCTAAAAGATTTTTCAGAAGAGGCAATTGAGCGTGCCGCCGATGAAGGTCGTATCGAAGATACGGTAATCAAAGGAAAAGAGAAGCTTTACTACTTCAATAAAGTTCCTGGTACGCATTGGATGTTTGCGATTGAAATGGATCGCGCAACAGAAGAAGCAGGTCATGCGGTATTGCTACGAGATCTATTGTTCACTGCTGTGGCGATCACGATTGTGGTTATTCTTGCAGTTTCTTGGCTAGTTGGTTTCTTGTTCCGTGACTTGAACCGCGTATCAAATGCACTGGAAGAAATTGCATCTGGCGAAGGTGACTTAACGCAACGCCTAGAGCCACGCAGTGATGATGAAGTAGGTAAACTGGCGGAAAACTTCAACCGTTTTGTTGGCAACATGCACACAATGGTTACTAAGCTTAGCCACGTATCTTCTGCGCTTTCAGAGCAAGCACGCACGACAGCACAGCAAGCTGAGGAGCGTAGTCAGCGTATCTCTTACCAGCAAGATGAAATCAACATGGTGGCGACGGCTGTGAACGAAATGGCAGCAGCGACACAAGAAATTGCAGGTAATGCTGATAGTACGGCAAGTAACTCAGAAGAAGCGGTTCAAGCTTGTTCACACGGTTCAAGCCAAGTAACTCAAACGCAAGGCTCTATTCAGAACTTAGCGCAAGAAGTTCAAGTTGCTACTGATGTGATTCAAGAGCTAGAAGCACACGGAAATAGCATCAATACGATTCTATCAACGATTCAAGGCATTGCAGAGCAAACGAACCTACTTGCACTTAACGCGGCGATCGAAGCGGCACGTGCAGGTGAGCAAGGCCGTGGTTTTGCTGTGGTTGCAGATGAAGTCCGCGTATTGAGCCAACGTACTCATGCTTCAACGCAAGAGATTCAAGAAACTATCGAGATGCTACAAGGCACAACAGCCAAAGCGGTCGGTATTATGGGTGACAGTCGTCGTCTAGCTGATACCAGTGTTGATGATGCCAATGCGGCTGCAGCGAGCTTGACGCAAATCCACACTGCTGTTGAGCGTATCAGTGATATGGCAACGCAGATTGCTTCAGCAGCAGAAGAGCAAGCATCGGTAACCACTGAGATCACTCGTAACACTGAAGGTATTCGTGACGTGTCTAACGAGTTGTCAGTCGAAGCTCATCAAGCAGCAGAACAAGCTGCTCACCTGTCTGAGCTATCACACGAACTTGAACAAGAGATTCAACGCTTTAAGCTGTAATCTTGTCTCAAGCTAAGCAAAAAAAAGGAGCCATCTGGCTCCTTTTTTGATCGCTATTAAGCGTGAAGTATATTACAGCCAGAACTCACTGATGGGTTGCTCTTCACTGTAATGATGGGCGAGTTGCGCTTGCAGTAGCTCTGCGGTAGCAATTGCATCGGTTAATGCATGGTGAGGCGTATAGTCTGGCAGCCCATAACGGCGTCGAGATTGCGCTAGCCGAACCGATTCTGGTTTTTTCCCTTTTAAACGCTTCCAGAGAGAGCCTGAACGTTTCTGTTGAATCGTTTCTTCAAGGTGCAGCGTATCTAAAACAGGAAACTCAATACCTTCCCCTAAACGGCTTTTGAGCGCTTTATCCAGAAACTCTCTCTCGATACGACGGTAATGAACAACAATGATTTTCCCGCTTAAGCATGGTAGCAGCTCGCTTAAGATATCGCCTAAGTCAGGTGCATCGATCAATTCGCTGTGAGTAATACCGTGTATAATGACTGAATCTTCATCGAGTGCACGCTGTGGACGTACCTTCCAATGACGCGAGTTACGTAGGAAAATTCGCTTCAGGTTAAACGGCACCAAACCAATAGTAATGATGTCATGTTTTTCAGGATTCAAACCCGTCGTTTCGAAATCTAACGCCACGAACTCCACCTCAGATAACGGTGTTTCTGGAGCAGGCGGCTTGTTGCTATAAAACGCAATTAAATTCTCATCCTTCGCCATCTCCAGCTTTTGTTCAAACTTCGTTGGCCACTGAATGGTTGGCTTCTGAAAGAGCTTTTTAATCATGCTAAACCTCACTTAAAGCTCTTGTTCGCTTGGTAGCGGAACTTAAGGAAATTTTGACCATTGCTTAGGATCTGGAATGCATCCTTTAGGTTGCGACGTTCAAACTCAGAGAGGTTTTCCGGTTCGATATTGTTATCAGGCTCAATGCCTAGTTCCACATCCGTCGCTTGGTGACGAATACGTACCATGGAAATAAATTCTAACGCGTCTTTTAAGTCTTGTGCTCGACCTTTTGGCAAAATGCCAGCATCAATAATGTCGTCAAGACGCTCAAACGAGTTCTGTGCACGTGAACCAACCGCCAGAGAGTGAACGCGAATTAAGTCGACCAGAGGAGCAGTACCGCGACGTTTGAGGTTGATGGAGTTGTTGTGTCTGCCATCTTTTTCCATCACGAAGTCTTTAAAGAAGCCTAGAGGTGGTGTTCTGTTTAGTGCGTTACGAGCCAAACACGCTAAGAAGCGGTTGTTCTTTCGAGCGCGACGAACAATAAAGCTAGTTAACTGTTCTGCCCATTTTAAGCGGCCATAGACGCCATCCAAGTCGAAAAAGATGGAGGCGTTGAGTAGTGCTTTCGGGTTCGGGTTATCAATCCAGTCAGCAAAACACTCTTCCCACTCTGAACGAGTCATGCGCCACAGTGGGTTGGTTGCCATAATATCGCCTGTGCAATATTTGTAGCCACAGGCATCTAACCCATCGCTGACGTATTTTGCTAGGGCTTCGAAGTATTTACCATGTTTCTCTTCTTGATAGGTCTCATCTAGAATGATGGCGTTATCTTGGTCAGTCACCAACAGTTGCTCATCTCGCCCCATTGAGCCAAGTGCAAGGAAACAATAAGGAATTGGCGGTGGGCCAAGCTTTTCTTCTGCCATTTCTAGCAGACGCTGTTTGAAGCTTCGGCCAATGACCGACATCGCGCTACCCACCATGTGAGAGTTGGCATCTTCATTGACCAGACGCACGAAGCTGCTTTTCACTTCTTCGGCAACAACTGCTAAATCTTCGATAGTCTGTTGTTGGAAAATACTACTCACCAGCAACAACGAATTCTGAGATTCATAACGAACAATGTCGGTTGTTTCGATAATACCAATTGGTAATTGGTTTTTTACCACTGGTAGGTGATGTACGTTGTAACGCAGCATCGTTAACATTGCTTCATAGATGTAAGCGTTGTGGTCAAGAGACATGACCTCCGTGGTCATCACACTAGACACATCGTCCTGTGGGGACAAACCTTCAGCTAACACACGGGTACACAAATCACGGTCAGTAATGATACCAAGTACTGGGGACTGTGGATCGTCTTCGTCACGAACGAAATCTGGGTCGACGATAAGTAAAGCCGATACGTTGTCATTCGCCATTTGCTGCGCGGCTTGCTGGATTGTCTGACCACGATCAATCGTATGAGCATCGCCAGTCAGCAAGGTTTTCACTTTCGACGTCGTCAGGTCATTGGCGTCTTTGTTTTCTGAAATGGCTTGGCGTAAACGAGCGCTATTTTCAACTTCAACAAAATCCGCAAAGGAATCAAAGTTATCGTAAATTTCTTGGAAAATGTCACCAGGAATACAGTAGAGCAGGGTATCCTCAATGGCTTTTACCGGAAAGCGGACTTTGTTATTGGTGAGCATGCCCATCTGGCCAAATAGGTCACCTTCGTCAAGGCGGTTATACAGCTCACCTTTGCGTCGATAAACTTCAACAACACCGCTTCGCACCACGTATAAATCTTGGATATAGTCTCCAAAATGGATGATGGGGGTATCTTCTCGGTAGTACGAGATTTCGACACTCTCTGTCACCTTGTTTAGTGTTTCTTCAGGGAGTTCATTGAACGGGGGATACTTGGCGAGAAAGTTGTAAATCTCGAGAAGTTCTGCATCCATCGAAGGCGCCTTTTAGTTCGCAAATAATAAAGTAATCTTAACTTAGTTTTAAAACAGAGTCTTATCTGAACCGCGATTTTCGTGCTCAGTCATAAGATTCTGACATATCGCACGATAAGGGAGCTTCATTTTTACTACTATATGGTCACCTCAATTGAAAAAGACGTCGTCGATATGTTTTCTTCGTGATGACTGATTAGATCTTTGGCTGTTTCAGATCGTTATCACGTCTTTAGATTAAGCTATTCTTCTTGAGCCAAGTAGCTCAGGCGATGGAATACAGTGTTTAGATAATTCTCATGAAAGGAAGTCGAATGGTGAGAAATTTATTGCTTGTTTCTTTAGCTGCTTTGCCGGCGATATCAAGCGCAGCGGTCATGGACCAAGCAGAAAAATTTGGGTACGAACACATTCATTTGGATGTTGGTGCCGGAACGACAAACGAAGAATGGTTAGATAACTCTAATGCGACCACAGTTGGACTCGGTGGTAACTATTTGTTTACTGAGAACTGGTTGTTTAATGTTGATTACTCAGCGCAGTTTTTCCATCCGGATGATTTTACTCTTCGCATTGACCGCCTTTTGTTTGGTGGTGGTTACCGTTATGGAGTTACAGAGCAATTCGATATCTACGGGCTATATGGAATAGGCGCAATCAAAGCGAAAGCGACGGACGACAAAACGGATAATACGTTGTCTTCCGATAGCGAATTGATTCAAGCTGTAACTGTTGGGGTGAATTACTTGCTCAGTGAAAAGCTTATTGCGACAGCTGAAGTGGAGTTGAACAGTAGTGATATCGTTGATGAGAACAATTTTAAGATCGGTCTTAACTACCAATGGCATAAAGTCATCGGCACTGGTCTTTTTTATCAGTTTAGAGATACTGATTACAGCGGTGAAAGCTCAGATTACGTCAATGAAGTTGGGCTGAGTTTGAAGTTTGTCTACTAGATCGGACGGGTTCGTTTTTGGCGTTAAGTTAAAACAAAAAAGGTCAGCTTATGCTGACCTTTCCTTTTAATGAAGTATGCGACAGTCGATTATAAAACCGCTGCAATGCCTTTACACAGAGGGCCCATATTTGACTTCGTCATACCAGCAACACTGATTCGGCCAGAACCGACAATGTAAATACCGAACTCTTCTTTAAGGCGGTTAACTTGCTCTTTAGAAAGACCAGAGAAAGAGAACATACCATTTTGACGTTCGATGAAACTAAAGTCTGCGTCCACACCCTCTGCTTTTAGTGTCGCTACAAACAGTTCACGCATTTCTTGAATACGGTCACGCATTTCTGCTACTTCAGCTTCCCATTCCGCACGCATTTCGGCGTTGCCAAGAATGTGAGTCACGACAGCGCTGCCGTGTGCAGGTGGGTTAGAGTAGATAGAGCGAATAATGGCTTTAACTTGAGAAAATGCGGTTGTTGCGACTTCTTCTGACTCTGCTACTAACGTGAAGGCACCTACGCGTTCATTGTATAGGCCAAAGTTTTTCGAGAAAGAGCTCGCGACTAGGATTTCTTTGTTGTACTTAGCAAAAGTACGAAGACCTGCAGCATCTTCTTCCACACCTTTAGCAAAGCCTTGGTAGGCGAAGTCGAACAGAGGAAGCAACTTCTTCTCTGCGATAAGTTTCGCCAATGTTTCCCACTCTTCAGCCGTAGGATCGATCCCTGTAGGGTTGTGACAGCAGCCGTGTAGAAGCACGATGTCGCCTTCAGATGCAGATTGCAGATCATTTAGCATCGCATCGAAGTCTTTGTCTTTTGTTTCAGCATTGTAGTAGCTGTATTGTGCCGTTTCGATACCAGCAGCAGTAAATACGCCGTTGTGGTTTGCCCATGTAGGGTTGCTGATCCAGATCTTTACATCGCCTAGTTGACGTTTAATGAACTCGCCGGCAACACGTAGTGCACCAGTACCACCCGGAGCTTGAGCTGTTTTAGCGCGTTTTTCGTTTACAATTTCTGCATCAGAGCCGAAAAGCAGTTTTTGCACTGCAATGCCGTACTCTGCTGTGCCTTCGATGGTTAGGTAAGATTTGGTTTTTTCAGTTTCAACAAGTGCTGCTTCAGCTTTCTTTACTGTCGCAAGAACGGGAGTTTCGCCTTGCTCGTTTTTGTAAATACCTACGCCAAGGTTAATTTTGTCTGCGCGAGCATCTTTTTTAAACTCTTCAGTAAGGCCAAGAATAGGGTCAGCCGGAGCGGCAACTACTTTTTCAAACATAATCTTCATCCATGTTAATCGAAGGGGTGTGCTAACATTTATACCTTTCAGCAATATTGGTTACAACCGTTACTGAAAAGAAAACCTAAAAAAGTTGCGATTTGAAACAGAATTCTAACATAACTAAAGTTTTTGCCATGAAAACGTTTGGTAGGCACAGAGTTTGAAGGGCATTTATGCCATGGTTGGAGAAGTTTTGCACACATCCCAATCGTTTCAATTCAGTGCTTTGCGTTAACGCGTTTATAGTTGTCTAGTGAGGATTTGTTGAGACAAAAACGCCCCACCAAAGGTGGAGCGTTTACTGTTAGAAGTATGGATATCGGTTGGGGTTATTTCTTCAGATTGATTTCCGACTCAACCGCATTGGTTTCGATGTCAGGGTTAGAAGAAAGCTTTTCAGTCGCCCAGTCATTCACATGCTTTAAGATCGCTTTTAACGCGTGCTTTTCGGTTGGTACTTCTGTCTTTTCAACTTCAAGTTTTTGCTTCGGGTGCGTACCCGTCGCATCTTCTGCAACGTGTAACCAATCTGGATGCCAGTAATAAGGTTGGCCGGAAGGAGAGCTCCAAGAATGTACGCCGTTGGATTCACCTTTGTATTTAATATCTTCTTCGTTGTATTTCGCCATTATTGTTTTCTCTCATAATCCATGAGTTGAGGTGTGCATCACCATTACTATTTAAATGTAACAGATGTAATGAAAATTAATGTGATAACAATCGACTTATTTTGCCCTTTGAACGCTATAGAAGATGCGTACTTCTCATTCAGAAGAATTTACTATTTGGCAGGTTTTAGCTTTATTTGTGTTTAAAGCATACAACGATGGATTCGCCTACCTAGTGCTATTCTTGAACGGTGATAGAGCCTAAACTACTCGTCATTCAAGTGTTTGAGAATCGCCGCTTTTGCATGCTCTTCTGTCGCTGTTTCTCCATCAGGGACTTCAAGGTCAGCCTTTTTGTGTTCACCCAAAGCATCTTCAGCGATATGCAGCCAATCAGGATGCCAATAATAAGGGGTGGTACTGCCAGGATGGTCCCAACTATGTACACCTTTATGTTTTCCGCGATACGAGAGATCGTCCATTGTAAAAACTTTCATCGCTTCCTCCTGATTTAAAGACCGTAGCTCGAAGTGAGTTTAACGAACTCAGTCCAACGTAAAACCTTGGCTTTTAGGTATTGCAAAGATGTGAGGCAATATGTGTGTAACGGTCAAAGTATGGGATATAAACGCTCACTTCGTGGCTGAAATATCTATTATAAGCTTGATAAATTACGTTGCTAAATTGAATACTCCCATATCAGAATGCTGGCGCGAAGTATGCTATGGTGCGGCTGTAAGTGAAATGAGGGAAACATGAACCGATACCGTCAACTGGCTGAGCTGTTCAAAACGCAGATTCAGCAAAATACTTGGAGAGCAGGGGAAAAGCTGCCATCAGTGCGTGTAACAAGCCGAAACCATTCTGTCAGCGCAGGTACGGTATTACAAGCTTATCAGCTGCTCGAAGCACAAGGTTGGGTCGCAGCGAAACCTCAGTCTGGATACTTTGTGACTGCGGAGTTGGACCGCTTCGAACCGAGTTCTCCAGCCACTTCCGTTTATCGCTCCAGCATCAACGATGAACTTTACGACTACCTCAAAAATCAGGCCTCACCGAATGCGGTGAAGTTTGGCTCCGCGTTTCCAGACCCTGCATTGTTCCCATTAGAAGCGCTAAACCGCAACCTAGCCAGCTCAGGCAGGAAGATGGGGGCAGAGACGTTATTGGATAACTTGCCGCCGGGCTGTGAGTCTCTACGCCGTTTGATTGCTCAACGGTACATCCAACAAGGTATGGTTTTTACCCATGATGATATTGTCGTTACTTCTGGCGCATTAGAAGCGTTGAATTTGAGCCTTCAGGCCGTGACCCAGCCTGGAGATACTGTTGTAGTTGAATCACCGACGTTTTATGGCGCACTTCAAGCGATTGAACGTTTAGGTCTAAAGGCGATAGAAATAACGGTGGATCCGTTAACTGGACATTCAGTGGATCAAATTGAAGCGACTTTTGCCGACAATGATGTTCGCGCATGTTGGTTAATGACTAACTTTCACAATCCAACAGGAACCTTATTAAGTGACGGGCAGAAGCAACGTATCGTCGAACTGGCTGATAAATACGATGTGTACTTGATCGAAGATGATGTGTATTCAGAGCTTTATTTTTCTGAAAAAAAGCCAAGCTCACTTAAAGCTTTTGATACACAAGAACGCGTGTTGCATTGTGGATCATTTTCAAAAAGCCTTTGCCCTGGCTATAGGCTGGGCTGGGTGGTAAACAAACGCTTCAATGAGCAACTTCAAAAGCTGCAACTTATCTCGACGTTGTCAGGCAGTGCACCAATCCAGCAGGGTATCGCGCATTACTTACAAAACGATAGTTATGATAGCCATCTTAGAAAACTGCGAAAGAATCTTGAGCAGCGGCAATTGGCGTTTATTGAACTGGTTGATAAGTACTTTCCCCAATCAATTCGTTACACGCAACCGGAAGGCGGCTATTTTCTTTGGATAGAACTGCCGAAAACAAAGTGCGGAAAAGCGATTTATCAAAAGTTATTGGAAGCGAACATCACTGTAGCATTTGGTCAGTTGTTTTCTGTCGCTCCAAATTATGAGAACTACCTGAGGCTTAATACATCGTTACCTGTAAATGATGAATTAGAACAAGCCGTGAAGACGGTCGGAGAATTACTTCATTAGCCAACTGTTTACCTGTTTTTTGCTCAAACTGTATCAGTGGACGATACCGAAGCTGTGTTTCAATCATGGGCAGACAACCATTTAGGTTAGGAGCCGTAATGAAAAAGCAGTTGGTAAAGCATGAACTTAGGTTGATGGGTGTTGCTATTTTTAGCGCATTTTTGTTGGTGTTTGCACACTTGATATTGGCGAAATCTTTCTCTCATATGGTTTGGACGGAATACACTGCTGCCGTTATCCCATTTGTGATGTTTGGCTTGTGTGTGGTTGGAGTAAAATACGCAGCGCGAGCAGATGAGGATGACGACGAAGATAACAACTAGAGTGCATACACCGGTTGCTAGAAAATCATTCGTACAAAATAAAAGACCTCCACATGGGAGGTCTTTTTAATTCAATATCACTAAAAAGTGATTAGAAGTTCGCAGAGCGAGGAGTACGTGGGAATGGGATCACGTCACGAACGTTGCCCATACCAGTTACGTAAGATACTAGGCGCTCGAAGCCTAGACCGAAGCCTGCGTGTGGCACTGTACCGTATTTACGTAGGTCGCGGTACCAGCTCATATGTTCAGGATCGATACCCACTTCACGCATACGTGCATCTAGAATGTCTAGGCGCTCTTCACGCTGAGAACCACCGATGATTTCGCCGATGCCCGGTGCTAGAACGTCCATCGCTGCAACTGTTTTACCGTCATCGTTAGCACGCATGTAGAATGCTTTGATGTCTTTCGGGTAGTTCTTAACGATTACAGGTGCTTTGAAGTGTTCTTCAGCAAGGAAACGCTCGTGCTCAGAAGACATATCGATACCCCATTCAACTGGGAATTCGAACTCACGACCTGAATCAAGAAGGATCTGGATTGCGTCAGTGTAGTCAACCTGCGCGAAGTCAGAAGAAACGAACTGCTCTAGACGAGTGATTGCTTCTCTGTCGATGCGTTGAGCGAAGAACTCAAGGTCATCGCGACACTCTGCAAGCACTGCTTTAAACACGTACTTGAGCATGTCTTCAGCCAGTTTCGCTACATCATCCAGTTCTGCGAACGCAACTTCAGGCTCAACCATCCAGAACTCTGCTAGGTGGCGGCTTGTATTTGAGTTTTCAGCACGGAAAGTAGGGCCGAAAGTGTAAACTTTGCTTAGCGCACAAGCGTAAGCTTCTGCGTTTAGCTGACCAGATACGGTTAGGAACGTCTCTTTACCGAAGAAGTCTTCGTTGTAGTCCACTTTACCAGCGTCAGTGCGAGGAAGGTTTTCCATGTCTAGCGTAGATACACGGAACATTTCACCAGCGCCTTCAGCATCTGAAGCCGTGATCAACGGCGCAGATACCCAGAAGTAACCTTGCTCGTGGTAGAAGCGGTGGATTGCTTGAGATAGGCAGTTACGTACACGTGCTACTGCACCGATTACGTTTGTGCGCGGACGTAGGTGCGCAACTTCACGTAGGTACTCGATTGAGTGACGAGTTTTTGCCATTGGGTAAGTTTCAGCATCTTCAACCCAACCAACAACTTTAACGTCAGTGGCAGCAAGTTCGAAGTCTTGACCCTTTGCAGGAGATTCAACAATCTTACCAGTTACTTCAACAGAGCAGCCAGTCGTTAGCTTTAATACTTCGTCTTCGTAATTATTAAGATTATTTGGGACCACGGCCTGAATCGGGTCGAAACAAGAGCCGTCATATATGGCAAGGAAAGAGATTCCAGCTTTGGAATCACGACGTGAACGGATCCAGCCACGAACAGTCACTTCGCTGTCTACTGCTAGCTGACCTTTCAATACGTCTGATACAGGCGCGTAAGTCATGTTTTCAATATTCTCCATTGAGGTAAAAATTCAACTCAACGCTTACTTAAAGTACTTGTCTAATAACATTTTTGTTCAAAAAACAAGCTAAGCGCTGAGTTGGGTAGCATTTTACAGATTCAACGAGACATATTACCTGTCAATTCGCTCGCATCAACCTTTATATTCGTTTTGATGGGGAGAATCTCTCTATTTATTCACTCTTTTGTGCTCTGAAAGTGTGAATTGGTTTAGTAATTGCTCTAAACGTTCGGATAGATGCTCTAAATCAACACTAATATCACGCGTGTGCGATGCTGATTGCGATGTGTCGTTAGCATGCAGTGTGATCACATCTATTTTAGATTGAATATGCTGACTTACATCAGATGTGGTTTGCGTCTGGTTTTGGATATCTTCTGCATGTCTGAGCACTTGGCGCATTTCGTCAACAACGTTATGCATTGTGGCTGATAGTGTCTCGACATCGACAGAGCGTTGATGAGCAAACTGGCAGACGGTATCAACAGAAGTTAATGACTCTTCACTTCCTTGCTGGAATTGAGAAATGATATGTTCAATATTACCAGTGGCCTCAGCCGTCCTAGAAGCCAGGTTACGCACTTCTTCCGCGACGACCGCAAAACCGCGCCCTTGCTCTCCGGCTCGGGCGGCTTCAATAGCAGCATTCAACGCGAGCAGATTGGTTTGTTCTGCAATACCCTTAATAACCACAAGAATGGACGACACTTCTTCGGTTCTTTGATTTAGAGAGCTGATTTTTTCCCGTACGGTATCAATGTTACTTACTAGTTGTTTGATGTCTTCACTTACATTGTGTGCTTGGCTTGCACTATGAGTGGCGACATCAACGGTGTGATTGACCAAAACAGTAGCGTTGTTAGTCGAGTCCTCAACCGCAGTTTGTTGCTGCAGCATATCGGTGATATTGCTTTGTACTTCGCTGGTCTCTAGCTGTTGGTTATTGGCAGCTTTATCTGTGGACTGCGCGACAGCAGTTAGTTTACTCGCGGAGTCGGCAAGTGAGTGAGAGGTGTCTTGCACACGTTCTAAGCTTTCGGAGACCGTATCCATGAATGAATTGATGGCAGTAGAAAGTTGGCCCACTTCATCCTGTTGGTGATGCATAAGTCGTTGAGATAGATCTTTGCTATGGCTCACATTCGACATGAATTTCGACGTTCTTTGAATTGGTCGTACAATGATTTTCTGAATCAAACTCATCGTTATGATGAAGCCCACAAATGCGATTACGGCCATTATTCCCATCGCAAACATTGCCTGTTTACTGATCATTGAATTGACATGATTCATGTTGTATTCCAAGCGAATCGCGCCCAACACTTCTCCTGCTGGTGCAACGTGGCAAGAAACGCAGTTGGTGCCACGGTAATTTTCGCTCGATTTCATTGGTAGTGCGACTACTAACCCTTTGCCCCAATCGGCTGAGATTGGTTCAATCACCAGTTCACCATTCAACGCTCGTTGATCAATATCATCGACAGGCTGCTGGTTTTGTTGCCCAGGTCCGTAAAGTTTGGTCACAGTATCAGCTCGTAACACGCGAACTGCTTCAATGCCTTCTTGGGCCAGGGCCTTTTGACGTAAGGTTTCTTTTTGCGACATGGTGCCCGTAAGCATCATCATATTTAGGCTATCGAAATAATTACTAGCCTTATCATGGAGTTGTTCACTAAGAACATCATTGATTAAGGTTTTTTGTTGATGGTATTGGTAAGCCGTAGAGGCAGCTAGAACGCAGCTGAAGACAGCAATTAACGCCAGTAAGAGCTTAAAAGTGATAGTTGAGCGCATAAATTTATAAGTGTAATTGGAACGAACTGCACAATATTAATGTGCACAAATGCGCACTGCGAACAACGAAATGAATGATTGTGACCCCACACATGTTGGGGATATGTAATTGTGATGTGAGTGCTGTGTAATCAAATGTTTGGCGCGTGACAGAAATACGGCGCTTTGGTGTGAGTGATAGCAAAGAGGCCAGGAACCAGCGGAAGTTTTTGCTACGCTTGTATGGGGTAACGCTTGTCTCTTGGCAGCGAATTCCTTAGTATTGTCTGTCTTTTTAAAGCCTGAGAATCAAGATGAAAACAGAATTATACAAAGAGTTTATGTTCGAAGCAGCACACCATTTGCCACACGTACCAGAAGGTCACAAGTGTGGTCGTTTGCACGGACACTCTTTCCTTGTTCGTCTTTATGTAGAAGGTGAAGTTGATCCACATACAGGTTGGGTAGTGGATTTTGCAGAGATCAAAGCTGCATTTAAACCAATTTACAATCGCTTAGACCATTACTACCTAAACGACATTGAAGGGTTAGAGAACCCGACTAGCGAAGTGTTAGCAAAATGGATTTGGCAGCAGCTTAAGCCAAGCTTACCACAGCTAAGTAAAGTAGAAATCAAAGAAACGTGCACAGCGGGTTGTATTTACAAAGGCGAATAAGTCACTTTCTATTGAGCATTAAACAAAGGCAAGCGAGAAGCTTGCCTTTGTTGTATCTGAATGGCCCAATTTTGATTATGCTTCACCAGCTAGCTTAATGGGTGTCGTAGAATCCATTCTTTTTCATTATCACCCAATGTTGTTTCCTCTGTATTAATGAATCCGCACGCATCAAGAAAACTGATAGCGTATTGCTGACTTTGTGGGACAGTGGCGCAAAGAGAGGTGCTTTTAGGGTTAATGGTATACGCATAAAGGAACAGTTTACGCAATGCCTCACTCCCAACCCTTTGACGTTGAAAACGTTGATCAATCATCAAGTATTTAAGCTCCAGTTCGTATCGTTTAGCAAACGGCGCATGTTGGGAGAAACCTTTATCGATAACAAGATAGCCTACTAATAGGTCATCAGAATAAATCGTAAAGAACGCCTCTGACTTACTACGTTTTTGATAAGCCATTTCAAACGGCGTAAAAAATCCTTTTTGCTCTTCTTGCACATCCAATTGCATCAAACTTGAAAAATCTTTCAGTTTGGTGGGTTTAATCGCAATCATCGCTCAATCACAAATTGGCGGCATACCTTTATGCCACCACGAGTTTTTATAGAGTATTAAATCTATTTTAAGTAACTAACCGAGTGAAGAAAAGCTAGCAATGAAGAGGGTAATAATAACCTTGGTGAATGTATGCGCCCAATGTTGTGAGTAAGTGAGCACTGTCTGCCGTTTCTACGCCTTCAACAATGACCGTGCAGCGATACGTATTGCCCATAGCAATTAACTGACGCAAGGTTTCTATCTTTTTATCATCAGTTTTTAGGCCAATAACAAATTCTCGGTCGATTTTGAGGTAGTCCGGATTCAGCTTGCTGATAAGCGCCACATTATTATTACCGGTGCCAAAGTCATCAATACTGATTTTACAATCCAGAGCTTTTAGTTTCGCGACATTGCCATAAATCTCAGAGGTATAGTACATCGATGCATTTTCTGTGATTTCGATTGTCAGCAAACGGCAATCCCGATTAGATAGCTCTCTATATAGGATTGAAAAGTTACGCCCTCGCAGCAAAGAAGGACAAACGTTAATGCTGATAGGGATGGGCAACGCTTTTTGTTTGGTGTAGATGGAATCAATCACCAGTAAGGTATGAGTTAGCAGCAATCCATTGCGGATCAGTGTTTCAATAAACCGTTGCGTATTTTTTACCTTAAACCGGGAGAGGGCTTCGTAGTGCACAATCTTTTGTGCCGAAGTGTTATAAATCGGTTCCAGTTTTATTTTGAATTGTCGAATTGCGCACAAGTAAGCCATAAAGGCTTGTAGGGAGCGGTGACGCAGTATAATGAGAAAAAGTAAGCTCAGTAGAATGATACTTTGAAACGGTCCAGAGATGTAATACACCTCTTTATAGCCACTATTCTTTACGTGATAATTGAAGAAGCGTTCATTGGTGTTACCAATCTCTAACGATGTTCCGGTATTCGTTGATAGCTTCATACCGGAAAGAAAAAAACGTGAAATATGATTTTCAACATTGTCGGATAAGTTAATGTTTTTAACACGAACCAAAACAGTTGCGTTATTTAAGTCAAATGATTGGGTAGTGTAATTGCTATTGTTACTCCACTCTTCAAACGCTTTTTTGCTGACAGGGACAACGGTTTCTGGAGTGACTAAGCATCGAATATTGAAACGATCTAGCATCATGCTCGATTCCACCAACTTCACATTATCAAATAGTGACTTCAGTTCGCTTTCATTAGCAAAGCAACTCCTGCGGGAAAGGTTCTCTGCAATTTCGAAGGCGTTATCCAGATAATTATGTTTAACGATGCTGTTTATCGCGTAGTAACAGATAGCAAAGAAAATGATCGCAGTGATCAACACAACCCACATTGCTTCTGAATAGATCTTTTTATTACGCAGGCAAATACGAAGCGCTTTGCGAAGACTATTGGTTGTGTATTGATTGATCTTCTGTTGATGTTCGATGCCATTCTGATGGTTGTTTTGCATAGTAAAAGGGATGAAGTATCCGGTCCGGTGAATGTTTTCGATAATGTTTTTGTTAGTGGTTAAATGTTCTTCCGTGAGCTTGCGAAATTTCTTTCTTAGAGCGGCCACCGCGTTTTTAAAGCCATTTTCAGGCAGTGTCATTTTGTATTGTTGAGTGATTTTGCTTTCTATTAACCGCTGACTAATCGGCGTATTTAAACTGCCGTATGTGGCGATAGTTGACAGAATGGCGTACTCATTTGGGTTGACAGGAATGGAGTGGTGGAGTGACTGATTGAGCTCTAGAGATATTTCGTTTTCGGACAAGCAAACGCAGATTTGGTTTCCAATTTCAAACCTAATCATGTGTTGATGTGCTCCAAGTTTAATTTTTGGCTACGTTATCAATAAAGCTAGGGAAGAGATGTGATTTTTTACTGAGATATCCATAATATTTGGATATATTCAACGTTTTAGGTTTTTTTTACTTGTCCTGATAACGTATTTTTCTGGGTTTTTTAGGTATAAAAAAACCCGAGCATAAACTCGGGTTTTGATTGGTATTCAGAAAGGCGTGTTAGCAAATCACTTTGATTGCTAGACCACCTTGAGATGTTTCGCGGTATTTTGCGTTCATGTCTTTACCTGTTTCTAGCATGGTTTCGATAACCTTATCTAGAGAAACAGTTGGAGCTGAAGAGCGACGTAGTGCCATACGAGTAGAGTTGATTGCTTTTACTGCCGCAATACCGTTACGCTCGATACATGGAACCTGAACCTGACCTGCAACTGGGTCACACGTTAGACCTAAGTTGTGCTCCATTGCGATTTCTGCTGCCATACATACTTGCTCTGGGCTACCACCCATAAGCTCAGCAAGGCCTGCTGCTGCCATAGAACATGCCACGCCAACTTCACCCTGACAGCCAACCTCTGCACCAGAGATAGACGCGTTGCGCTTGTAAAGACCACCGATTGCGCCAGAAGCCGCAAAGTAACGGATGTAATCTTTTTCAGTCACAGTTTGGATGAACTTATCGTAGTAAGCCAGTACCGCAGGGATGATGCCACACGCACCGTTAGTTGGTGCTGTAACAACGCGGCCACCTGCTGCGTTCTCTTCGTTTACTGCGAAAGCAAACATGTTTACCCAATCAACAACAGACATTGGGTCGTTTGTCGTCTTTTCTGAAGTAAGTAGCTGCTGGCGAAGTGCTGCTGCACGACGAGGCACGCGTAGTGGACCAGGCAAAATACCTTCTTCATTCATACCGCGATCCATACACTCGCGCATTGTGCGCCAGATGTTCGCGAAATAAGTACGAGTTTCTTCATCTGAATGAAGCGCATGCTCATTCTTCATGGTTAGTGCGCTGATGGACAATCCACTTTCGTGGCATTGGTTAACCAGTTCCTCTGCCGTTGTAAACGGGTAAGGTACTTTTACTGGGTTTTCAGCTTCTTTACCGAAATTTTCTTCATCAACGATGAAACCACCGCCGATAGAGTAGTAAGTTTTTGAGTACGCTTTTTCGTCATCAATCCAAGCGTGGATCTGCATGCCGTTTTCGTGTAGCTCTAGGTTTGTTTTGTGGAAGTTCATTCCACCTTCACGTGGGAACGATACTGTGTGACAGTGCATGCCAACAGGAAGGCGTTCAGTTTCTTCTACACGAGCGATAAAGCCCGGGATAGAATCGATATCAACTTTCTCAGGAGTGTTGCCTGCAAGACCCATGATGATAGCAATATCTGTGTGGTGACCTTTCCCTGTCAGTGATAGTGATCCATAAACGTCAACGGTGATTTTAGTGATGTCGCGCAGTTTTCCCATTGCACGAAGATCATCAATAAACTCTTTACCCGCTTTCATTGGGCCTACAGTGTGTGAGCTTGAAGGTCCAACACCGATTTTATAGATATCAAAAACACTAATCATATCGATTACCTCAGAAGAAAGCCTCCCAAGGGGAGTTGGGAGGCTTAATTTTATCGTTATATTTTTGGATTAATCATACTGCACTGGGCAGAGATGATTAAAGAGCGCCGTAGATTACAGAACTAATTGCAGCAAGACCACAGATTGCTGTGAAAATTTGCACAGGTGCTGAAGTTTTGTACTTAGCCATCGCAGGAACTTTTTGCATTGCGAAGATTGGCATCAAGAATAGGATTGCCGCAATCATCGGTGCACCCATTGTTTCAATCATACCTAGGATGCTTGGGTTAACGATAGCAACGATCCAAGTTGTGATTACAATGAAGATTAGAGACATCTTCTCGATCTTGCTTACTGGTGATTTTGAACGAGATTTCACTAGACCAACTAGACCTTCGTGCGCACCTAAGAAGTGGCCAAAGTAGCTAGAGGTGATCGCTGCGAAAGCAACCAATGGACCCATGTAAGAGATCAGTGGAGATTCATGCACGTTTGCTAGGTAAGAAAGAACAGAGATATTTTGCTCTTGCGCCGTTGCTAGTTGCTCTGGAGACAGAGAAAGTACAACAGAGAAAACGAAGAACATAACAAAGCCCATCAGCATCATTGCTGCGCCACCAGTGATAGCGTCAGTTTTCTTAACTGCGTCATCACCATATACACGACGTTGCTCTTTAGAGAACTGAGAAATGATTGGGCTGTGGTTGAAAGAGAACACAATAACAGGGATTGCTAGCCAAACGATAGCTGGCATTGCACCCCAGTCAGGTGACACTTCCATCATTGAAGTGTTCCAACCAGGAATTAGGTATACAGACAGTGCTAGTAGGATGAACACGAGAGGGTAAACCATTGCTGAAGTTGCTTTCAGCATAAGCTCTTTACCGAATACTACGCCTGCTGTCATTGCAGCAATAAGTGCACCAGAAAGTAGCCAGCGAGGAATAGATTCCATGCCCATTTGGTTAACTAGGAAAGAGTCAACTGTGTTTGTGATACCAACACCGTAGATAAGTACGATTGGGTAGATAGCGAAGAAGTAAGCGAACGTAATAAGGTTTGCGCCAGTCTTACCAAAGTGCTCTTCTACTGTGTCGGTGATGTCCGCTTCAGGGTTTTTCGCAGAAAGAACGAAACGAGCTAAAGATTTGTGTGCGAACCAAGTCATTGGTGCTGCAATTAGGGCTAGGATTACTAATGGCCAGAAGCCACCTGCACCTGCTTTAATAGGAAGGAACAGTACACCTGCACCTACTGCCGTACCAAAAAGGGACAGACACCAGGTAAAGTCTTTGTAAGAAAACTTACTAGACGATTGTGCGGTAGAAACCGCAGAAGTAGTTGTATTCATTTTTTAGTTACTCATTTTGGGAACAGGAAATAAGTCGGGAGTAATTTTGCAAGATTTTACACTAGGAAAATTAGATCTAAATCATTTATTGCTTACGCTTATTGAATGATATGTCAAAAACCTGCTTTTTATCACGAAAATGATGTGCTACTCGTGATTTCTGCTAATGAGTAAAATTAGAAAAACTTATCAATAGGGCTGTTTGTATAAATTTATTTCACCGCAAGCGTTTGCGGTGAAAATGGAAAATTAATCTAATGTGAATGAATGTTTATGAAGCAACGTTTTATTAATATTGATGCGCATAATGATCGCGCCTATAAAAGCACCGATATCAACAACTGTTTAATGTGAAATAATATGTTTTTGCATTGATTCGATAATTTGTGCCGTCATGCCCCAGATGAAATGCTGTCTATATGGGATAGCAAATACACGATGACTGCTTCTTTTTAGGTCAAATTTGGTGCTATACAATTTTTTGGGGTTCAGAATATGGTTGGCTGGAACCTCAAAAACTGACTCTACTTCATTTGGGTCAATATGCGTTTTATATTCCGGAGAAACAAAAGCCAAAAAAGGTGTCACATTAAACTGACTAATCGTTGGTAGTGTAGGCAGTTGACCAAACACATGAATATGCTCATCTTCTATCCCAACTTCTTCTTTGGTTTCTCTTAAAGCGGTATTCACGAGCTGAATATCTTCCTGCTCATATTTGCCACCGGGAAAGCTGATTTGTCCCGGATGATGGCGTAAGTGGGCTGCGCGCTTAGTCAGAATGACTTGTAACCCGTCATCGCGTTCCACAAAACCGATTAAGACTGCCGCATCTCTCAGGGACTTTTCTTTCATCCATTTCAGTCGTGCAAGGGACTCTTTGTGGTAGCCCGTTGGAAGCCGAAATTGAAAGTTCTGTAGTAAATGAGTTTTGTCGATAACCAAACTGGGTCCTTATTTATCGTGCCTAACCATTATTTATTATACTCAAAGACGGCAAAGCGTATGGCGTTATCGTTACTGGTTACCAAATAAAGCATTCGCATTAAAACACTCGCCAGCACTTTCCCTCTTTGTGTTGTGTGTCTCACTCTGCTTGAACATATTAATTTGAAACTTATAAGGTTATACACCATTCTTTATTTTAGGACGTCACTATAGGGCAAGCATTGGCCAATGAAAGGGATTATTTTCACCGAGTTCATGGAGTTAGTGGAAGAGAAATTCGGTCTTGATGTGTTAGACCAAGTTCTCGATCTTTCTAACGATGAAGGTGTTTACACCGCTGTTGGTAGTTACGATCACAAAGACTTGGTTAAGTTGATCGTGAATCTCAGTAAAGTATCTGGTGTTCCCCCCGAGCAACTGCAAGAAGTGTTTGGAGAGTGCGTCTTTTTGAATTTACTTCGCTCCATTCCTAGTCACGCCAGTTTGCAACAGTGTGAAACGACGTTTCAATTTGTTCGCCATGTTGAAGACTTTATTCATGTCGAAGTTAAGAAGCTCTATCCTGATGCTAACCCTCCGCAGTTTGATTTCATTAGTGAAAACCAATCCCAATTGGTATTTGACTACCACAGCGCAAGATGTATGTCTCACGTATGCTTAGGATTGATAAAAGGCTGTGCTGCACATTTTGGTGAGGTAGTTCATATCAAACATCAAAACCAGTCAGAAGATGGCAGCAAAGTACGTTTTTGGTTAGAGGCTCAATAAGAACGATATGACGGGAAGTTCCTCATTAGAAAGGAAACTCAAACGAGAAGTTGCATCAAGAAAAGCAGCTGAGCAGCTGTTGGAACAGAAAAGCTTAGAGTTATATGAATCCAACCAGCAACTCAGTGTTGCATTGAAAAAGCTGGAGCTGAAATCTAAAAAGGATCTTCGTAAGTTTGAGTTTGAAGAGCAAATTGATGCGACGTTGATTAAGTTCGGTCGTACTTTTTTATCGAGCACGTTCGATGAAGCAATGATAGCGAGCTTTATTGAGCAGCTCACTTCTAACTCGATCATTTCTGCGGCTTACTTGTTTCTTGACGCTACAAAGCTGAGCTCATTGCGTCGTCATCACTTTGGTCACTTACAGCTTCGTCATAACAACGAGATTTTCACCACTCCTAATTGGCAGGGAGAGAATTTGCATTTGCCAGTTATCATTGATGGAGAAACGGTTGGGGAGTTGATTTTCTCTGTGTTGCAAGATCAAATCGATCAGTCTTTTATTTCCAAACAGATGGAGCTCGTGTCTGACTTAGTTCATGGTGTTATTGGTCGACACTTAAGTTTAGAGCGAGAGGTCGAGCTGAGAAAGCGGGCTGAGGAATCAGAAAAAGCGACGAAGGAGTTTGTCGCCATGATTAACCATGAGCTGCGAACTCCTCTCAATGGCGTATTGGGTAGTGCGGAGTTATTGAGTCGAACCCAATTAGAAGAAGAGCAGCGTCAATACTTGAGCAATCTGACTCAATCAGGGGACTTATTGAGAGTTATCATTAATGATCTTCTTGATTTCAGTAAGATGAATGCCGGTATGATGGAAATCATACATAAAGTTTTTGCCTGGGAGGAGCTTGAAAAAGCCATCATGGGTGTATTTGCAGCTAAGGCTGCGGAAAAGCGCATCCATTTCTCTATCGACAAAAAGCTGGGGATTCCAGAATTTTTAGTCGGTGACTTAGAGCGCATTACACAAATTTTGGTTAACTTAGTGGGAAACGCGATTAAGTTTACTCACTTGGGTGGCGTCGTGTTACGGGTGGAATGGCTTAACGGCACGGCTTATTTTGAGGTTGAAGACACTGGTATTGGCATCCCAATAAAAGCACAGCCGTCACTCTTTGATCCATTTGTCCAAGTTGATCGCTCGGCGAAACGCAGCTTTGAAGGCTCAGGTTTAGGTCTCGCGATTTGTAAAAACCTCGTGGATTTGATGCAAGGTCAAATTAGCTTTGAGAGTGAAGAGCGCAAAGGGACAACTTTTAAAGTTGCTATTCCTCTTGAGGAAGGGCAAGCACAAGGCACAGCAGAGGGGGAATTGGTCACCATAGAGCGAAGCGATTTAGCAGGACGCTCAATATTAGTGGTTGATGACATCAGAATGAATCAAGTCATTGTTACTCAAATGCTGAAAAAACTCGACATTACACCTGATTTAAAAGCCAACGGCAAAGAAGCATTAGAAGCGGTGAAAAGTAAAGACTACGAACTGATATTCATGGACTGCCGAATGCCTGAAATGGATGGTTATGAGGCGACGATGTATCTGAGAGAGCGTGGCTTTACTCATCCTATTATTGCATTAACCGCTGGCACTACCATCGAAGAGCGTCAAAAGTGTATTGATTCAGGCATGGACGACATCCTCACTAAGCCGTACACCGCAACCGATATTGAACAGATTATGTGTAAGTGGCTTGAGCAGTAGACGCTGCCTCTTAAAAAGTATGTTTGTTGGCCAACGGCTAAAAGCTAAAGTACATGCAAATAAAATACACAAAAAAACGCACCACACTGGATAATGCCGATCATTTAACGATGTTTTTTGGGTCATTCTATCGAGCCTTGGCGAGACTAAGAATCTAGTAGCAGCACGCCGAGCGGGTAATGAAACAAATTTGACCACAAAGTGCTTGAATAGAAGAACCTGTATCACGCTCCTTCGTCGCTGTGCAGGGTGATGAGATACAGAAATATGCCACTCGCTGTTAAATGAGCGGCATTACCGTTCTGGAGGCGTTTTAGATTGTTTTCGTCAATAGCATTAAAGCGACGTTGTCCACGGTTGAAATCTACGATTGCAGCGCTGGTAAAATCTTTGAAAGCTTGTCCAACGTTTCTTGATACTCAGAGGCGCAATCGCTATCTGCCACGACGCCGCCGCCAGCCCAAGCGTAAAGTTTGTTTTGTTCCGCTACAAGAGTTCGGATAGTAATGCTGGTGTCCATACGACCATGGCGTGAAATGTAGCCAATACTGCCGCAATACGCGCTGCGTCGATGCGGCTCCAGTTCTTCAATGATCTGCATTGCGCGAACTTTAGGTGCGCCCGTAATTGAACCGCCTGGAAAACACGCTCGCAGCAAATCCGCAGGAGCGTATTGTTCATCCAAATTTGCACGAATGGTGCTCACCAAATGATGCACGGCAGGGAAGCTTTCAATATCGAACAGCTTTGGAACGTGAACGCTACCCGGTGATGCAACTCGACCAATATCATTACGCAGCAAATCGACAATCATCAGGTTTTCTGCCTGATCTTTTTCCGCTGTCTGCAAGTCATAGGCATTAGCGTTATCTTTCGTTGGATCTTCGCTGCGTGGTCGAGTACCTTTGATTGGTTTCGTTTCAATGACGCGATCTTTGAGCTCTAAAAAGCGCTCTGGAGAGATACTCAAAATCGAAGACTCAGGCATACGGATAAACGCTGAGAATGGCGCTTGGTTTGCGGACTCCAATTTCAGATACGCTTGCCACTCACTGCCTTGATACGGTGCGTTAAAGCGCTGCGCCAAATTGATCTGATAACAGTCACCGCTCAACAAGTATTCTTGCACCTGGTCAAAGCGAGTGGCGTAGCTCTCTTTCGTCATGTTTGACTGCCAATCACCAGACAAAGCGAAGTCAACGGTTTGTTCTGCTTTTTGCTCGTTTAACCATTGCCAAGCTTGCTCGATGTTCTGACCGACTAAGCATGCTTTTTTTAGCTGGTGGTCAACAACAACGGCCCATTCATACAGACCTACCGCCATATCCGGCGTGTTGAGGTCCTTTTCTGCCACTTCTGGCATCGTTTCTACGCGGCGACCTAAATCGTAACTGAAGTAACCGAGCGCACCGCCGACAAAAGGCAAATCCAATTCTTTATTTAACTCTACGTGAGGAAGCCACTGTTCTTGCAACTGATGAAGCAGCGCAAATGGGTCATCTTGAGTTGAATAGGCATTCGATGGTGTTTCAACTTGTGTGTTGTCGGCAGTGGTTTCTAACGTTGCAATTGGGTTGGCAACCAATACATCGAAGCGGCTATCGATATGCGTTTTTGATGCAGAACGCAGCAACATCGCCCAAGGTAGGTGTTGAATGCGAGAAAAAAGGTGAAGAGCAAACTCTGGTGCGTATTCCAGCGCTTTAAAATCAATGAATTGATTGTCCATGTTGTTCATTTGTGTAATTTGTGACAAAGAGATCGTTCACTGCATGGCATGTCATGGGCAGCAAGAGTATCATATTCCTCTGTATAGCCAAACTCCCTCTATTCATAGGGTTTTGAGATGGTTTACAAGTAGGCAACTTCAGCGTTTCGTGTGTCGATATCAGCCGTTCGACAATTGTTTATAAAAAACGAAGCTCAAAAGAGCAATAAGCTCAACAAACACGATTGAAGCCAAGCCAATAATGGAAGCATAACTATAACGAGGCATGTAATGACGGTAATACGCAAGCAGGATGTGATCAGCAGTGTCGCTGATGCGCTACAGTATATTTCTTACTACCACCCGCTAGACTTTGTTCAAGCTCTTGAAAAAGCCTATCACCGCGAAGAGAGTCAAGCCGCGAAAGACGCGATTGCTCAGATCCTAATTAACTCCCGAATGTCCGCAGAAGGTCACCGTCCAATTTGTCAGGATACTGGTATTGTGACGTGTTTCGTCAACATCGGTATGGGCGTGCAATGGGATTCGACCGACATGACGGTTCAGCAGATGGTAGATGAAGGTGTTCGACAAGCGTACACGAACCCTGATAACCCGTTGCGTGCGTCAGTACTTATGGACCCTGCTGGTAAACGTATTAATACCAAAGACAACACGCCTGCCGTCGTACATATCAACATGGTTCCGGGCGATAAAGTTGAAATTCAGATCGCTGCGAAGGGCGGCGGTAGCGAAAACAAAACTAAGATGGTGATGCTAAACCCATCTGACGATATTGCTGAGTGGGTAGAAAAAACGCTACCAACAATGGGGGCGGGCTGGTGTCCTCCTGGCATGCTTGGCATTGGTATCGGCGGTACGGCTGAAAAAGCAGCGGTATTGGCAAAAGAATCTCTAATGGAACACATCGATATTCAAGAGCTTATTAACCGTGGCCCACAAAACGCAGAAGAAGAGCTTCGTTTGGATATCTTCAATCGCGTGAACAAACTTGGTATCGGTGCGCAAGGTCTTGGCGGTTTGACGACTGTTGTCGACGTTAAAATCAAAACTGCGCCAACGCACGCGGCTTCTAAGCCTGTTTGTTTGATCCCGAACTGTGCGGCGACTCGTCACGTACACTTCACGCTTGATGGTAGCGGCCCAGCAGAGCTAACACCACCTAAACTAGAAGATTGGCCAGATATCACTTGGGAAGCGGGCGAAAATACGCGTCGCGTAAACTTAGACACAATTACTAAAGAAGAAGTACAAGAGTGGAAGACAGGCGAAACGGTTCTTCTATCAGGTAAAATTCTGACTGGTCGTGATGCTGCGCATAAACGTATTCAAGGCATGCTAGATAACGGTGAAGGTCTACCTGAAGGCGTAGATCTCAACGGTAAGTTCATTTACTACGTAGGCCCTGTCGATGCAGTTGGTGATGAAGTCGTTGGTCCTGCTGGCCCAACAACATCAACGCGTATGGATAAATTCACCGACATGATGCTAGAAAAGACCGGCATCATGGGCATGATCGGTAAAGCTGAGCGTGGCCCTGCAACGGTTGAATCTATCAAGAATCACAAAGCGGTTTACCTAATGGCTGTAGGTGGCGCTGCGTACTTGGTGGCGAAAGCAATCAAGAAAGCTCGCGTTGTCGCATTTGAAGATTTAGGTATGGAAGCGATTTACGAATTTGAAGTTGAAGATATGCCAGTAACAGTGGCCGTCGACTCAAATGGTGTTAACGCGCACCAAATTGGTCCAGACACTTGGAAAGTGAAAATTCAAGAGATGGAAGCATAAGGCAAAGGGCAATCTTGCTGCGTCTCAGTAGAGAGAATGTGACAAGGTGCTGATTTACCTAGCAAACAATTGACAAAAGTGCAGCGAAACCTGCACTTTTTGTCTATATAATTAAGGATATAAACCTTTAGGCATAGCAATCAAACGTTATGCGAACAATAATTAGGAGACGGCATGCCTCGTTTTATTCAGATTCTACAAATTATTCTTGCTGTAGTGATAGGTGGCTTTGTTGGCTATGACTTGATTCTTCACGGTATCAGCATCTTTGATGAAAAGTACGTGACCATCACATGTGTGTTGTGGTTGATTTTGGAAATCGCTCTATTTGTTATCTATAAGTTAATCGAAGACGACTAGGCTTAAAGAAAGCGGGTTCCTGTTTAACATAGTAATCAGCGCATATAGAGTTACTAATGCTGTAGATTAAGTAAGCCTCTGAACCACTCAGGGGCTTTTCTTTTTTAACACAGCATTAAGCCGGATGTTTTGTTCATCTTTTATTAAGGTATATAAAGTTAAACTCATAGAATTCGGGATAGAACAGTATTCATAGATCGAAATTCGAAGTCGCTGACAACGTTGTTTTAAAGTGGAGTAAGATAAAGAAGCGTAATGAAGAGAATAAAGAAAGAAGTTAATGACTTTATCAACAGAGGTATGGACTCTAATGTTCGAATTGCTGTCACCGGACTTTCTCGTGCCGGTAAGACGGCATTCATCACGTCATTAGTGAATCAGCTTCTTCATACTGCAACCCATGACAATTTGCCTCTTTTGACTGCGGCTAGAGATAAGCGCCTTATTGGGGCGAAGCGTGAGCCTCAATCGAATATGATGGTGCCACGCTTTGCTTACGATGAGGCGATGAGCCAAATTCATGCCACTCCACCTCAGTGGCCAGTACCGACACGTGATGTGAGTGAGATTCGCTTAGCGCTCAAGTACAAACCAAATAAAACTACGAAAAAGCTGTTGAGTAAAACCGCAATTTTAAATGTTGATATTATCGACTATCCAGGAGAGTGGTTGCTCGACCTGCCTTTATTGGACATGGACTTTGCAACGTGGTCGCAAACTCAGTTTGATGCACTTAAAGGCCAGCGTGGCGATTTAGCCAAAGCTTGGCTTTCTGAACTGGAGAAAGTGGATCTCTTTGCAGAAGTGAATGAGAAACTACTTGAGAAAGTTGCACACACATACACCGAGTACCTTCATGCCTGTAAAGACGCTGGCCTTCATTGGGTTCAGCCTGGCCGCTTTGTATTACCTGGTGAGCTAGCAGGCGCGCCGGTGCTACAGTTTTTTCCGTGTCGTGTTGATTCGGAAAGCAAAGCGTCCAAGGGCAGTAACTTAGCGATGTTAGAAGCCCGTTTTCAGGAATACCAACAGAAAGTCGTGAAAGCGTTTTATAAGCATCATTTTGCGACCTTCGATCGCCAGATTGTACTGGTGGATTGTTTGCAGCCTCTCAATGCCGGTGATGAAGCGTTTTACGACATGCGCCAAGCGCTAGAACAGATCATGCATAGCTTCCGCTATGGTCGTAGTAGCTTTTTGCGTCGTTTGTTCTCACCAAAAATCGACAAAGTGTTGTTTGCTGCTACAAAAGCGGATCATATCACGCCCGATCAGCACCCAAATTTGGTGTCTCTGCTCCAACAAATGGTGCATCCAGCATGGCAAACGGCAGCCTACGAGAATATTGAGATGAGCTGCATGAGTATCGCTTCCATCCAAGCAACCACGACGGGGTTTATTTCCTCTGGAGATAAGACCATCCCGGCGTTACAAGGAACAACATTGGGTGGTGAGCCGATGACTATGTTTCCCGGAGAGGTGCCGAAAAAGCTACCAAATGCAGCGTATTGGCAAAACAACGGGTTTGATTTTACGTCGTTTCGTCCGATGCCCTTACCGAATGATGAGCCAGTGAAGCACATACGCTTAGACAAAGCATTGGATTACCTGATTGGAGATAAATTGAAATGAGTGAGTTGAAGCAAAAACAAGTTTTCTCTGAAAAGGTAATGGAAAAAGAGCAGCAATCGAATCAACCGGAATTGACGGCGCAGCAAACATTCGGCGAAAAAGAAACATTTGTACCTGTTGAAGTTAAAGAAGCGCACCAGGAGACCGAACAGGAATTGCAACTCGAGCATGTCATTCGTCCAAAATCGGGCAGAAAATGGCTCGCGACTGGCGCATTTGCAACTTTTGCTGGTCTGGTTGGCTGGCAAGCGGTGGACTCGGTTATAACCGCAATTCAGGCTTCTGATTGGCTAGCCTTAAGCTGGACGGGGTTTATTGCTGCGATCGCTTCGCTTGGTTTAGGAGCTATGGGTAAAGAGCTTTGGAAACTGCGAAAACTACGAAATCATTTTAGTGTTCAAGAAGAAGCAGAAGCACTTGTTAATAGTGAGAGCGTTGGGAAAGGGAAAGCCTTTTGCGAAACCGTAGCAGAACAAAGTGGTGTGATGGCAGAGAATCCGGGCTTTGATCGTTGGCAGAACAGTATTAACCCTGCTCATAGTGACGCTGAAATTCTTGATATGTATGACTCGATGGTTGTGAGCCAACAAGACAAGTTGGCAACGAAAATCGTATCACAGCACGCAACCGAGTGTGCGGCCCTAGTCGCCGTGAGCCCTCTGGCTGCCGCTGATATGTTGCTGGTGGCTTGGCGAAATTTCAAAATGATCGACAACCTCTCCAAGGTATATGGGGTAGAGCTAGGTTATGCATCTCGCATCAAGTTACTAAGAGCGGTATTTGTCAATATGGCGGCGGCTGGTGCCAGTGAGCTCGCTATTGATGCCAGTATGGATTTGATGTCGATGGATCTTGCTGGCAAAGTTTCTGCTCGTGCGGGGCAGGGACTAGGTGTTGGTATTCTAACGGCACGTTTGGGCTTGAAAGCGATGACCTTATTGCGTCCACTACCCTGGTATCCTGACCGTCAGGTTAAGTTGGGCACCATACGCAAGGCAGTGGCGGCGAAAGTTGCATCAATTACGATGAAACCGTAACGAATATCAACTTTGATGGATAGGATTGCTTGACGCCATTCCAAGCATGATAGAAACTACTGTCAACTTTTCCTGACAGTTGTGAATTGGGATATTTTAAGTGCGTCTTGAAGTCTTATGTGAAGACAGACTCGGCTTGACCCGAGAACTGCTCGATATTTTAGCGTCTAAAAGCATCGACTTGCGTGGTATCGAAATCGATATTAGCGGTATTATCTATTTGAATTGCCCAGATATTGATTTTGATACGTTTAGTGAGCTGATGGCTGAAATCCGCCGTATTCCGGGGGTGAAAGACGTACGTAAAATCCAGTTTATGCCGATGGAGCGCCACAATACGGAGCTGCTCTCGTTAGTTGATAACTTGCCCGATCCTGTTTTTGCCATTGATCTTAAAGGTGCCGTAGACATGGCAAACATGTCTGCACTTTCATTGCTTGGCCTTCACAAGCAAGAAGTGATTGGTACTCAAATCGGTGCTTTGTTACCAAGTGTTCGTTTCTCTCGTTGGTCTGAAGGTGTTAATGGTCGAACGCGGGAAAACCTTGTGATTGATGGCTTGGACTATGTTCTAGAGTTGATGCCCGTTTATATCCGAGACGAAGCGCAAAACTCGACTCTAGCGAGTACTCTAATGACGATTCGCTCTAGTCAGCAAGTTGCCAGAATTGAAGAAGCACTACCGCTGCATAATCCTCTGGGTTTTGAGCACTTTGTTGGTATATCGAACCGTCATAAAGCACTAATGAACCAAGCTAAAAAGCTGTCTGTGCTTGACCAACCATTGTTGATTGAGGGCGAAACGGGGACTGGTAAAGAAATGCTTGCTAAAGCTTGCCACAGCCGTTCTAGCCGCGCGAGCAAGCCATTCCTAGTTTTGAGTTGTGCTTCGATGCCTGACGATGTAGCAGAAACCGAACTTTTTGGTCATGCGCCGGGTTCATTCAATCATGAACAAGGCCACAAAGGCATCTTTGAGCAAGCAAATGGCGGCACGGTATTTCTTGATGAAATCGGTGAAATGAGTTCGCACCTTCAAATCAAGCTGTTACGTTTTCTACAGGATGGTAATTTCCGTCGTGTCGGTGCAGAAGATGAGATGCATGTCGATGTTCGTATCATCGCTTCAACAAAACATAACCTTGCCGAGCTTTCTGAAGCAGGAATGTTCCGTGAAGATTTGTATTATCGTCTCAACGTACTTACGCTCAGCATTCCTCCGTTACGTAAGCGCTCAAACGACGTTGCACCATTGCTTGAGTTGTTTGTGGCGAAACATGCTCAACAGCTTGGGATTGATAAGCCAGAGTTTGATGATGGTCTAGTTGATGCCCTTGCAAATTATCAGTGGCCAGGAAACATGCGCCAGCTGGATAATATGGTTCTTCGAGCGCTCACGGAAATGGATGGTGATATACTAAACGCGGATCACTTCAATTTACCTCAGCCTCAGTCAGTCGGCGCTGGTAGTGCAACGCTTAACATCGACGGTTCTTTGGATGAGATCATGCGTGATTATGAATCTCAAGTTCTGGAACGTTTGTATCAGTCATTCCCATCAAGCCGCAAGCTTGCTAAGCGCTTAAATGTATCGCATACCTCAATCGCTAATAAACTGCGTGATTACGGTATCCGTAAGAATTAATCGAATTGAACGAAAAGACGGAATTAATCATTTGTAATGGAAGATAACAGCTCATCTATCGCCGTTCATATGTTGGACGGTGACTTGCTTCTTCGTACCGCTGAAATCGGTGACGCAGATATGATTGCCGAATATTTTCAAGCGAACCGAGAATACCTGAAACCGTTTGAACCGAAACGTGAAGAGGCTTTTTTCTCAGTGAACGGTTGGTTGCAAAAGCTTATCAAGCTCAATGAGCTGCATCGAATGGGATTGGGGTATTATTGCCTTTTAGTCAGAGCCTCTTCGGGTGAAATGCTAGGTACGATATCCTTTAGTAGTTTGAGTCGTTTTCCTTTTTATTCTTGTAACGTCGGATATTCTCTCGCTGAAAAAGCGCAAGGGCATGGTTATATGCGTCGTGGATTAACCATGGCTTGCGACTACATGTTTAACGTTCAGAAACTGCATCGTATTCAAGCTGGCTACATGCCTCACAATAAACGCAGTGAATCTGTGCTAGAGCATGTCGGTTTCAACCGAGAAGGGTATGCAAAAGATTACCTTTTGATTAATGGTGAGTGGCAAGACCACGTTCTAACGTCGCTTATTAATCCGAATTGGCAGCCAGAAGGGCGATAGTATGGAACGATTGGAAAAGCAGTTAGCACTTGTAATCGAGTTCGATAAACTCAAAAGCATTTTGCGCCGAACTCGAGTTAAAAGTGCTGAAGGGCGCCTCGAAAATAGTGGTGAGCATAGTTGGCATGTCGCACTGATGGCAATATTGATGGAAGAGCATGCGAATGCACCTGTTGATATTTGCCGAGTGATGAAAATGTTATTGACACATGACGTAGTAGAGATCGACGCGGGCGATACCTTTGTTTATGATACTGCTGCGTCTCAAGAGCAAGCAGAAAAAGAAATCAGAGCCGCAGAGCGCTTGTTTGGTATGTTACCCAGCGATCAGGAGCAAGAGCTATTGGCGCTTTGGCATGAATTTGAAGCCGCGCAGACCGATGATGCTAAGTATGCAAAAGCACTCGATCGGTTAATTCCAATGCTCTTGAACTACCATAATAATGGTCAGAGTTGGAAGGAACATGGTGTCTCACGCGAACAAGCACTTACCATTAATAAACGAATTGAATTTGGCTCTGTTACCTTATGGGACAAAGCGAAAGAGTTGATTGAAGAAGCCACAGAGAAAGGTTGGCTGAAATCGTAATAAAGGAGACTGAATGTCTTATTTGCCTTTGGACGAATACCAAAGAAAATGGATTTTTACGCATCAGTCGATGCCTGTGCCAGAAGAAGATTTGGCTTTTATTAAGCCGATGAGCCAAGCCCGTTCAGCACAATTTTGGAAAGAAAATATCAGTGCTCAAAGCCCTGATATGGATAGACTTAGTTCCCAAGACTGGCCAATGAATGAGGCGAATTGGTCTGAAACTGTGGATTGGATGGTTGCGTGGGAGTCGGATGATCCTGACATGCCAGCGGAAGCTGAGGCACATATCGATTGGCAAGACGATGTAACCGTTTACTTTTGCTACGAGAAGTACAATGTCATCGAAACGAAATGGTCTATTTTTAAAAAGCACTGGAAGAACTTTCTCTTTTATGACGATGGTCCGATACTAATAGGACGTCGCCGTTCGCAAGCACTTTGGTTTGATTCAAAAGGTAATGTGAAACTCGGTGTTCGTCAATAACGAGTTGTAAAGCAAAGCCACCTTTCGAGGTGGCTTTGTTTTTCTAAAGGCTGGATAATGGACTCAACACACCGCCAGCCCCGCGCTCGATAACGTGAGTATAGATTTGCGTGGTATATACACCCACGCTATAAGTGATTGTTTTTATTGGTAGCTATCACGCCCCAACAGAAATGGGGCGCTGGTGGGACAATTCAGAATTATTTATGGTTATATGGATTAAAGTTTGCGTGTGAATCTTTGAGCATTAATTGTAGTAACTCATACTTGATACACTTCCACTGGCGAGTCACGACTGGGTCTTACTGTAAATCGCTGGTATTGCAACTCACAATTGGACAAAGGCGAGTTTGACAGCCGCAAGCAAGTCTCTCTCAAAAAAAGTCGTTTGGCGGTATTGGCTTATTGGTTAATGTTCCCAACTGTAAAACGCCGGAATCAAGATGAACCCTTTGTGATAAAATGCGTGTGAATAGATGATATAAAAATTAATTTAAAATAAAGGTATATTTTTTTTAATTAATCTGTATAGTGGTCTTTGCTCTGACACAGAGTTGTTTCAAGATAAAATATAAAGAAAGTTTTCCAGCGTCATCCCTAGCAAGTTTATCTCTGTAATCTCCTTAATGCTCTATCCTAAAATAATACCTATGTTCAGTGCACCTTAATTTTAATTTTATAAGGGGCATAATATGTCTAATCAAGTAATTGGTACAGTAAAGTGGTTTAACGAAACTAAAGGTTTTGGTTTTATTTCTCAAGCAAATGGCGATGATTTATTTGTTCATTTCAGGAGCATTTTAGGTGATGGCTTTAAGAAGCTTATTGAAGGCGAACAGGTTTCCTTTACTGTAGGTAAGGGTCCTAAAGGCCTTCAAGCAGAAAATGTAACGACTATTTAGCCTTACAATTGAATTTACACTGCCTCGTCATACGCCTGGCGAGGTAGTTGCTCTGACAAAGATTTGTTTCAAGATAAAATATAAAGATAGTTTTCCAGCGTAATCCCTAGCAAGTTTCTCTCTGTAATCTCCTTAATTACCTATCCTAAAAATACTTATGTTCAGTGCACCTTAATTATAATTTTTATAAAGGGGCATAATATGTCTAATCAAATATTTAATAATGAGAATAGAAATAATAAAAACAAATCTATTCAAAATAAAGAAACATCAATACATAAAAAAACAAAGATGAATAGTCTTCTCCAAAGGATTGCTAATGGTGAGACTGGTGTTGTTTTGGAGGAATTACTTTGAAAAAGCATGGTAGAAAGAAGATCTGGTTTAAGTTAAAAAAGTGCGAATCATACACTAAAAAAATTTTATCATATTGAATGTAAGGTTTGTAAAAGGTTGCTCATAGAAAGACTATGCTCTTCAACAGATGAGCTTTGGGAATAGCAACCACGAAATATCTGGGGCACACATCATATTATGACAAGTGGAACGTTAAGTTGCTTAAACTGTAGGGAGCGATGAAACATACTCGTAGTGCTCAGGCTTGTGAGATGAGGTAATAACCATTCTGTGATGGGTTTTTGCCGTCCATACTCCTTGATAATCAGTTGCTTGCCTAGTCAGCTTTTAGGGAGAAACCAAATCAGTTCGAACGTTTAAGCGTGAAACAATGTTATATTGAAAGCGTCACACCACTACGTCTCCTCAAAAGGAATAGGACCATGCCGACCTAAGTCACTTACTTCAACGCGAAACACACCGTGATGGATAGCGAAGCTATCTTCATGAAAAGTCTAACGAACGCCAAGCGCTCAGCTGAACATCATGCGCCAGAGGGTGCAATACTAATTGAGATTAGAGATTTAATGGATCAGATGCTAAGTCGAATGACGCTTGATGCTTGATGATAGCTGGGTAGATAGCTGTGAAGGCTGACGTTGGTTAGCAATCATGATTCGTTTTTCGTAGTAGCCTTTGACACAGTTTGGCTTGTTTGTCTGACAAGACTTGCTCACGATTAAGTTGATCTCGTAAACCTGTCAGCATGTCTCGGTCCAAGTTGCTCAGCTTTTCGGAATGTAAGAGGAGTGTCGTATTGATAAGCTCAGAGAGGTTTCGTGAACTCATAGTCCCCACTCTTTATCCCACTTTTTTTGTTCTTCAATCTCTTCTATGCGTTTGCGAACACCCATTTTTTTCAACTCTTCTGGTATCCGTTTAATCCCTTTCTGATTAATACTAAATTGCTTCTGCTTTTGTGTCAGTTTAGGTAACTTGCTCATATATCATCCTATTGATGCTAAGAAAGATGATTTTACTCAGATTAGAATAAAGCCATCTCAATTCATTATCTCTTATTAATGTATCGTTCCGCGTTTGCAAAAAGCTTATCGCATGCTTTTTTCTGTGCTAAATATTCTGATGAACCTTCAGTCATAGACTCGAGAATTTCTTTCGCTTCTTGATATTCTTTTACCATCGCAGAGAATCGTTCTTCGAAGTTGTTTTTCTGTGTTTTCTTGCTTGATTTTCTTACTGGTTTTCTCATATTGCTTCTTATCTTATCGATCCCAACATTTATTTTAATTCGTATTTCGAACGTTCAGAATCTTTATTAAACATAAAGTAAAAAAGTCTCCTCGACAGAAGAGACTTTTTGGAAATATCTTACACTAACGTAACATTATCCGCTTGAGGGCCTTTGTTACCTTGTTCAACAACAAAAGAAACCTTTTGACCTTCAGATAATGTTTTGAAGCCTTCACTAACAATTGATTTAAAGTGAACAAATAGGTCAGAACCACCGTTATCAGGGGTGATAAATCCAAAACCTTTGGATTCATTAAACCATTTTACTAAGCCTGTTGATTTATTTGACATAATATATCTCGATACATTGATTAAGTTAAAAAGAAAGCTACTAAATAAGGAATGAAGAAAAAGGTATCGCAGGATAAATATGACGAATTTAATCGAATAAAAACTGAGAAGATCTTGAACTAAATATTTTACTAATAGCTCACCGTTTGAGCTTCTGACACTATACACTATATGAACATAATAGATATCTATTTCTTGATTGATTTTTATTTTCCATAAAATCAATGACATAAAAAGTGAAAGGCTGAATTGAAATCAACAGCATCATTAAAAATAATTATTGCAAAACAGATATTCGATACAAGCATGATCCCTATTTCTAACTTTGAATGGGGCACTTCTGAGTTACGAAATGCCAACTGTGAAGGTTCTAGACAAAAGTGTGTTAGAGACGCTACCCCTACAGCCTTATCCGAGATTAAGAAAAGTAATTTGAAACCTTAAAGGCTAGCATTTTTCTGTTTAAGTGAGCTGATAAGATGCTCAATATTGTAAATGTCGTTTTCCGAAATTAGTTCATTATGCTCCAGAAAAATTTCGCCGACTGGGAGTTTGAAAGCTGATATAAACACCTCATCAAATGAGAGGTTAGTGCTAGGTCTTGCCTCCAGAAAACTGTCAAATTGACGAGAATCCCATTCTTGCTTCTGCCTTAATGTATCTCTATTTGAGAAGTACATTACGAATCCACCGCAAGTATAAAATTTAGTTGCACTCTCAATATGTTGTAGCGCAATAACACCTAACCATTCTACTTGTGATAGAAGATGACCTTGCTCTAGAATTTCATCCGATCTTCTTACATCAACAAACTTATCTTTGATTACCCAGCTAACCGCTTCATTTTGCTTCTCTTCTTGCATAAAACTGTCATAGTGCAATGTATACATCGATGTCTGCTTGTACTTTTCAATTGCATCAAAGCCAATATATTTTGCAATGAACTCGTCAGAGTATGGGTAAGTGATTGTGTCACCAGTTCTAGCGTAGATCTCTTCATCATTGAGTAACACTGGCATTGGATCGATCGCTAACCTCATTACAGCTACAGTCCCAATACAACTCTCTACATATCCAACAAATTCATCGACAAATACTTCATCACCATATTTGTCTTTGATCCGATTTAATGGGTGATTTCTACTAGCGTAGAGTTTGTCAAAGCCCTGTTTGTGGACGTACTTATTGAGACGCTTTTTAACTTTCTCTGTCTCATCAAAAAACTCTGAAAGTTTACTTTTTATATCCTTAAATTCGCTCTCATTTGATTCCAAGTGTTTAATCATACCTGCATACATTGGAAAATGTTGCTCAGACTTCCATTTCTCGAGTTCTCTTTTCCTAACTTCTTCTTCAGAGTCATAGAGGTACATCATCGTCATTGCGACTTCTAATGACTGACGTAGAGAGTAAAAGGCACAGTCAAAATAACCCTGTTCGAACAAAGCAAGACTATTGACAATTAGGTGGCTTGCTTCAAATATGAAGGTGTTTGCAATACTAGCATCGATTCTTCCAGTGAAGCTGTCTTCGATGTTAGACACATCGAGAAGTAGTTTTTCTTTGCTAGGAACTTGTAGAGGCTTGAGATGCCTCGTTTCTTTATATTTTCCAAAGTCCATACTTTACTCGACTGTTTTTCCCCTTGGTCGCTAATAGTCTATCAAGTAGACACTATACTGGGCGTATACACATTACGCCCACTCTATTGCACCCCATAGTTCAGGACGAGGTTGGACGGTGGTCCTGTTATATCTAGCCATACATTCTTCGATGTATCGAAATATAGTTACGGCTGCGTTAATCATCGCCTGTGCCTCTGGTTCAAGAAGCAGTTCGTTATTATGCGCAAGACTTGCGTGGTTACGAATAGTACCCAGAGCATTGATGGTAGCAGCCATACTGTTAAGAACATTCGCAACTTCTGATGGCCTATTTCCCTGAGGCTGAAGAGCGGGGTGATTGCTCTTCAGTTCTTTGAAAGCCTTTTGTGCTGTAACACCTGAACCCAATGGAATACTCGCTTCTTGGCAAAGGCTAACAATATAAGCATGAAGCGCAGTATGGACACGATCAATTGCACTTGCTGGCGGCAGTGTTTTTGCGTCTTGCAGTGCCCTAATGACTGTTTGAGACATTGATTGCGAAGGCTCTGGCACCTGAACATTTCCTGCCATTACCAGCTCACCATTGTTGATATGACAAGGCATTCCATGCCTAGATAGAATTTGGTTTATGTGTGCGTCTGTAGGGACGGTGATTTCCAAACGAGATAGCTGCTCAAATGCATTGTAGATTGCACTAATAAAGCCTGGGCCATTCTTTCTTGCCTCTGCCATGTACCATTCCAGATCGCCTTTTGCCCAGTCAATATTAGAACTTCTGCTGAACTCTATTCCTGCTGGTTTCGCCATGTGCTTTTTATAGATTTCAATGAGGCTTTTTTCCTCACACCTTTCGTTGAAATTGACTCGTCCTATCAGTATCTGCAATTCTTTAAAAACATTGTCAGGGATAGGAAAAGGATATTCAGTTGCAAACTGTAGTTCAGCGGGTAGTTCGAGAGGCATCTTCATCCCATTTTTATGTAAGTCGCTTATGAGAGGAATATTATCACTGATTTCAGATATGGAAGAAGCTTTAACAGATAGTTACGCTTTTTGAGTTATACATTTCGGATAAGCTTTGGTCTTACCCATTCTTTGCACATTAGTTGTATTAGCTAATCTGATGCAAACTTTACTCGTTTGAAAATGCGTGATAATGACTCGTAACTTGTTTCGGGGCAGAAGTGTTTCAGCCAGAACGGGCTGAAACCTTAAAGCTTTAAACACTTGCGAATATGCCACATCTGAAAGTTGAGTAATGTGGACAAAGAGCATTCCTTTAGTCCACAGTCCTGTTGCGGCAGAGAACTTATGTTACTTATTAAAATTCATAGTCAAATATTCAGCTAAACTTCTTCACTTAACCATTTCGCATACTGCTTGGTGTAGTAGCTGACAATTAAATCTGCTCCAGCTCGTTTTAGCCCAATAAAAGTTTCGTTCACCACTAACTTTTCATCTAGAGCACCAGCCAGAGCCGCAAATTTAATACTCGCATACTCTCCACCTACTTGATAAGCCGCTAACGGTAAATGAGTCTCTTGTCTTAAGCGGGAAAGCACATCTAAATAAGGTGTACCTGGTTTGACCATAAGGATATCAGCACCTTCAGCTTCATCAAGTGAAGCTTCGAGTAAAGCTTGTCGACCGTTGGCATAGTCAAGTTGATAGTCTTTCCTATCACCATTGAGTTCACAATCTACTGCTGTTCTAAATGGCCCGTAAAAGGAAGAAGCAAACTTAGCTGAATGTGCCAAAATTGCCACGTCATGATAACCGGCAGCATCAAGACCCAGACGAATCGCTTTTACTTGACCATCCATCATTGCTGAAGGGGCTAACATGTCAGCACCCGCTCGAGCTGCTGTTAAAGCTTGCTTGACCAAGTTTTCAACCGTAAGGTCGTTACACACTTTACTACTCTTTATTGCTCCACAATGTCCATGATCAGTATATTCACAGAAACAAATATCTGGAATGACCATCATATCTGGCACAGCAGACTTTATTATTTTAATCATACGTGCAAGTAAACCATGATCATTCCATGTGTCGCTTCCTTGCGCATCTTTAGTATGAGATATACCAAAAGGCATCACATAGCGTATACCTAAAGCATAAAGTTCTCGGACCTCATCCGCTAAATGAGACTCTGGGATTCTGCTTATGTTAGGTAGAGTAGAAATTGGCACAGCTCGCTCTATATGTTCCTCGACAAATATAGGATGAATTAAATCACCGAGCTGCACATAATTTTCTCTTAATAAATCTCGCATAGCTTCGGAACTGCGGAGGCGTCTAAGGCGTCGTATTGGGGCCGTATTCAAAATATCATATCCTAATTTAAGTTACTCGATGAAAAGATTCGTTAGTCAGATCTTATGATTTCTCTTTAGCAACAAATCACTTTCTGATCTAAAAATGCAGTTTTTTCACTCTGCTCTTCAATACAAAATCAGTCAATAGTTATTTAAGAAATGAGGTGGCAGCCCACAACGCAATACTTTTCTATATTTAGGATTCGTATAACTTTTAGTATGGAAAACATATGCCTTCAAAGTTTAAAAGAGTATTTGCACCAAATGATTTTGGGGCAAAAGTAAGTTTGCTAACATTACCACTATCGGATTTATATCAGTAAGAAGAACACTGCTTCTTTAAGCCTTTCAGTTTGCTCACGTAACTTTAGATGTTACCCATTAAGGACCCTGTCACACTTATAGGTATACATTACATTTGCGTACCCAATCATTGCATTTGTTGAAGACATTCCACCCTGTTTAGCACTTTATTATTCAGCTCTCGATGCAGCCCTTTGACGTAATAAGGCGAGTTGGTCGTTTAACTCATCCAGTGAGTATTGTCCAGACTCTAGTCCACTCAATGTTAACGTTAGCATCGAATATGATGGCATGCTGTCAATGATCTCTCGAATTAGTTGATCTCCCTTTCTGGTTTTTCGCTCAAGATGGAATGGAGCGTAGTAGTACATAACAAACAGTAGTGATAGGGCTCGCCAAGTCGTGGTTGCCGATACTTTGAAATGTTCTTTATTGTTTTTCGTTTTGTGAGAATAAATCGCCATTGGTATGCCGAGTCTGGACTCAATCTGTGCTTTCACATCATTACAAAAATGCTCGCAATGTAGATCAAAATCTAGATGTAATCGACTTACCTGGCCTCGAGTTAGGCCTCGAGTAATGCACCCATCTCCGGCAAAGAGTCCAGCCAGATAGCTGAAAAAATATTTGTCAGGCAGTGATAATATCTTGTCTGATAGATGAATAACGTCCCGCTCTTTGTTTTCTGGTATCCCTAGTTCTGATAAAAATGCCGCAAGGTGGGAGTCCTCGAGATGCGCTCGTGCGACCGGCTTAGAGTTTTCATAGGCAGTATCATTGTGATCGGAGTGAGCCATAATTAGCTCTGGCCCAACGTTACCTTCTATGCTGTGATCTAGTAGTGACGTAATGCAATAATCTGACAGATAATAGCCATCGGTTTGGGTTATCACTAGAGTCGTTGAACCATCATTTATCGAGCCGTCTGCAAATGTGAATCCAATGGTGGTCCAAATGCGCGATAGGCTCGCCTCATCAGATGAGAGTAGAATGCAATCCTTAAGATTGAGGTATTGGTGCAATCTTTCTTTACGCCTAGTCTTGCGGGTCTCCCTCGCATCTCCTTGATGAGTGTCGATAAACCAGGATCTTGCCCGTTTCTCTCCGTGAACAGACAAATGACTTTCAGTAACAGCGTAGATGTATGAATGTCCCTGAGCAATCAAGTTTTTGAAGCGCTCAAAACTCGCGTTCGTATGATGTTGGCGAACGCTTAGGTTCATCTCTTGTAGTAAGTCACGAACAGTCTTGTATTTGAGGTCATGCTGTACGAGTTCATTTTGAATTACACTAATAATGTGATCTTTGGATAGGGTCTCGACGTCATCAATTCTCTCATAGACATCTTTAATCAAATTCTTGGTGTAGAGTTTTTTATTAAACCCGATCTTGCCCAATTTCTTACTAACTGCGGCCTTCATCGAGGCCAGACTAGCGTAACCTAACTCCTCATAGCTATGCTCTTTGCACAAGGTTTTCACGTCCGCTAAACTGACATTTTGTTCACATTGGTGAATATAGCGTTTAACAATGATATCTATGATCTCGTTCATATATGACTATCTCTACACGTTATCCTTCAACAGTGTAATATAACTTCAGTTTCATTTAACAGCGTAGTATAAAATTTTTCTTTTAATTCTCAGTGCTTACCACGAGCGAAGATTGAAAAATCTTGTATAGCTTTCTGGAAAAACCATGAATTTTTCAGCAAAAATAGGGTTGAGCCTTGCACCCAAGGTTACGCCACCCGTTTCAATTGCAAGTTGTAATACATCATCAACTAAACCGCCAAGCTTACCGGGTCGCTCTAATCTAAAACGGTTGTAATGACTATTGCTATCTTGTGCTACGACTGCGTTGAACAAATTGGGGGGAGGGGGAAGATAGCGGGTTTCACAAGATCTTTCGGAAAGGCAAACTAGTGTAGCGGATCTTACCATTCAAAGTAGTTAAGCTGCGAAAAAATACTGTATCTGTTCCGCAAATTGAAATGTACATCATAATTCGAATGGCCTTATTTATTCGAAGTCATAAGCCCATTTAAGTATTCGATCTGCTCATGCGAGTGTGATTTCATGAATCGGCCGTAAACGCGTTCCAACATCATTGTGCTTTTGTGTCCCATTTGCTCAGCAATAAAGGATAGGTTTGCGCCTTTGGTGATCAACCAGCAAGCGTAGGTATGTCGAGATTGATATGAGCAACGATGGCGAATGCCAGCTCGCTTAAGTGCGCGTGACCATAGTCTATTGTAAGTTGTCGTCTTGTAGGTTTCACTCGGTGCTTGGCCATTACGACGTTCTGGAATAAACACGAATCGAACGCTTTCCTGGCGAAACGTGTTGGAACCTTTTACTTCCACAAAAATATCTCTCACCGGACTAAACATAGTTAGCTCTCTTTGAGACTTAAGGGCGAGGAGCGCAGGTTCAAGCAGGTGAATGGTGCGCTCTGACTTCTTATTCTTCGGTGTTGTGAACTTTCGTTCAATCGTGACGTTGCGAGTAACCTCGATCGTACCTTTCTCAAGGTCGACGTCTTCCCATGCTAACGCACAGAGCTCACCAGTCCGCATGCCCGTGTAAATGGCTAAGGTGAACATATTCCGCTGCTGTAAGTTTGTCGTTGACTCGATTAGCTGGTGGAACTCTTCTAGTTCTAATGGATCCGGCTCACCAGAGCCACCACTTAGTAACTCAACATGCAGAAATGGGTTGTCATCGATAAATTTTGATTTCACTGCTAAATCAAAACATCGGCGCATTAGTTTGATCATATTATTGATCGTCTTTGCGCTTCGTGGTCTTCCATTGCGAGTAGGGGAGTCGACCATTAACTTTTGGCACTTTAGTGCATCCATAATCGTGATGGTGGAGATAGTACGTTCCTCACCAACAAACAAGCAGCATGCTCTTGCGGTAGTACTCAATACATAGAGTGACTGCGAAGCCATAGTCGTTTTCTTCAATTGAATATAGTCATCAAACAACTCGCGAACAGTAAGGTTCTTACCACGCTGTTCTGGAGTCGCAAAGAGTTGTGCTTTCTTTGATGTTGGAAATCGAGATAAGTAATCAAATGTGCCTAATGAAATTTCAGAAAGTATAGAAGCGCGTAGATGGCTAGCTTTTTTTAAATTACCTTTGGTGACTTCCCAGCCTTTTAGGGTCTCTCGACAACGCATCTCGCGGTAAGTAAAACTAATGCGGATAGACTTACCGCGGATTTCTACACCTTCTGGTGTGTTCATTATGCAACCCTTTCTCTTGCTGAAAACTCATCAATGGCAACTCGGTCATACTTATAGCCTTTACCACCATCACTACTCTTACCGGACGACTTTTTAAAATGAACGCCTTCAATCCAACGAAACTGACGATAGTCTTTGATTTCATTGGTCGACATGCCTGTTAAATCCATCAAAAGATCTTCTTTCACCCAGCGACTAGGTTCTAATTGAATCACCGTAAATGTTCTCATCGGTAAACTCCTATATAGTTGAATTGAGAGAAGAGCAGGGCAACCACCTTACTCTTCTTAATTTGGTGGTTGACGGGTTAACAGCAGTGAAGTAGTGACAGATAATGTAAGTTAATGAGGGCCATTACTTCACTCCACCAGGATATCGATTGAAGTTCAGGTTCTTACGACCACCTTTCGTTATGTCCTGATTACAAAAATAGAAAGCGGAACCTAACACGGGTTCATTTTCCATAATTGCTGCCAGTTCCTTCTGAAACTGCACATCATTCATTCGTTGTTTAACGGCTGAGTCCTTGGGTTGCTCTTTTGGTAAACGCGCACCAGTTGGGCGAAGTTCCATCACACCATCAACCGCTCTATTGATCTCTTCTTGTGTCATGCTCATCGCGAAATCCTTACATTACTTGTGCTGCATCTCTGGCGAACATGTTTAGAAATTGATTGGTGAGCGAGACATTGGAAGGGCACTCTCGGCTAATGCCCCAGCCGTTGCTCTCGTTCTCTGGTTTAATCAGAGTTAGATTGATCACTTCACAACCTAGCTGGTGACTAAAGTAAGGGGCCGATGTCGTGACCTGCCCGAATTGAGTATCGATGGTTGCCGCCATAGATATTTCCTCGCAAGATACACCCCCTTTAAGAAGAGGGCGCCAATATTAGTTAAGAGCTGAATGAGCCAATGAAGGTATCAATTTCGATCTCACCGTTTTTAAAGCACGCTTGAAGCTTGGTTTGGAACTCTTCGCCCATCTCTTCTTCGTGTTGTTCCAGCTTCTTGATACGAAGGACTAGAGTTTCATTACCTATCGTGCTCATGCGCAGTTCAAAAGTGCGCTCTGCTAAACCCAAGCAAGGCACACACGTGAACTTAAACACCGCAGGCATTGGGAACTCTTCCTTGGTGCGAACCGCAACAGACTCGTATTCAGATTGGTGATGGCTGAAGTCATCTACATTGGATTCGCGCCCAGCTTTCGCTTCAAACTTCATATTGCGAATAGCTGCAGACGCGACAGAGTTTTCAATGACTTCCCCAGTAGTGGAGAAGACCTGAACAAATTCGCTGTAGTCTTCGACCCACTCAGCCAGTTTCTTTTGGCCAAGGCGTTCTTCGTTAATGTTTAGCAGGGCGTTAAACGCTGCGGTACGGCGTAGAATCAAGTTTGCTTGATGCTTACAGTGCCCAGGGAAGTTATGAGTACCAAGGTCAAAAATAGTCACAGCAGCCATACGCTCAGCATTAATAAAGCACTGGTTACCTTCGGTTTGATATTCTCCGTGGTAACGCACAAACTCGTCGATATTTGCCGTCTTCATTGTGCCGCGGAATTGATTACGGTTTGGCATGAACTTCTCCAAGTCATGCAAATCGAAGGACTCAGGTAGGGCGGCAACAGGGAATCCCGCTTTCTCTAACTGTTTTAAAAACTGCGGAGCATTCGCTGATTCTTGGATCTGTTGGATTGCTGATTTATCCATTTATCTATTCTCTCTTTGAGTGAGTTGCTGGTGGAGTGGATTAGCTGCGTACTTCTCGCAGCATGCCTTCTTCAATAACGGCTTGGCCGTGAATATCTTCTTTTGGTCGGTCGTAGGTAAGTTTGCCGCCTTTGCCCACGTACGCGATTGAGGTGTATTGGAAGTCTTCTGACTTGGTACCGAATCCGGCTTTTGGCTCTTTTACCGACATGTTGACGGTGATTTCGACCATCTCGTTGTTGGTGCCCATAGGCTTAAGCTTTAAATCCATCTTCACGTTTCCCTGCTTATCGCTGTAGGACACAGCTCGGGCTACGTTAGATAACGCCAAACCGACGACATTGGAGACAACGCCGCCGTCCAGTTCCTGCATCAGTTTTGGGAAGTTAGTAGTTCGGTCCTCAAGACTGAGGTTTCCTGCTTCTTGGTTAGACATGTGATTTCCTCGCCATCCACATTATGTGTATCAATAATGTACACATAATGTGTTTTTTGTGTCAACACGAAATGTGTTCTTTATTTGGCGAGGTATAAAAAAACCGCCATGTAAGGGCGGCTTTTCATTTGGTCACATTAGTTTTTTAAGCATCAAGTAATGATAAGTTTTGACCTTTTTCAGAACATATTGAATCTATGGATAAGCTGTAATGTTGTTTTGAAGCTGTTTTCTCAATCCATGCGGTCCCATCAATCATCACAGGTTGTTCGATTTTTTCTCCTAAAGCTCTCATCAACTGCTGAGCTGTTTCCAAATTAATTTCAGCGTCACAGGTTCGCTCTGCGCCTTCAATAACCACTCTTAAACGTATCTCTGCATGTTCAGGCTTAAGAACTAGTCTACTTAAATGAGCGTTAGCATTTTTTAAAGGTAGTGATTTTGTTGAGTTGAATTTTTCCTTCAACTTTCTAACCTTCTCTTTATGAGAGCGAGTGAAAACAAGCTTGTTAGATTTCAGTTTCGGCGCTGGCTCAGAATCAGACCAGTCGAATGTGCACTCGATAGTTTCAATATCATTGCTAAAAAGGCCAATAAAGTTAGAACATATACTTTCATTCAAGCCCTTCTGGATTAAAGATGCAGTTGTTACATTATCTACTTCAATTGTATAAAGTTCGTTTAATGCGCTTGCTAGTTTGGTGTTTACGTATCTTTGCAAGCTTTCAGCTTCTTCAAAGCCATCTACTTTTTTAAGGTCGATATCTAAGTTATAGATAAATGAGCCTCCAGCAGGAATCACGGTATTCACGCTGCTTAGGTAAGCTTCTATATATTCAGCCTTGCTCGGGGTTTTATTCTTTTTGCTCTGTTTTTTTGTTTTTAAAATGAATGAGTTAGCTGCTGTCTTTATGATCGAATAGATTGCTGTTTCAATCTGATGATTTGTTCGAAAGTTTATTCTTCCATGCTCTATGGCTTCACCAGCCGCGCGAATATGAATGTGATCAACTGGTGGAGTTGATAAATTCAGCAATAGTTCTTTTACATCAGACGCAGGTAAGTCAATGATATCCGCAAGGTCATCTAGTGCTTCATCAATAGTCTTTTCTGCTCGTTGATGCTTTAGGCCTTCTTTTGTTGGTAGCCTGATACTTTCATTTAGGAGAGTGTTTACCCACAAAGAAACAATAGACGTTGAATAAGAGGTATCTATCGACCAGCCATTTGATTTTAGATATTTCTCAAAAGATAAATGAAGAGTTTCATAGTTAGACATAAACACCTCCATTATTTTTGATTGTTTTTTTGTTAGCAACTTGCTTCATTATCCATACCAAAGCTTCTGGTGTAAGTCTTTGACCTAAAGGAATCTTTAAAGTTTTACTTCCTCTTGAGAGCTTTTTTTCTCCCATCAGACTATACCAATAACAATTGTATCTCAGGCTAATACTGTGATTGTTCTGTGCTACCCAGTTTTCTTGGTTTGATGGGACTGTGTTTATAACCAGTATGCTTGGGTAGTTTAAATCCGTCAATTCATCATAGTTTTCTTTCTTTAAACTGAAGGACAATGTGCCAGCTTTAAAGTCAATGTTAGATCTTTTAAAGTTTGTGCATTTTAGTTGTATGTCTAACTTGGGCTTTGACCACACGTATCCCTTATAACCCTTTCCGCGAAGAGTAATATCAATTCCATCATTATCAATTATGGGATCTGAGAGATTCAATCCTGCATGCGCACAAAGTGCATACATATAACTGATACTAACCAGCTCCTTTGAGTGGGAAGTCGCTGCGCCACCTTTCCCTCTAGTGCTACTCATTAATTTGCGACCCCTTATTCCTTACAGCAACACCGAATACCAAAATACACGACCAACGATAGTGATTTTTTGTTCAAGTACTTGTTCTTCTGTGTACTCTCTTGGGGGGTACTCTAGCTCATTAAAGCTATAGACTCTGAGACCACCACCAGGCAATCGGTATAGCTTCTTGATAAAAAGCTCGCCATTATGGTTGATGGCAAAAATTTTTCCATCCATGAGAGTTTTGTTCCCACAATCAATACCAACCGTAGAACCGTCTGGTAAAACTGGTTCCATACTGTTTCCATGGACGGCTACGCAAACCGCGTTCTCTGGTGCTACGTTATAGCGACGTAGCGTTGACTTGGCGAAACGTAATCGAAACCCGTTGTCATGTTCTAAGTCGTTTACAAATCCATTTCCGGCAGAAAGCCTTATTTCAGATAAGAATGGAACTGCTACTTCGTCATCCCCTATTGGAGTCTTGCTATCCCAAACCTGCATATTACCGAGAACTTCTGCATTTCCTTGAAGTGTTTTTTCGGTATTTGAACTTTCACCAAACAGTAGAGTTTTGGGTGAAATGCTCAGTGCGTTGGAAATGATTTCTGCGTCATCCAAACTGATGCTTCTTATGCCAGATTCATAATTACTTATACGCGAAGGCCCCCAACCACATTTAGTGGCTAGGGCTCTCTGGCTAAGGCCGCTATTTTCTCGGATCTGCTTAAGTCGCAGTCCTACTTCAACTTTTTTTGTCATGACAAAAAATTTAACACGCTCCGTGTGTGCTGTATGCACACTTTTCGTGTTTACTTGTGAACACGAATCGTGTACTTTTGCTGGTGGAGGGAACAGAATGAACAAAATCTCAGAACATCGAAACAAAGCAAAAGTCAGCCAAGCTGGCTTAGCTAAAACTATCGGAGTAACACCATCTACTATCGGCAACTACGAATCAGGTATCCGTAACATCAACGTTGAGATGTGTTGGAAGATAGTTAAAGCACTTAATCAACTGGGAGCCGAATGTACGTTTGACGATGTATTTCCTGACCCGCAAGAAGATTGTGAAACAAAGGGCCACGCAGTTAAACCACCAATCAAAGGAGAAAATGGTGAATAAGAAAGAGATGGTGAATAAAACCATTGCAGGCGTCACTGGTGGTAAAGAGGCGGTTGCTGCTGTTCTTGGTATGTCGATCGACAGTTTTAACAATCACCTATACGAGAAGAAGGGTTCTCGCTTTTTTAGTGTTGATGAGCTGGTGGAAATGGCTGAGCTAACCAACACCCCATATGTAGCAGAGTACTTTGCTAACCGTGTTAATTGCATGGTGGTAGAGCAGCCTGATGTCGCTGAGCTGGATACCGTGGATATGTTCGATTGCCACTTACACCTTAATGCTGTGAAAGGGCTTTTGGATAAAACCATTGAAGAAGCAAAAGCAGATGGTGTGTTTGATGCTCGCGAACGTGCGCTCATCGCTCAATTGAAAGCAGAATACCACGCGACTTTCGAAGCCTTCATGCTGAAGCTCGATGCGTTGTATGCGGAGGTTGTATGAAAACAGAAATATTTTGGCAAACCGTTTCACAGATGGCAGACATCACCTGCAGCTCGGCAAAGCTAATGGTGGCGCACGGCCAATCGTCAGAAGTCTACGAACGTGAGCAAATTCAGCTGTTGAAAGCAAAGTGCGAACGTCGATTACGAGTAATAGATGAGGAAGTGGCTTTAAACCGCGGCAACGGTCTAAAGCCGGGTTGTGATGATTCTCGCGAGGAACAATCACAGCTCACTCAGTCACCAGCAAAGATCACGGAGGAGTGATGGAAAGAATAACACTCAATTATTCATTGTGGTACCACCAAAACCAGTTTTACAAGGTGGAGAAGGGCCAGAGCATCATTCTCACCCATGATGAATTAGCAGACTTGTTTGAAGCAAAGCGCATTTACGTAACTGCTGTTTATAAGGGGAGGGCTATTTGATGCTAAAGGCTACGTTTTTTGACTATGACGGCCAAGAGCTAACAACAGGCTGCTTCTCCCTGCTCACTCGTTCTCTATATAAGGCTTTGCTGGACACTCAGACGATAACTGGCTTCGTGCTGATTTTATTTGCGAACAACTTTGCTGTGTTTGGAAAAGGTAAGGCGCGTTTGGTTGTAGGGAAGGTGGAAGTATGAATCTGTTGGCGTTTGATAAAAGGTGCGCGCTCGAGCGCATCAAGCAATTAGATGTTAAGCCGTTCTTGACCAGTGAAGAACAACGGGACTACCAAAACAGAGTTGAAATTGTCGAAGAATACGACAGACAGTTTCGGAAGAACTGGAAGTCGGATCGCCGTGATTGGATAAAAGTTCAGTTACGCAAAGGGTACTTAACAATTGAGCAATCGGAAGAAAAGTTTTCACAGCTTGATAATGACGCTGATTTGATTCTTGGAAAGCCAAAATACCCATGGGGGAGCGCATAATGTCAGTCAAAGTAATGAGCTACGTTTGGGACATTCCGAGTTTTAAGGGCTCTGATAAGTTGGTGATGCTTTGCCTAGCTGACCATGCGGATGATCGCGGTCTTTGTTGGCCGTCTATCGATACCATTGCTCGCAAGTCTGGTGTTTCACCTACCACCGTTAAATCGACGCTCAAGAAACTGGAAGCTGCCGGATGGTTATTCAAAAAGAACCAATTCAAAAAGGCGGATACAGGTCGTTTGGTTCGTTCGAATAATCAGTACCAGTTGCCTGTGATGCTTTTGAAGAAGAAAGCAGATGAACAGACAGATTTTGAACAGTCGAATTTCGTCTGTTCAAAAGTCGAACGTTCGAAACTCGAACAGACGAAACAACCAGAGGGGGTAGGTCAAATTCCGACTGGGGGTAGGTCGGAATCTGGCTATAAACCACCAATAGATCCACCAATAGAACCATCAAGTAAAGATCTTGCTCCAAGCGAACCGCTCGAAGCCGAACCGGCACTGTTTGAAATTCCTTTGAACAGGAAAGGGCTGTTTCATGGGGTAACTCAACCAGACATCGACCGCTATTCGGATTTGTTTGGTGCAGTGAATGTTCGTGCTGAGCTAAAAAAAATGATCGCTTGGTGCGATGCCAATCCTCGTAAGCGGAAAACCAAGCAGGGCATTGAGAAGTTTATTCAAGGTTGGCTTGGCAGAGAGCAAGACAAGGGGCGTTATCTGCCACCACAGCAAGGTGATGCTTCAGTGGATACTCAGGACGAAGTGACCGTGATTCAGCGTGAAGTGGCTTTGCTAGAGAGCTCTATCAACTCAGAAAATCAGCGCATGCTGTACTTGATTGATGCTAAGCGACCTCAACATGAAGTGGAGCCATCAAAGCGAAAGATCGCAGATTTGTCGGCTAAGCGCAGAGAGTTATTGGAGCGTGTTGCGAACCTAGAGGCGGTGTAGGGGGGCGAGAATGGCAAGTAAAAAGGATTTGGTTGATGTAATGAAATCTCGTCGTCGGCTTTGGTCTCCGAGCGAGCTGTGTGATGAATTAGGTATTCACGTTTGTGACTTAGTTAGATTGGTTAAGGCGGCTCGCCGTTCTGGTGTGGATGTCCGGCATGAGAGTAGTGAACTTACGGGGTTCTCGAGTAAATACTGGTTAGCGGAGGGAGTCGAATGTTAAGTATCAGCGCCCAAACAGAGATGACAATGAGTAGTCGAGAGATTGCGGAACTGACAGGTAAGCAACACTCTCACGTTAAACGAGATATTGAACGAATGGTGGCTGAGTTGAACCATCCAAATTTGGAGGGTTCCCAATTTTGGCATAAAGGTAATCAGTACACTCAATATCACTTGAATCGCGAGCTCACGTTGACGTTGATTTCTGGTTACAACATCAAGTTACGTCATTCCATTATCAAGCGGTGGGATGAGTTAGAAAGCGCAGGTAAACCATCTATACCGACAACGTATGCTGAAGCATTGCAGTTAGCTGCTAACCAAGCCAAGGAACTGGAAGAAAAGAACCAGGCATTAGCTATCGCGGCACCAAAAGCCGAGTTTGCAGATGCTATCGCGGGCGCGGATAAAGGTGTGAAGCTCGGTCAGTTTGCTAAAACAGTAGGTTTGGGGCCTGTCACTATTTTCCGTGTACTGAGAGAGTTAAAGATCTTTATGAGCCGTGGTGACTCTTACAACTTGCCGTATCAGGAGTTTGTAGAACGTGGTTACTTTACGGTGAAGCAGGGCACTTACGAAACAAACTCCCAAACTCGGATCAGCCACACGGCCTTGATTACTGGAAAGGGTGAAATCTGGCTGCGCAAAAAGCTGTTGGAAACAGGTCACCTTAAGGCGGTAGCAGCGTGAGTCAGTTAGAGAAGTTGTTATTGCAACATATAAGAGCATTGAAGTTGGAAGCACCCGTGTCTGAGTATCGATTTCACGAGACACGCAGATGGCGCTTTGATTTTGCCTATCCCGATCAGCAGCTGGCTATCGAAGTAGAAGGTGGGACTTGGAGTAATGGTCGCCATAATCGAGCGAAAGGTTTTGAAGCAGATTGTGAGAAATATAACACGGCAGCATTGAGAGGTTGGACGGTTTTGCGCTTTACCGGAGATATGATTAAAAAGGGGTTAGCAATACAGATGATTGAGGAGGCACTACGTGATTAAGGTCGATATCGATATTGTACCCACTCTTAACGCAGCGGTGATCGCGCTAACACCAAATACTCAATCGTTAAAGTCACTGCTGGTGGACGGTAAGATTGGTTTAGTTTCTCCCAATCAGCGTTTGGCCACAAAGACCGCGGGAGGGTTGTCTTCGGATGACCTCTCTTTGGTGGCGTTCTTCGCTCATGAACACGTGCAACTGCTTATCGGTAGTACGGCTAAGTACGTTGATACGATTTCCGAGTGTCAGCTGAAGGATGAAGGCTACTGCAATCATAATCTGAAAACTCGAGTAACCGGCGAGGGAGCTATTCGTTTGTGTTGGCACCATGACAATATGGCCGACGATAGTCACCAGGCGTATTCAATCGCCCGAAAGAATACGGTTCGTCACGGCTTGATGGTTGTCTCTCGCCAGCTGCATGGTGAAGTAAGGCGTATTACAGGTGTTGATTTATGCTGGTGGTCCGTTCGCAATGACGTGTATTCGTTATTGCCGCAATCTGTTCTCGAGCGTCAGTTCAAGCGAGAGGAGGGCAGCAAGCGAGTGGGTGTGCTTGGAAGCGTGGATACAGATACCAGGTATGCATTCGAAGGTCAGCGTGAACAACTAGAACGTTTGGCTAAGCCAGTTCTGAAGCTGGTCATTGATGACGATCCACCAGCGATGTATCTGAGAAAGCCTAAGCCTATTCGTTGGGAAAGTGAAAAGTACTTATCGTTCATCCGAAAGTTACCCTGTCGCGTATGTGGTAAGACTGCGGGTATTGCTCATCATCTAATCGGCCACGGAGAAGGGAAGATGGGAAGTAAGGCTTCGGACATGTTTACCTTCCCGTTATGTAATGAACACCATCAAGAACTGCACCGCGATATGAACACTTGGGAACACCAACACGGCGATCAGCTGTGGCATGTGAAGGAGACGATTAACAGAGCGCTGATGGTTGGGGCGGTGGGGTAAGAAAATGAATTAGAAATCAATCCGTCAAGCCCACTAATTAAGGTTGTTCGAAGTAGTCTTGAAGTCAGCTGCACTAAAAGTGTGTTCTATTTAACACGCTAACTTTGTTTACTTTCCTATTAAGCTATTGACTATCTATTGGTGCGCTACATAAAGGCAGTATCGTAAGGGGCAATAAACAGATTTTAGCCTGTTAAAGGCTTTTTAAGGTATTGAGATAAAAAGGTTTTGAACTTTTTTGTTTGCTGGTATCCTCGTTGATTGTCGTTTTTATGAGTGATAAATATGAGTGTACTTTCGCAAGTTCAAGTTTTGAAGAAGATACTTTTAGGCGCAGCAAAGAGCAAAAGAACGGTTTCTTATCCAGAGATTTACGATATGTTTGATCAAGATACAGAGCAAAGTGTAGTGTGGGACACATTTGAAAAGGCGTGTACAGAGTTGGCTAATCCACAGGTTGCAATTTATGGAGCACTTCTTGCCCAAAAATCAACCAAACTACCTCACAATGGCTTTTTTGATGTATTTATGAACACTCGTTACGAAGAGTTTTTGCATATAACGAACAACGATGTTGAATCTAGCAATGCGATACCGCGCGATATGCAGTTAAAGATTGTAATGAAGGAACGCGAAAGAGTTTACGAACACGCAGCTAGCTTATAACAAGCGCCTAAAGCTTCAACCTATGTTTATAAACTTTTTATGAGTACTGCACTTTTGGTTAGTTCACTACTAAGTAGCTAAAGGTTCGCGGCCTCAGAAATAAGCGGTTAATAGGGCGCTGATCTTTGTAGAGGTGGGGTAAGAGTCTAAATTAGTTAGAACTTAACCTGCCCCCAAAAAATTATTTTACGAGTAGAACTGACATATTATATAAGTCGGTTCTATTCCTAGGAATATATCCATTTATCTCCAGTTTTGCTCACTATTAATTTAATTGGGGCTTACCTAAAATCTCTTACCAGGTCAGCTTTAGTGGTCACGTTCTTCTCAATGTTGGCTATTTGTCCCGATGTAAATTACGTGCCGTAATCAAAATGTGTTTTTAAGCACTTAATTCCTAAACATATTATTCCTGCAATTGGAATTCGATATGAGCATGATCTCATTTGTGGGTGATTATGACTATACTTCTATTTAATTTCTGATGGAGGTCCGAGATGATAAAGATGTCACCGAGATTAGTGTTTATGGTTCCAATATCTTTTTTAATGGGTTGCTCAAGTACTATCGATTCTTTCTATAATCGTCACGTTGTAGAGGACCAACTTGTAACATCACATACACGTGAACAAGAAATTGGTACCGTAGCCGTTACAGCCCAACGGCGATTGATAATCGCGAATCTGAAAACAGGAAGCTTTTGCTCAGAACCACCTCCTGAGGTTGCTGACTCTATTAGTTCTGCAATTGCTATGGCATTGGAAGCAAATATTTCAAAAGGCAAGGAGGTAAATGCTGAACTTGCTAGTAACTTCGCTCGTCACGTAAATCAGTTGTATAAAAGGGCACATACGGTTCAACTGTTCAGGGATGCGTCTTACCATTTGTGTGTAAACTCGGTAAACACCGCTAATGGTAGAAGTTCTTATGACTCCTACAAAGACGATTTGAAACATATGATGGATAGTGTTCTTCCTATACTGGAGAAAGAAGTTACTGCTTATTATGAGGTTGAAAAAGAAAGAGCTAAAAACCCTCCACCAACTTATCAAGATATTATTCTCTGTAATTCCGGTGCGGGTATTGATAGAGCAAATGATGAGAGTGCGAAAAAACTTTCAACTTCCGTAGTTTGTAGACCAATAACCAATGAGAAAAAGCAAGATATTCAGAAAGAAAAAGAAGAAGTAAAGAGTACTAGCTAGAGTATTCTTATAACCAAACCACATTGTTCTTAGTGTCTTGGTCGGCGTTTTTGTCTAGGTAGTGTTTCACTTCACCATCATAAAGCAAGATGAAACACTTCCCATTTAGGTAACTCCCCACGAGGTAGTGGTTTCTCGGAATGGTATAAACGATTTTGTGACCGTCATCATCAGAACACAGCGCACACACATCCATTATCTTCAGGCGCCTTACACCTATAACGTTGCCCACTTCCATAAAGCCGCCAAAAGGGATGGCTTCCCAGTCGCCATTAGTTATTAGCACCGATACGTTATCTTCAGTGCTATCGCAACCGCATGGACCATCAGGACCGATTCGGCAGATGTGATGTCCTACTAGGCGTTGAATCGTTTTGTACATACTTCAAATTAAGAGTTGTACTGTGTTTATATACAGTATAACTCTATGTAATCATGTTTCCAAACTCGTACAGGGAATATTATGGGATTAGCGACAAACATTGAAACGTGGCCGATGCCAGCGGCAATTGGTATGGCTACGGAAGGCATCAAAGCAAAGTATAATGACGGTTCTGGTGGTGGCGGTGGTTTCGGGGCTGCTGACTACCAAATGGCATCTCTAATTGATGGTGCAAAAGTGCTTTTAACGATTGATAGAATGCAGAAGAAAGCAGCGCATTTAGCCGATTGGAGCCTGTACGCCTACGCCTCACCACTTTGGAACTCTAAAGAAAACAAGACGCGTCTGGTTGAAAGTGTGTTGAATGACTGGGTCGTTCATTCATCTGAGCAAGGCGTGATTGTTCAGAAGCGAACCTATCTCAAAGTTAAAGCTCTCATTAGTACTATCGCTGGTAATATTGCGCTTGAGCAATTGGCTGGGGCTCAGACTTACTTCGATCATGATGGTATTCAATATAGGCCCAACGTTAGCCGTCAGTTTCTAATCAAAGCGCTGGTGGAAGTAGATTGTAAAGACAAGAATATTGAGTCTGATGCGTTCAGAAAGAAACGTACTCGCTACTACCAAAACCACTGGTCTGAATGGGAAAAGCACATTGAAGTGATTCGTACCTTGCTGGTTAACTACGACAAGTCTGCGCGAAAATTATTCAAAAAAGAGCTTGAAAATAAAAACGGGGCAATTTAATGTATATATATCCATTATGGATAAGTACACAGTATTGAAAGTGACCGCCACTTAGGCGGTTTTTTTGTGCCTATCATAAATTCTCGAAAACCTCGCCTCGGCGAGGTTTTTTCATTTTCACCCAAGCAAAAGGGCACTCCAGTACGGGGGTGAGTATGCGTATGAACGAAAAGATATCCAGCGCCCTATCTTATTTTTGGAATGGGGTAATAGGAGTGTTTGGGTCTATATCTGCAGATGGTTATACGGTTCTGATTGCTTTGGCTGGCATGCTCTTAACTGCCTGGATTAATAACTACTGGCAGAAAAAGCGCTTTGAAAAGGACTATGGCGATGAAGCACCTTAATTCTGCCGTCAAGATGTTAGCAGCCGCAGGGGCTTCGGCTCTTATTATGGCGACAACAATGGTAAAGCCGATGGAAGGCGTTCGGTTTACTCCTTACATTGATGTCGCTGGTGTTCAAACTGTTTGTTACGGCCATACAGGAACAGACATCATCCTGGACAAAGTCTACTCACAAACGGAGTGTGATGAATTGCTTGAGTCTGATCTGGCTGATGTTAAGCGAATGGTCGACCCAATGATTCACGTTGATATTCCTGAGACGACACGAGCTGCTATCTACTCTTTCACGTTTAACGTTGGCATAGGCTCATTCTCACGCTCGACGTTACTAAAGCTGCTCAACAAAGGTGAGTGGCATGCAGCATGTGACCAGCTTAAACGATGGGTATATGCAGCAGGCAAACCGTGGAAAGGATTGATGAACCGAAGAGATATCGAGAGGGAAGTATGCCTAATGCAAAGCTGACAGTATGGGCGACAGCTATTGCGGTAGTAGTGGTTGCGACGCTCTCGGCAGCATTGTTCGTGGAAAGCAGTCGGGCTGATATCGCTGAAAGCCAGCTAACCTTGGTAAAGAGTGAGATTCAGGGCTATATCGCAGTGTTACACCAGCAGCGAGTTCAAATTCAATCCTTCAACCAATTGGGAGAGAAGCATGCAGCAGAGTTATCCGCAGCAAAAGAAGAGATTGATCGTCTTAGCGATAGTCTCAGCACTGGCTCTAAGCGGGTGTATGTCCAGGCAGATTGCCCAGCAGTGTCCGAAGCCACCAGCACCAGAAGCGTGGGCAATGCAAACACCCCAAGACTTGGAGCCGCAGCTGAACAAGATTATCTACGTCTCAGGCGAATGATGATTGAGAACGAGCAGCAGACAAAGTATTTGCAAGATTACATCAGGACTCAATGCCTAGCAGAAGATCAATTATGATCGCGGGTCCTTTCGGGCACCCTGAGCGACCACGGGGGCTTGACCTCGCAGAAAAGCTCTCGTTAAAAATTTTTTTTATTTTGGAGGTTTCCGGTTTCCGGTCAAAAACCATGAATGAGCGAACTATTCAACCCGAGCAAAAAGTTCACGCAGTTGGACATAGCGACGCTTCTTGGCATTTCATCTAGACAGGTCCGAAACCTTACGCAACAAGGGGTTCTGCCTGTCGCTAAAGGGCGAAATGGTATCGATCCTCTTGCGTGTATCCATGCTTACATCACCTATAAATCGCAAGCAAAAGCCTTCGATTCAAAACCGGAAACCGAGCAAGAAGATGAGGAAGCTTTTGCGAAATTAGAACGCGATCTCAAGATAGAGGAACGGCGCGAAAAGTTGGCGATGCTAAAAGCCAAGCGCGTACTGTTTGAAAAGAGTTACGCACCAATAGACATCATCGTCGATACCCTAGAACAGGTATGCGCCAGAGTGGGCACACGCCTCGACACCCTCCTTCCGAAACTAAAGAACGCATGGCCCGACATGCCACCCGAAGCGGTGGAAGTTTTAGAGGCCGTGATTGCTGCTGTATTAAATGAGTGTGCCGATGTTCAACCAAACCTCTCCGATTACATTGACAGCGATCCAGACGAAAGTCCGTCGTGGCTTGATGGGGATGAGGAGAACAATCGCCATCAAGGGAGCGGAGTGGGCAAATAAGCATTTCCGGTTAGCTGCTGGTTCTTCTCAGGAAGAAGGCTTTTGGGAAACACTGCCTTTGCAGGTTGTGCCACTCAACATGATGTGCAACCGCGCTATATCCGAGCTGACCATGCAAAAGTCGGCTCGTGTTGGCTGGTCCAAGTTGGTCATAGCAGCAAACTCTTGTCTGCATGCTCAGTTCAAAACCAACACCGTGATTTACGTACCGACAGAGAACGACGCAAAAAACATCTCTGTCACCGAGATTGATGCTGCTTGGCAGGAAATGCCAATCATGCACCAAATCTTCCCAGCCTTATTCGCTAAGGACCACCGAAACACCGTTTCTTACAAACAGGGAACAGGCTGGTCGCTGCATGTCCTCGGCACATCCACACCGCGAAACATGCGAGCTCTGACTAAAGGCGCGCTGTTCGGTGATGAGATTGACGGATGGGATTGGGAAGTCGGTAAAGAAGGTAACCCTATCGATCTTGCGCGAATGCGTTTGGAAGGCGCTGCTTTCCCGATGGCAAGGTGGGGAACCACACCAACCAATACAGGCGAGTCGCACGTTGAACGCCTAATGGCAAAGATGGAGCTGACTTTCCGCTTTTATCTGCCATGCCCACACTGCGGAACCGAGCAGGTTTTAGAGTGGGGCAGTAAAGAAGATAAACACGGCTTCAAGTGGGACAACACTCAGCCAAGTATCGAGAAAAAATCAAAGACGGTTTATTACAGCTGCGTTCATTGTGACGACCCTATCTACTACAAGCACCTCTACAAGATGGAGCTTGCAGGTCGTTGGATTGCTGAAGATGGCACATGGACACGCGATGGCCATGAGTTCTTTGATATAGACGACAACCCAGCGCCAACGCCAAGCAGCGTCGGCATTCACATTTGGTCAGGATACAACACCAAATTGAGTGCAGGTTGGCGTGGCATAGTGCGTGACTTCCTCAACAAGAAAGACGACCCAAGTCAGCTCAAAACGTTCGTCAATCTAACGCTCGGTGAGCTTTGGGATGGTGAGAACGGAGAGAAGCTGGATTGGGAGCATCTCAAGTCGCGCCGTGAAATATGGTGGGCCGAGAGTCGCACCAGTAACCCAGTGCCTGAGCGAGCCGTGGTTTTGACCGGAGGCATTGACACTCAGGATGACCGCATCGAGCTCTTTGTTTGGGCGTGGGGACCAGGTGAGGAATGTTGGCTTGTTGAGCACATCGTTCTTCTCGGGGATTTATCGAGCCAAGTATTAAAGGATGCCGCTGGAAAAGCGCTGTATCGGACCTACAAAAAGCGCAGTGGCCAAGTGATGGACGTTCAGCTTTGGTGTTGGGACGCCATGGGCCATAAAACCGATGATGTTTACCAGATGAGTCGAACGCACGGCGTGATGTGGGTGATCCCAATCCAAGGTGAGAACCAATACGGCAAGCCGATACAAAACTTTCCTCGCAAGAAAAACAACAAAAAAGTCTACCTCACTAGGTTAGGTACCGACGGCATCAAGCAACGACTTTACAGCCGTTTAGGTTTAACCCCGAAAGGTGATGAACCTGTGCCTGGATGTGTTCACTTTCCATTGGACGATGACATAGCCGGTGATGAGTTTTTCAAACAACTCTGCTCAGCCAATAAAAAGTTGGAGCATGACAAATCAGGGCGACAAGTTTGGCGATGGGTGAAGCAATACCACCCATTTGATGAAGCGTTAGACGGATGGGTGTATGCGTATGCGGCACTCAACATTCTCACTCAACGGTTCGGTCTCGAACTGGAAGAGCCGCAACCCCAACAACCTCAAGAACAACCACAAACATCCGGTCTCAGCATCGCTGAATTAGCCGCGAGATTGAAAGGTGGATCAAGATGACAAAACAAGAAATGTTGCAACAGGCCGAAGCCGCCTTTCATAGCTTGCAAACAGGAAAGATGGCGGTTTCCGTACAGAAAGGAGACCGCAAAGTTGAATACAGTCGAGCCAACATCCATGAACTTCGCGCCTACATTGATGACTTGCGTGGTCAGTTAGGATTGAGCTCAGTTCGTCGTCGCGGCCCTGCAGGAGTTTCATTCTAATGACACACACCGGACTACTGGCTGCAGATGGTCAAACACCATTAAGAGATGCGGTGTATCGAGCTGGCGGTTCAGGGTTTGGTGGCCAGATGAGCGATTGGAACCCTCCGTCAAAATCGGTAGACGCTGCTTTCTTACCTGTCATGAGACAGGCGAACGCCAGAACAGACGATGTCACGCGCAATAACGGTATTGCTGCGAACGGCATCCAGCTACACAAAGACCACATCATTGGCTCTGAGTTTCGCCTCAGTTACAAACCAAACTGGCTATTGCTCGGCATCGATCCAGACAAAGGGTTCGTGCGTGAAGTGGAAGCCATTTTTCGTGACATCGCCGAAGACCCGAACTGCTTTATCGACGCAGAAGGTCGCCGCACGTTCACCATGATGATGCGAGAGGGCATTGAAACCCATGCTCACACGGGCGAAATCATGGCGAAGCCCGAATGGATAGACCGTCGCCATTCGCACTTTTCAACCTGCATTCGCATGGTCGCGCCACGCAAGGTTAACAACCCCAACTACATGATGGACAAACCCCATCAGCGTGGTGGGATGCGCTTCAATCGACATGGCGAAGCCATTTCCTACTTCATTGAAGAAGGAGCCGATAACTTTGGCTCGCCAAAGAAATGGCGTGAAGTACCGAAGCGTTTACGCTCGGGGCGCATGGGGTTCTTGCATATCTTTGAGCCATCGGAAGGTGGGCAATGTCGTGGCGTGAATAAGTTCTTATCGTGTTTAGAGCAATTGAAGATGCTCGACACCTTACAGAACACCACGTTACAGCGAGCGATTGTCAACGCCATGTACGCCGCCAGTATCGAGTCAGAGCTTGGAACGGACCAAGCGATGGAGTACTTGTTCGGTGCGCAGCAAAATGGCGCGGTCGAAAAGATGCTAATGACCTACGGCGATTACTACGCCAACAACGAGGTCAAGTTCAACGGCGTCAAACTACCTCACCTCATGCCAGGTGACAAAATCAACCTGCACAGCGCAGGGAATGCTGATAACGGATTCGCGGCCTTGGAGCAATCCATCATCCGCTACGTTGCGGCTGGATTGGGCGTGGATTACGCGCAGCTGTCGCGCAATTACGCGCAAATGTCTTACAGCACCATTCGTGCTTCGCACAACGATTCATGGCGTTACTTCATGGGTCGACGAAAAATCATTGCTAACCGATTCGCCAGCCAAATCTTCGCACTCATGTTCGAAGAAATGATCTTGCGTGGCTACATCAAGCTGCCAAGCAAAGCGCGGTTCAACTTCTACGAACGCCGCAATGCTTGGACCAAGTGTGATTGGATTGGCTCTGGTCGATTGGCCATTGATGGATTGAAAGAAGTCAAAGAAGCCGTACTGCGTATCGACTCAGGTCTATCGACGTATGAGAAAGAGCTCGCGCTACTCGGTGAAGACTATCAAGAAATCTTTGATCAACAGTTGGCAGAAATGGAAGAGCGCAAATCGAAAGGTTTGCCACCGCCAAGCTGGATGAAGCTACAAGCGTTAGCACCGGATAACCCAAGCGAGAGTTCCAATGAATAATTTACAACACCTAATCAGCAACACATTCAACAGGCCGCTCGCCTTAGAAGCTGGTTACGCTCGGGTATTTTTCTCGGCGCTCAGCCAACGTCTAGGCAACGTGGTCCAGATAACCGACACCGAAGGGCAAATCCTGCGCGAGAACGACATGAAAAAAGTCGCTTCTGGCTTTTCTCGGACTCGTAGCAGTAACCGTAGCTATCAAGTCTCTCAGGGTATCGCCATCATTCCGATTGATGGCTCGTTGGTTCATAAGTATGGCCACATCAAACCTTACTCGGGGATGACAGGGTACGACGGCATTATGCACCGCTTGCGAGAAGCGGTCGCAGACCCCGAAGTCAAAGCCATTTTGCTGGATATGAACACACCGGGCGGCATGGTCGCAGGTTGTTTTGACTTGGCCGACAAAATCGCAGAGATGCGCAAAATCAAGCCTATCTGGTCCCTCGGTTACGACATGCACTGCAGTGCAGGCCAAATGATTGCGAGTGCGTGTTCAAGGCGCCTCATAACTCAAACGGGCATAGCAGGCTCGGTGGGCGTGATTATGGCGCACACCAACATCGAGAAGATGCTGGATCAGCAAGGCGTGGAAATCACCCTTGTGACGGCAGGTGACCATAAAGCCGATGGCAACCCTTACCAATCTCTGCCGAAAGAGGTGCGAGAGAAATGGCAATCCGAAGCAGAGAGCACACGTCAAATGTTCGCAGGTAAAGCCGCCGAGTACATGGGCGTCGACATTAAAACCATTCTATCGACTGAGGCGCAGGTCTACGAAGGCCAAGCCGCAGTGGATGTTGGCTTCGCAAACGAAGTCGTCAACGGTCTTGATGCGGTTCAGATCATGGCTGAACAGTTCAAGAAACAACAAACCACCTTTGATATGGGAGCCGCTATGACGGTGCAAGCAGAACAACAACCAGTCGCAACGGGTGAGCAAGGCAATCCTCAACAAGCCGCCGCTCCAGCGACTCCGCAAACTCCAGCTGAAGAACAGCAATCCACTCCAGAGCAGCCACAAGCGAGTGCACAAAGTGATGAGTCCACGGACCCAGCCACAAAAGAGCGTAAACGCTGCATGGGCATTATTGGCCTAGAAGAAGCCAAAGGGCGTGAAGCGCTCGCGCAGCAACTTGCCAGTAACCCAAAGATTAGCGTCGATGAAGCCAAGGCCTTACTTGCTTCAGTACCAGTTAGTGCTACTGCGCAAAACGAGTCGGCATTAATGGCACTGGCCTCAGAGCACGGTGAGCCTCTTGGTGATGATGTTGGTTCCGGTAATGTCACCGAAGAACAAAAGAACATCAAAGCGCTAGCGTCTTCATACACACGCATTTAACAAGGAAACTCGCATGTTAGAACAAACAGAATACACACCAGATGAGCTGTTTATTAGCGCACCAGTCACGGCGCGAGCAACCATCAAAACGGGCGTATCTTTTCCTGCTCGAACCCCATTAATGGTCGACGCGACTGACGCCGCCACTTTGGTGGAATGGGACGGTACACCAGGCAAAGCCATCGCTATCTCGGCTCGTGATGTGACGAATACAGGCAGCGACCAAGAATCGACAGTTTACCTACAGGGTGGCTTTCGTATCGGTTTTGTGAACTGGCCAGATACGGTCACAACCAACAAGCAAAAACGCGCTGCTTTCCTTGGCAGTCCAGTTTTCGTAGACGACGAATACTAATTCGTCGTTTTCTTTGAATTCAGAAAAAAAAGAGCTTCTTATGCCTGATAATTACACCACTCGCGAACTGCTTGGAGCCATTCAAGAAGCAGGGATTCGTCGCGACAACTTCTTCATGCGCTTCTTCTTCCGTGAGATGTATACCTTCGATACGGAAAAAGTCGACCTCGACATGATCCCAAATAAAACCAAGATTGCAGCATTTTGCTCACCGATGATTGGTGCCGCAATAGACCGCAATCAAGGCTTTAAAACCTCAAGCTTTAAGCCTGCATACGTGAAGTCAAAACACGCAGTAACGGCAAACCAAAGCGTTAAGCGCCGACCAGGCGAACCAATCACAGGCTCTATGTCGGCAGGTGATCGTCAAAACGCGATTGTGATGCAAAACCTCGACATCGAAGAGCAAGCGGTTCGTGACCGCGAAGAGCTGATGTGTGCCGAGATGGTCTATGACGGTAAAACCGTGATCGACAGCCCTTACATTGATAAGCCTTACGAAATTGATGCAGGCCGAAATGCGGACAACATGATCACGCTTCTTACGGCGGCTCAGTGGGCGAATCAAGACTTTGCTACCTACGACATCGTTGGTGACATTGAAACTTGGGCGGCGATTTCTGAAGGCCTGACGAATGTCATCATTACCGATCCTAAAACGTGGGCGTTGATGCGCAAATTCGAGAAGTTCAATGACGCGCTGGAAACTCGCCGTGGCTCTAACTCTCAGCTTGAAACCGCGCTAAAAGACTTAGGTGCAACGGTTAGCGTTAAAGGCAATCTTGGCGATGTCACCATCATCGTGGTGGATGAAGAGTACATCGACCGTGACGGCACAACGAAGAAAGTCCAACGCGACTTCACGTTGATTCTGGCGCATACCGAACTGCGCGGTGCGCGTCTGTACGGTCAAATCCAAGACTTATCCGCTCAGCGTGAAGGCTTTGATGAAGCCGAACGCTACGTGAAAGATTGGACGGAAAATGGCGATCCAGAAGTTCGCTACACCAAAACGGAAGCCGCCCCTGCGATGTACCTCATTGACGTTAACAAAGTTGTTGTCGTCAAAGTCGGTTAATCCTGACCACCACTAACGAAAAGCAAAATGGGTCCACGGACCCATTTTTACTTTGGAGCCAATCATGAGCCGAAAAGAAAACCTGAAAAAACGTGTTGATGAGCTTTGCAAAGAGCTCGGTATTACTGAACCGCAATATTCAGACAAAACGACCGAAGCCCAGCTAAATAAAGTCATTGACGATTTGGAAGCCAAGTTACCAGACATGGACGAATCCGATGATGAAGCACAGTCGCAAACGCAAGGAAATGACGCTAACCATACTGCCAGTGATCAAAGCGAACAAACCGAGAGTCAAGCCAGCGAAAAATCGGAAGTGCTTATCGGTGCTGCGGTCGAATTACCCGACGATGCCACGGTTCTAGACGATGGTGAGCCGCCAGAAGTCAACGCCGATGAAAAAGGTAATGTGCAAGTTCTCGTGGATAAGCCGTTTCAGTGTTTGCAAGGCCAAAAGACGGTGCTGCTCAAACGTGGCGATAAGCCGTTTTTAGATGAAGAAACCGCGATGGAAGCGGTAGACGCAGGCTTGGCGTATTTCGTCGCGACGATGTAAGGCCGCTTATGTTTGATAACGAATTCGACCAGTTAATGGAAGAGGTGGATAACACGGTTTCTGAAGCGTTTGGTGTCTGGGTGAAAGTCAATGGTGGAGAACCTATCAAAGCCATTTATGACGAATCCCTAAACCAGTTTGACGCTATGGCAGGCATCGCTCGCAAGCTGACATTTAAGAAAGCAGACAATGTCAGACCGAAGAAGGGAATACCTATTGAGTTCGTTTCCTCGGGCAGAAAGCTCACTGTCACCAGCGGCCCTTATCCAGAAGACGGAAATATTGTGGTGATCTTATGAATAGCATTGATCGGGAATTGGCGGTAGCCGTTAAAAACCTTTCTTCATTACAAAGTAACGCGGTACCGAAAGCCAGTGCAATGGCGATTAACCGTGTGGCTGCTCGAGCTGTTTCTCGGTCAGTGAAAGACACCGCGAAAGCCGTTCGTATCAAGCAAAAAGTTATTCGCCCTCGCGCGTCGATAACAAAAAAGGCCACAGGGAAAATGCCAGTGGCTTTTGTCAGAGTGCGCAGGTTCGATGTTCCTGCCATCTCTATCGATACGGCTAGAACCCAAATTCGGCGCAAGCGAGGGCAATACCAAATCAGCCGAGTTAACCGAGGCCGAAATGGTCGTTACCAAAAGCGAGAGTTATCCGGTAACACCGCCATTGTTGTCGGTCGGCACCGCTTCGAGAACGCCTTCTTACAAAAGCTGAAGAACGGTCGTTGGCACATCATGCAACGTGTCTCGGATGCAAGGCACCCCATCAAAGTGTGCAAGGTGCCAATCGTGAATGAAATCACCAAAGCATTTAAAAAGCACAGCGATGAGTTGCTTCGAACGGACATGAAAAAAGAGCTGTCCAGCGCGATGAAGCAACAAATCCGCTTGGTTATTCGCAGAGAGGTTGGTCGTGGAAATTAACAACGCCATACGCAAACAAGTCGTTGCTGATTTGAAAGCAGGGTTAGTCGATGAGACTGGCGAGTCAATCATCGCAACGTTTTTTAATGGCAACCCCAGATACATCGCGGTTCCCGAATTTGAAGCTGAAGAGAATGATACTGACATCCCTGCCATTTCAGTCTCCGTTTCTGAAGGTCAATGCGTTGAAGAAGATTTTGAAGAAATCACATGGCGCTCTGAGCTGACTATCAGAATCTATCTGGTGGCAGACAACAACACGGAGCAAGAGCTCGACGCATTAGGTGAAGAAGTTCTCAAGATCATCACCAAACACTACACCGCCAACGGTCTTCTCGACCTCTGTAATCGTCAATCGTTTGGATACGCACAAGACGAAGAGCAGCCATGGGGAACGCTGGACTTGGCATTTACTATTGAATACACCGAAGAGGTTTAATCATGTCGGACCCAACTCAAGCAATCAAAGGTGCTGGAACCTCGTTTTGGCGCAAAAAAGACGACCAAGAACTGCTTACTACTGCAGATTACCTTGATGACGCCAAATGGGAAAAATTAGGCGGCGTCAAAGAGATTCAACCAGGTGAAGTTACGGTTGAAGATGAAGAAGATAACTACCTAGACGATCCTGATGCGGACTGGGCAAAGACCACTCCGGGTCAAAAGTCAGCAGGTGATACGACCATCACGTTAGTTTGGAAACCTGGTGAACCAGGTCAACAACAACTTTCTGATGATGTAGTGAACGGTACTGTTACCGAATATCGAACCAAGTACCCGAATGGCACTGTGGATGCGTATTCTGGTTACCTTAACTCATGGGGTAAAGCGGTAACGATTAAAGAGAAGATCACTCGAACACTAAAAATCAAAAACGTTGGCAAACCAAAACTCGCGGAAATGATTTTGGCTGAACAAGCGCAGCCTGCTGAAGGGGGCGTTTAATCTATGGCTACATTCCTAAAGCAAAAGACAGTTCCAGTGGGTGACTGCGAAGTCACCATCACTCAGCTATCTGGCCTAGATAGGCTGAACTACATGGACTATTGTACAGAAATCTCCGAACCGAACCGACCAAAAGAACCAGCTGAAGATGCAAGCCAGGAAGAAAAAGAGCGTTACCTTATTGATTTGAAAAAATACTCAAACGCTTGGCTCCGTATCAACTTCATGGCTCAGGCTCGCTTGGTCGCGTATGCCTATCGTGGTGATGTCGATGACCTAGATGAGCGTCATGAGCAGATCATGTCGATGATGACGCCGCCGCAAGTTGAAACGCTTTATTTTGAGATAGCTGACTTTTCAGGGTTATCTACGCCAAAGGAGTTGGATGCCACTGAAGACTCATCGGATGCCACCACTGATAGCGCTACAACGGAAGAAATGACAACTCAGGAACCCACCGACCCAAAAGTCTAATTCGGGATGAAATTGAGTTTGCCATGGACCTTGCCCGTGAGTTCGGGCAAGTCTGTTGGCGAACCCTGTTGGCTTCCATTAGCGGCGAAGCTGTTGTGGAGTGGCGTGAATACTTTTCAAAACACGGTTTTAAGCATCAGATGGACAACCTGCGTTTTGCCGTGACTTGTTCTTCAAACTGGAATGTCACTGCGATGGCCGCAGGCTGCAAGGACGAAAGTGTCTTTAGAAGCTACCAAGACTTCCTGCCAACTTTAGAACATCCCGAAGAAGAATCGAAAGAATACACCGAAGAAGAGCTGATGGCGTTGAGTGCGTCGGCAGGAGGAGTTCGCCTTGAGTGCCCAAATAGCTGATTTTAATATCCGCTTCAATACTGAAACCGCCAAGTTTCAGAAAGATGTGGATTACGCCAAAAAGATGCTGCGTGGCTACACCAAAGAAGCCAGAGCGGCGAACGACTCAAACCTATCATTAAGCCGTTCTTTAGAGCACACCGCAGACCGTGCCAAAAACGCAGGTCGCGGCGTGTTAGATGCTGCAGGTTATGTCTCGGCAGGTATTGGTGCCGTCACAGGTGCCACGGCTTATCTCATTACGCAGCAGGCGCAACAAGCGCGCGAAATCGAAAAGATGGCCACTGTTGCTCAGGTATCGGTCCAGCAAATTCAAGCCTTGGGATACGCCTCTGAGCAGTTCAATATCAGCGGCGAAAACATGGCCGAGATACTGAAGGACGTGAACGATAAGCTGGGCGACTTTACCGAAAACGAAGGTGGTGAATTCGCCGACTTCATGGAGAACATCGCGCCAACAGTCGGCCTGACTATTGAAAAGCTGCAAGAGCTGTCGGGTCCCGATGCGTTGATTGCCATCAAAACGGCGATGGACGAAGCCAACGTTCCAATGAAAAGCCAGATATTTTATCTGGAGAGTATCGCGAACGATGCCTCGGCCTTAATGCCATTGCTCGATAATCAAGGCAAAAAGCTCTTTGAACTGACCAAAAAGTACGACGATTTGAACGTCTCCATGTCGGAATATGACATTGAGAAATTCAAAGAGATGGACCAAAAGCTCAAAGACACTGGGCTTAAGCTGCAGCGCTCTTTTGCTAATGCCGTGCTTGGAGCCAGTGATCAGATTGATTGGTTCAGCGATAAGCTGGCTTACTCAATCAACTATTGGGGAACGCTGTTTGATAGTTGGTCAGACACACCAAGAACGGTCGATGGACTAAGCAAAAAGCTGTCAGAATTGAGATCTGAGAGAAAAGAGCTTAGTGACGAGTTAAAAGAGGTAAACCGTACCTTTAAAGAGTACGAAGGTATTGATGTTGACAGCTTACTGCCTATTAACCCTCTTGGTCGTAGTGAAAACGAGCTATTCAACCTTAACTCTGATTTTGGTCGATTAACAAAGCAACTTGATGAGCTCGATGCCGAGATAGCGCGTCAGCAAAAACGCTACAACATCATGCAGACTGGCATGAACTATGACGCGCCGCAACCAGGTTTAAAACCTGAAGGCGACACGCCAGACAGAGTATTACCGAAAGACACCGCAGGTTTAGAAAGCAAGCAAGCCTCTGGCGCATCGCGCCTAGCATCGCTCGATATGCAGTACGCGAGTGAGCGTGAAAAGCTCATGTTAGCGCACGAGCAACGCTTGCGTGATATCGAAGAAATGCAGGTGTCCGAGCAAGAGTTAAAGCGTCGTGGCTTTGATACCTTGGAATCGCTACAAGCTGAGTATCGTGACCGTGAGACAGAGTTCTATCTAAATGCAGAAAAAACGCGTAAAGATTTAGAAGATGATGCATTGGAAGCATCAATCGAGTCTTTTGCTAAGAGTGAAGAAGCCAAAACCGAAAAGGCCAAAATCGAAGCTGAAAAACGGGCGTATCGTGAAGAGCGCTTGATGCAAGAGCGCGTTCGAGGCATGAGCAACTTCCTCGGTCAAATCTCTCAGCTGCAAAACAGTGAAAACAAAAACGCCGCTCGTATTGGTAAAACCGCAGCGCGTTTCCAAATCATGCTCAACGCTTATGAGTCAGCGTCAGCCGCCTACAAATCTTTAGTTGGCATTCCTTATGTTGGGCCTGGTCTTGCAGCTGCTGCCGCAGGCTCAGCAATGGGGTTTGGTTTATCCATGGCCAGTAAAGTCGATTCAATTTCGAACATGGCGCACAACGGGATATCTGAAGTTCCGATGTTGGGTGGACGTATGGAATCCGACTGGACGTTAAAAGCAGGTGAGCGCGTTTATACCAACGAGTCCGCTAATCAAGTAGACCAAATGTATAGCGCAATCATGGCCATGCAGCGTCAACGGTTTTCTATGAATGACCCGTCAATGGCCTACCAAAACCGCATGGCCGCGAACGGGAGCGGAGCGAGCGCCCAACCTTGGACCATCATTATTCATGAAGCCGAGCCTGGTACTCACGCTGAGATTGATGACGAGAACAAAGTCCTCAACATCATGATGAAGGATGCGCAAAGTGGTGGGAAATACTTTAGCTACATCTCTAAAACGCTTGGCGTTCAGCCAGGAGGATTCAAATAATGGCAACCATCAAACCTGAAGTGTTGGCACAATTGAACCCGAATGTGATCCTTTACCCATGCAAGTATTTTGGTAACGGCATTTTGCCGTTGCCAAAATCCAAAGGGTATCAGTATAAACATGGCCAAACGGTCATACGCTCAAAGATGGATTTGGGCTTGGCCACCATGCGTCGTCGCTCTCGCATAGCCCCTGCTGAATTTGTCTTACCATTCCGGTTCACCGGAGAGCAAAAAGAGGTATTCGAGAGTTGGGTATTCAATGAACTGGAAGCAGGCGTGGAGTGGTTCTATTTACCGCTTCGGACGGGCGACTACGACCTTGAAGTACATAAGTGCCAGTTTACCGCCACACCAGGCGAGGACACCCCATTCGATTATAAAGGTGGTCGCAAAGACTTTGGTTCCATATGGGAACTTAAAGCCAAAGTGCAAACCTTCCGCGCTTTAAAGCTGGAGCGCTACACCGCTCGCGTACTTTCCCGAGATACTTTATCTGGCATCGAAAAGGCCGCGTTAGCTGCCGAAGAGGCCGTATTCAAAATGCCATAGCGAGGCAAACGTGATCATAGCAACGATTGAATATCAGCACCCCTCCTTACCAGGAGGGGTGTTGCGTTATGTGAAGGACGGAATTGACCTACATGCCGGAATTGAGTCAGGCGAGTGGGTGTGGTTCACAGCAGGCCAGTTTGCTTTTCAGTTGCCCGACAAGGCAACCAAAGGGCAAGAAGCTCTCACCGTGGCCGCGCCCAATACCGACCTCACGCTCTCCAAGGCGATTGAAACCGCCAAGCGACACGAACCCGTGATTCCAGTGGTGAGCATTTACCGCGAATACGACACCGACGACTTGAGTAAGCCGCGCAACAAGCGAATTCGACTCACCATGTCCTCGGCCAAAATTACCACCATGACTGTGACCCTCACGAACTCATGGAAAGATTTGACCAACCGACGCTTCATGCGCCCGATTTACAACAACGTTACGCACCCAGGATTGATGTACATATGAGTAAACCATCCATGATTGCTTACTTTAAATCGCTGCCAGATGGTCACTTTCCGGTGGACGGTTGCGTCCTGCTGGTGCGTGAGGCATGGCAGCGTTTCTTGCACCTTGAAAATCTGCCCAAGCATATGGACCAGTTTGTCACACCAGACTACGCCCATGAGCTGATTGATGGCTATCAAGGCCAGTTAATCGAACCCATTCAAAAGCCAGAGCACCTGTGCATGGTCGCCGCCTCTGGTAAAGGCAAATGGCATTGCGGTGTATTCAGCGCCGAGCAAATGCCAGGTTATGTCATCCATACCCTTGGCTGCACCGTCAAGATTGAACCGTTAAACCAGTTCCGCCGCCGATTTGATACCGTGGAGTTTTATCGTCATGCCACACATTGTCGAGTTTCAACATCCGATTCGAAAGGATAAACGCAAGGTCCACACCGTCGATGCTGGCACTCGCTTGTCGGATTGGCTAGAAAAACACTTCCCAAACCAGACCTTCAATGCCACTTTAAATTTTAACCGGCTCGATGATTTAAATGTGATCATCAGCGAGCGTGATGTGGTGAGTATTCGCCCTAAAATCGGCTTTGGTGTGGATTGGCTTGTCTATGCTGCGTTAGCCCTGTCAGCGGCCTCTGCTGTCTACATGTACATGAACATGCCAGACATGAGCGGCAACCAGAATACCAAGCAGTCCAGCTCGGTGTACAACTACAATGGCCAAGGCAACAAGCCAAAACTTGGTAACCCCGTTCCAGTGCGTTATGGGCGCATGCCGCATTACCCTGACATCATTGCACCGGATTGGTGGGAGTACGAAAACAACGAGCAGTATTACTACCAGACCTTTTCTCAGGGCATCGGCAAGTTTCTTTACCATCGCCACGTTATTGGTGAGACGGAAATCAAACCAGACAACCCCGACATTGAAATCCGAGAATATAAGCCTGGTGAAGTGGTGGATCATTTCCATCACATCGTCTGGACTTCCAAAGAGGTTGGTTCATCCGATGGCCAAGGCGGCTTAAAGCTCGATGGCGTGACCTCGGATTGGGTCGCAGAGACCAGCAGCAACGAAGCGCGTTTTCGTGGCAAGGTGGTTGAGCTGTGGTCTAACTACAGCATTCATACAGGCAATGGTGATTACACGTCGACATTGCGCCGCGATAAGTGGCCGTGGGATGCAGGTCAGCATGTGGTTATCACCTCTACTTCTCAGGAAAGTCTCTACTTTGAGGGCAACATCCACTTTCATGATATGGGCGATGATGGTGACGTTATCGACCCTGAAGAGCTGCCAGACGAAATTGAAAACCCATTAGGTTGGGGGTCGTTAGCGGTGAATGATCGGATGATAATCACGGGCGCAGGGATCAACTCGGGTACCTACATTGTCACCGCATTGCTTGCAGGAAATCGTATTCGGGTCAAACCGGATGGTGGTACTGAAGTTACGCGATTCCATCCTATGACCAACGTCTATGTTCGGATTTATGAGGCGGTGGGTAATGATGGTACCTACGTGTGTAAAGACAGTAACGGCACTCTAGCCTTGGTGGATTCCATCACATTGGAAGAAGTACCTGGTTGGAATGGCTTTATTACCTTAGATACGCCTAGCGCAGAAATTTCGGTGTTAGAACGGGACAGAGAAGCTGAATGGGTCGGTGACTTTCTTTGTGTGCCTAGCAATGCGACCGCGCTTGATGTGGGACTGGATTTTATCTTCCCTCGCGGCCTTGGCACCATGAACAAGAATGGTGACATCAACGCTCGAACGTGTGAATGGCAAGTGCGTGTGCGGCCAGAGGGCACGAATCAGGCTTATCAAACCCATAAGTTAACCCTGACAAAGGGCGATAACACGCCGCAGCGCATCACCGTTTGGCTGAGTGAGGAAATGGGACTCGCACCAGGGCGTTGGGAAGTGGGCTGTCGTCGTCTGAGCACCGTCACCAAAGCGACTAAAGTGTTTGATGAAGTGCAGTGGATGGGGCTGAAGTCCGTCATTCAGAAAACCTATACGAATGAAAAAGAGTCCATCATCACGCTGAAAATCAAAGCCACCAACTCGCTCAGTCAGCAGGCCAATAGCCAATACTGGAATGATTCGACGCGCATCTTGCCTGTTCGCCAAGACGACGGCAGGTATGTAGAAGAGCCAACTCGCTCCATTGCGGATGCGGTCATTGATGCTTGCCGCAATGATGTGTACGGGGCAGGGCTAGAAGACGATGCCATTGACCTAGATACCTTGCTGGCTTACCGAGATAAATGGGAATCGCGAGGTGATAAGTGTGATGGCTTATTTGACCAACCGACCACGTTTTGGGAAGCGCTACGTAGGCTACTCGAAACGGGACGCGCTTACCCTCGCATCGAGCTTGGCACGGTCAGCATGTGGCGCGATGAGCCAAGAGAAACGCTGTGCAAACCATACTCCCCCGTGAACATGACCCCAGACAGCTTTTCTGTCGACATCGACATGGTGAAGGAAGATGACTACGACGGCGTCGAAGTCGAGTGGTTCAATCCTCAGTCTCGAAAATCTGAAACCCTATTGTGTACCTTACCAGGGCAGAACGGCTACAACCCGAACCCACTTAAGCTGAACTTTGTCACCAACGAAGAGCAGGCCAAAAGGGAAGGGCTATTCCATGCCGCTGTGCAAGCCTACCGCCGCACTAACATCGACTTCACCACGGACATGGATGGATGGGAGTCGAACTATGGTGATGTGATCCCGGTGGCGCACGATGCGGTGAGCTGGGGCGCATCAGGTCAGGTGATCGAAACGCTAAACGCCGCCGATGGCAATCAATACCTGCAGCTTTCGGGACTGTTGGAATGGGAGCCAGGTAAGCAGCATTATTTACTGTTTAACCGAGGCAACAAAGGAACGCATGGCCCGTATCGAGTCGAGCCGACTGAGGCGCCAGATATTGTCATTCTGGTCGATGAGCCAACCGAAAAGATCATCGCCGTGGGTGAAAAGGGCAAAAAGCCAAGCGAATACATGTTTGGCCAAGCCGACACCATGTACAAGAAATGCATCCTGCAGCAAGTCAAACAAAAAGGGGAGTTCGAGGTTGGCTGCGCCGCTATCGAAGACGACCCTCGCGTGGATGCCTACGCATAAACTCAAGCACTCAATGCCCAGCCCTCGCGCTGGGCTTTTTTATGAGGTTTATTCATGACCCAAAATATTGAACAACGCACTTTGGCCGCAGCTAAGCTAATCGAGCAATCAGGACTGGCCTCGCATGAATATGTCACTACCGAGAGCGAACACTACACTAAACCTACGGGTGAAAAGGGATTGTCGGTAGCAGGCATTAACAACATCGCTCTGCGAACGATTAGTAGCAATCAAGCGGCTTTCGATAGCCAATCCAAACAGAATCAGACTAAGTTTGATACTCAGGATGCAACACAGAAAAATGACTTCGCGGTTCGAATGGCGGAATTCGAGTCCAAGTTTCAAACCCAGTACACCTATAAGAGAGTAGGACCGTGGGTAGCGAACCTTGACTTAACTGTTGACGATCATAAAGACGTTGCTTTTGAATACCCAACAGACTCCGGTGAGTGGTATGCCCCTAAGTTAAGCTTGTTGCCGTTTAATACGGGCAATGTCTTTACTAAAGAGCAGTATTCATTGGTCAGTGCCGCAGATCAAAACTTCACGCAAACAGTCGCCAGCAAGTCAGCTCGATTGGCTGCCTCTGAGCTCATTGCGCCATTGGGCTCTGTTGATAGTTTGAGGGCAGGAGACATCATTCCAGCCGTTGTTGGTAAAGCGGTTATCAGCGATAAACTTCACAGTGTTTACCCAATCTCACTTTCAGATAGAACCGTTTCTCACTTTGAAAATGGCCGTTTGTACTTTACTGACGGTTCAATGGCTCATACAGCTGAAATCAAAAATGAAAAGAAACTAATATTCAATAAAACTAACACGATAGAGCGTGACGTTTCTTTTACGGACTTCATCATTGAAGCGATGCTTGACCATGAAGAAGTGATCATTGATGGCGTGGAAGTATGGCTTTCAGAACGCACTGTGCCTAAAGCGGCCAATATCCGTAAGCTCACGGTAAAAAACGGTGGGTTGGTCCGCTTTGACGATTTGGAACTAACCATTGAGGCTGAGGGAAAAAGCTTTGTTGTTGACTTGAGAGATGGTGGGAATATTCACTGTGGGCTCAGAAAAGCATTAGTAGCCCGAGATCATGCTCCAGGTGAAACGGTGATTGATGTCGTCGATGCCAGTGACTTACGTGTTGGAGATAGCCTAGCAACTTCGATGATGGGGGATGATGGATACGGAAATAAATGGGCTAATGCGCTCAGAAACCCTGGCGATTCATATAACATCATCACCGATATTCAAGGGAATAAAGTCACGGTTTCTAACCCTGTTGGAATGCGTGGCCTCGTTAAGAATACCTGGATAGGAAATGCCAAGTTCGGCAAGGCAGGTTTGTATTTTAAAGGCGCAAATCGCTCAATGATGGCCACCATTCTTGGCGGGAACATGGAAGAGGCTGCCGCTGGATATTATGTTTCGATGGTTACAGAGATAGGAGAAGGCGTTGATCCAGCTTACCTTTTTGTAAAGGGGACGAAATTTAAGGGACAGTTTCTTGATGGGTTCTTGCTTCGTGGCGAAAAAGTTAACGCGTATTTTGATGAAGACTGGGATATCTATCTCAGCTACGACAACGCCAAGCAATCGTTCGTACAAGATACTGGAGGTGATATTGAATTAAGAAACGGTAAGTTGAGACGTGGTAACTATGATGTTGAATTTTACCCAACTAGCCGGATCAATAAACTTGGTAAAGTTAAAATGCATAACGTCGAGTGTGATGGGCGTTCTACGTTGCTTGTTAAGCCAGACCAAATCAACACAATTACAGGTAAGCCATTAAGTGATACATGGACAAACCTGGGTGATAGTTTGCACTTTACTCAGTGGTCTATCTCTGGAAGCGCTCTAACGGTTGACGGTTTTGAAGCCACGAAATGTAAGTTTAAAAACTATCGTCGTTCAATTATTGGGACCACTTTTGTTGGCATCGCTGAAGATCTTATTGTCGCGGATGATATCAAGATGACCGATTGCTACATGGACTGTGCTCCTCACTTTATTCGAGTGGATGGTGGTCGTGGTTTCTATATGTATGGTGATTGGCAGTACAACAATCTGACCATGAATATTAAGTATTCCGATGTGTATTACTTATTAGGGTTTGTTGGGGCAGAGATTGAAAGCGCACCGAAACCAGTATTCTCTGGCATCACAACCTTAAAGACGACGTCTGAAACGCAATATCCGAACAGCTGTCGAGTTGGGACAATGCAAACCCTGCACTGTATCGGTGATGAGTCTGGCACCTCTTCAAAAGTTCGTTTGGTTGAGCCTTATGATGTCGATAAGGTAATTGCAGAAAACGTATCTGTATTCAAGTTGGCGCTAGGGCAAGATAACTACCTAACCCAAACGGTTGCAATGGGGCCTCATGGGATATTTGAAGGGCAGTCTTGGCGAAATAAAATTGATCCGGTTTGGACTGATAGCAGTGATTCCATGCTGACCGATGGTGGGTATGTTGGTACTGTCCAGAAAAAGTTTTACCGAAAGATAGATGAAATAGCAAACTGGATGAATGTTTGCAAAATAGCTTCACTGAATGCACCGATCGCTTCTTGCGAGTTGTGCATTAAGCCTGCTAAAGCATACAGTGGGTCTGGTTTTATCGATGCAAAATTCCTTCTTTCTCTGAGTCCAGACAATGCGATTGTGGATGCTGAGCTGCCTCTTCAAAGTGAAGGCCTGTTTACTATTGGGAACAATGAAGTTAAAGCCGTCGCGGCGGGGTTAGTCTGTATGTCTAACACAGGTATTGCAGACATCAGTGAATTCAAGTTCAGACTTACTGATCAGAACGTTCTTCAGATTAATGTGGGAGGAACAAAAGACTTAGGGATGCTCATTACAGTTAAAGGCAACGTTGTAGATTTCAACTAACGGGTGATTTATGAGAAATAGGAGTCATCATGGCAAAACTTAAAGCCCTGTTTATGCGCATCCTGTTGGCGCTGAACATGTTTGTGCTGCACTTGCTTACCGGTCAGTCTGATCTCTCGATTAGCGGCTGGAGCTACATCCGTGTGCGCAAGGTAAGCGCTCGCCCATCAAGCTGATTGATTGGCTGTTCTTGAAGCTATTCAGCAGGAGAACCACTGCCGAAAGGGGGGAATGGGAAATCGAACAGGCACGAAAGTTTTACTTTGAACAACAACCCTACGAAAAGTTATCTGAACTCTGCAACTGTCGAGTTATGTGATACAGAGGTGCACCACAATTCTTTTTACCTGCTAGAGCAAATCATCATGGATTCAGGTTGGATTACAGGTGAGTTAGTAACTCTGTTAGGTCGTAAGGTTAGTTTTCAAATAGAGCTTTCAGACTTAGAACCCTTAATCGAAAGGCCAAGGTACATGCCTTCCGAGACTTAAAGGAAATATGGTATGGCATTGGTGAAAAGTTTTCTGGTGAACGAGAATTTTTGATACAGGATCTAGACGCTTATTTATTACGGTTTACCCAGCACCTTGGAGAAAAAGAGAAGCCTTAAAACGGGTTTTATATAAACATTTAAGTCTGCTCCCAACGTTTGGTGTTTATAGTGCCACCGCTGGTTTATGTGCGTAGCTAGTAGTAATCTTCTCCAGATAAACTAGAGGTACTGAGTTAAGAGAGTTTGCCATATTTGTACAAATTCGTGATTTACTAATGCTTGGGTTCTCGAAACTTATCTTTTGCCAGATTCGAGCTGGAGGTCCCATAGTAGACTACCTCTGATGCGTTGCTTCTTAGCTATTAGCGTGTTACTAAACTGATTTTATCTTGCCTTGTCGCCTTTACATTCTGTGTTACTGTAAAGGCTATACTTCTGATACTTTTACATTTTTGGTGGGCGAACTCGAGTATCCCACACTGTTTATTCATACAATCATAAAATGAGGAAATAGGGTTACGTAACGCGTCACCAACTGGTTCTACAAAAAGAGAAAACGATCCTTTGGACCTCAAAACAGATTAATCGACGTCACTCTATGCTCTGGCCACATCGTATAATAGGTCTTTGAGCTACGTATGTAGTTTCTTCTCTTCGCATCCTTAAGAACGAGATAATCTTTACATCCCGCGTCCACATGGGGCAAGGTATTGATGTATACATCACCGCTTGAGCTGTCGCCAGTATAGCGGTAACCGTAGTAACCAAAACAACAGTTGGTTTTTGGACCGCTGGCAAGCAGTTGCATTGGATCAAACCCACGGGACTTAAGATTTGCTTGTAACGATTCATAAGCAGCTAAAGACTCTGCATTATCAGCCATACAAGCTTTAAATTCCTCAGTCGCATGATATGCGGCCTTACCTAAGCTTTTGAACTTATCACTTTGGCTCCAATCATTATGGTCAGGGTGCTTTTTCGTATATGCCAATAAACTAGCAATCGCCCGAATAAAATTTAAATATTCCCGCTCTGTTTCCAGTACTGAAATCAAGTCGTGCTCTCGCAATCGATGTAGATGGGTGCTACGCCACTCAACTGGCAGGATATAATCCTTGTTAAAGCTGCCATTAATTCGTTTTTCGAATTCCTTGAATTCGCACTCCATAAGTCGCACCCATTGGGCCAAAGGGGCCAGATTTTTAAGTAAAGAGGCGTGGTTTTGTTTGTGGTCATAGCTTGGGTGAATAAGCCATTTCAGATTGTTAACCAATTTATTAACCGCAGGCCAATGTCGGCCGTCCGATAGGATGTACTTGCCAAACAGTGTGAACTGGATGTAATGGTCAAGCGAAAATTGCCTATACTGCGCGATAGTCTCATCGTCATAGAGTTCGGTAAGGTAATACTTTCGCACCAGCTCCGGCATCTGGTTTAATTTGTCTTCCAGATCATCCCAAAAGAGTATGCGGACATTATACGGTAAGGGGGTCTTCTGTAAGTATGTTTTCAGTTCTGTCTGAAGGTTAATGTCACGCAGCTGTGTCGTCACAATATATAGACGTTTGAACGGAGCCTCGGCGAAATACTCTTTGGCCTTTTCTGCCCACTCGACAACTTCCTTAATAGTTATGGGGTTTCTTTGGATTGCTCGTTTTTTAGCCTGAATGACAATGTTATTATTGGCATCAACCAAATCGATACCATATTGAGCTTGCCCAGAACTGCCAGAGATCTCAACATCAAACTCAAAGTAGAGGTCGCGAAGCATACGTTCGAAATCTTGCCAATTGGCTGGCGAGGGGTACTGAAAAGAAATTGTCATAGTTTGACTAGACCTTGTTACGTTTATAGCGATAGCGTCGACAACTGGCGCCAAGAAGGTTTTTAGGAAAAATCCTCAGATTTTGTAATGCCACTTAAAACACCGATAGCCGCATCTGACTATATGAGCCCCCAAAGGGTGCGATCTGCATATTTCTACAATATCATGCCACATTGTCGACTAAAAGCTCGCTAGAGATTAAAAAAATTTGGTCCTCCAATAACAGAGAAATGAGTTATTTGCTGATTTAGGGAAATGATATTGACGTTCGCGTGGGTGATTGTGTGGTTGACATATTTGTGCCTATATTGGGACTAGTTTCGATTTTTGATACCGCCCCCTCTGTATAACCATTAACTAGCGCACGTTTATTCCAAGCTCGCACTCGAGTGCTTTTTTGCTGACGAATGGCCTTGGAGTGGATACGAAACGGATCTTTTCAGTTCGGTATTCATTACTTGGCAACTCGACTTTATGTTCATTTTCTGGAAACAAATAAGTTAGGTAACGTCGTGCGTTTAGATCTTCCAAAGGTGGTGGTATAGAGGTGTCTGAAATTAGGGGGAGATGATGTGGTATCGCAATAAATGGGGCAAATATGGGGCAATAGTGGGGCTAATTAAGCATACAGTTTTGAATATTTAGTATTTCATTTGATTATCTAAGAATTGATGTAGAGCATTTTAATGTCGGGCAATTTGTTCAAGTTGTTGATTTTTATTTGTTTATTTTAATTTCACCAATTGCGATGGACTTTTTGAGGTTGACACGATGAACTACAGTATAAATTTGCGTGGTTTTTACATCAGTATGCCCTAATTGTTCCTGAACAGTTCTAATGTCTGCGCCAGATTCCAATAAATGCGTGGCAAAACTGTGTCTTAGTGTGTGGCAAGTTACAGTTTTCTCAATACTTGCGTCGCTTGCCGCGCGCTTTACCGCTCTTTGTATTGCGCTTTCATTGATATGATGCCTTCTGAGTTCACCAGTGTCTCGATCTGCGCTTAACTTTGTTGATGGAAACAAAAAGTGCCAGTTAAAATCTAGCTCCGCTTTTGGGTATTTACGTCGTAAACCTTCAGAGATGTATACCCCCGCATAACCAGGCATATGTCTATCTTTAAAATAGTAATCTCTTGCTAAATTAACCTGAGCTTTAAGCGGCTCATGTAGCTCTTTTGCTAACGTTACGGTACGATTTTTACCTCCTTTTCCTTGCCAAACACGAACTGCGCCATAATCATAATCGATGTCCTGAACTCTTAAGCGCAAACACTCCATGACTCGAAGCCCTGAGCCATAAAGCAGCTGAATATGGAGTTTATACCTCGGGTCGATATGTTGAACGAATCTTCGGATCTCCTCCCTGGTTAACACAACGGGAAGTTTCTTTTCGGTCAAGGATTTCTGAAATCTCATATCAAGTGATAGTGGGGTTTTAAAATAATCACGATATAAAAATGATATTGAGTTCAGCGCCAAAGCTTGCGTTTTTACCGCAACTTTTTCTTCTACCGCTAAGTAACTCAGAAATTGAATGACATCATCTTCTGCTAGTGTTGATGGGTGTGCAAGCTGGTGAAAAGTGATAAAGCGTTTTATCCAAAATAGATAACTTTCGATAGTTTTATTCGCATAATGACGAGTAAGCATGTGTTCTTTTACACTAAGTAAAAACTGACTTTTCATGATAAATTAACCTGTTTATTTATACAGCTCCGTTAATGTATCACCACTTTTGAAATTAGCGTGCTGTGCGCCGACTAATTGCGCGCGCTACCACACATATTCATACTGTTTTTCTATTTGTTTCATACATATAAGTGCTACGATTGATAGCGCTTTTGATAAGAAAGAAGGCGGTAGCCTGCCAGAAAAACGGCAAATCGCCGTATAGAAAGCGTTATTTCCGCAACGGATCTCTCAGGCTGAATGTACGTGATTGTAGCCTAAGAGTGAAAGTGGCGGGGTAATAGG
>NZ_JAWOUH010000012.1:0-129068 GCF_033339295.1 Vibrio sp. 704 | reverse complement strand
GATTACTCCTGCTCTTACTGGTTGCACCATTAGTTTGGTACAACGGTGCTAGAAGGGAAGTGCGTCCATCACATCAAAGCCGTTTATTCCTTAGAAATTTAATTATTATCGTCGTGGCTATTTGTTTGTTTTTTACACACGAATGTCGTGCCAATTCGCTTCGATATAATCAATGCAGTCTTGCTTTAGTGACGGACCAAATGTGCTTTTCCAGCCAGGAGGGATCCCTTTGAACTCAGGCCATAAACTATATTGATTGTTGTGATTAATCAGCACAAAGAACTGGTTTTCAGGTTCGTCAAAAGGATTAATGTATTTCTCAGACATAGTTAACTCCAATCATAGAAAAATCAGGATTCAAAATTAAAAACATATGACAACCCATCAATGATGCCTCCGCGCCAACACAGGCGTTCATGTCCACCATCAAAGGTGCGAAACGATAACCGATGGTTTTGTTGCTTAAGTTGCTGGTACAGGTCTTGGCTCAAGTCCACCATGATGTCTTCCCCTAACCCAACTTCCATAAAAACACTTAGCTTTACGTTAGAACCAAGGCCAGAATGAACCAATTGACTCATTTGAGTTAAAGGTTCGCTTGTTTGAAGAGGAGAATATTCACTAGGTGGCTTCACTAACGAAAAATCAGGCCACCAGAATGAACCCGACTGACAAACAACCGCACCAAAACGGTCCGGATGGTTCAATCCGGCATACATCGCACTCAAACCACCAAGGCTTTGCCCAACAACAGCCGTACGATTAGCCTCATTAGTAATTGGGAAATAATGACCAACCAACGGCAGCAGTTCTTGAGTGATAGCCTGCCAAAACAAAGGGTTGCAACTGAATTCTTCACTACGCAGCGCTCCATTGATTTCATCAATGAAGACATACAAGGCAGGTGGAAGCTGACCGCTGCTCGTCGCATCGGTCAGCGCACTGAACAGAGGCATGGATTGAGACCAAAATTGACCATCTAAGACTAAAACCAATGGCAGTTCAGCCATTTGGTCAGCGCTGGCTGTCGAATACAACCAAACATAGCGCTCATTACCTAAACACTGGCTAGTCCAAGCCAGCTGCATGCCCGCTCCTGCCTGAACATTGCCATTTTTTGTATCGAACCTTGACCAAGCACTTTGCGATACTGCCTTTGGCATAGATAGCGGCGTTTTCGAACGTCCCCATTCGCAGGCTGACAAATTGTTTTTACTTAAATCATCGCGAACACTAAGAGGAAAAATGGTTCTCAACCACTCCCGATGCTTGGTGCGTTTCTCTTGGTATGTTCCGTGGTACGCTGGTTGGACGCGTTCATGTGTCACTGGAATAAACGTGTAGCTCCCACGCCACGTACTGTTTACCCTTGCCTTATAAAACCAAACATCCGTTCCTTTGACATGAGTAAGCCTTGCCATATCAAAGCTGTGATGATCAGTAATACCATTGATATCAATGTATATTTCCTTAACACTGTCATCCGTGTTTCGCCAAAGAAATAGCAGCTCAACGCTTGTATTATCTTGGGAAAGGATAAAAGGTGTTCCTTTTGTCTGCACCTCGTTCCACCAACATGGGGCTCCTACTTCTTCATTATCTTCAAGTAAACCACTTAAAACACTATTGATATTCTTATTTTCTATTATTCGAAAAGCCTTTATATCCATCACAAATCCAACTTGTACGTCGATACTTCATGCATATCTTCTAGTAATGAGATGGCACAAACTTATATCATCATTGTTGTGAATAATAATAATTATCATTAGTATTATTGCCGCAACACTTTTTTACATAAATGTTGTTACAACATCAAATGTTTTCTTCTTTTTTTATTAAGGAATACTCAGGTCATGAAGCCCATGGATTTAAACAGTGGCATAACCATCACTAATACTGGCAAGACTAAACTTGCCATGCTCATTGGTGTAATTTGCCTTGGAGCCAGCACCACTCTTTCAGCAGAGCAAGTGGACAACAGCAATACTAAGAAAGGCCAAGAAACCCTAACAACCCTAGAAACCATTGTGGTACTTGGTGAAAAACTCGGTGGTACACTTGCTGAGAACACAAGCTCAGTCACCGTTTTTACTGATGAAGCAGACAATGGCGAAGATCAAACATACTACGATCTACTCGATCGCGTCCCGAATGTACTGAATGCCCCTTCTGGTATTCCACATATTCGAGGTGTCGATGGTCGTGGGCCTGGTGAAGGCTTCCTTTCCTTCATGACAGGAGCGACACCAAGGGTGAATACAACCGTTGATGGCGTGTCAGAGTCATGGACTGGTGAAGCCTTTGGTAAAGCCGGATTGTGGGATACAGAACAAGTAGAGATTTATAAAGGCCCTCAATCAACCAACCAAGGCCGAAATAGTATTGGCGGCGCGGTGGTCATCAAAACCAAAGATCCAACGTTCCACTTTGAAAGTAAAGTTCGTGGTGGCTACGAAAACGAAGATGACAAATATCACTTAGCTGGTGTTGTTTCTGCCCCAATCGTGTCTGAAAAGCTCGCATTTCGATTAGCCGCCGAGGGCACAAAGGGTAATACACCAATTGATTACTCGCTGCCCGATAATGACCAATATCCATGGGACCCTTCTGAAGTTGAATCCTATAATGTGAGAGGTAAGCTGTTATTCAAACCGATGTCTAACGATAAGCTTACGCTAAAACTAACATTGGCTAGCCGTAATGAAGAAGGTCAATATACAAATCTGGTTTCTGAAAAAGGTAAGTTTGAATACATTGATGAAAACGGTACTCGACGTCAAACAACCGAAAGCTGGAATGCAAATTTTGACATAAATTACTTAATCAATGATGAATTAACCCTTGATGTATTGCTTGCGCGCCGAGACTATAATACGAAATTCAAAGCTTATCCTCGTACGGACTGGTGGGGTGATGTTGATGAAAAAAACTACACAGCAGAAGCGAAGCTATCTTATAACTCGTTAGATGACAAATACAATGCCATTGTCGGGGTAAGCAGTTTTTACAAAGATCAGGATACGCAAACAGACTCGATGAAGCGTAAAGATAAAGTTCTGACCAACTCAATTTACTTCGATTCAAAAGTCCAGCTCAATAACCGTTGGGGCTTGCTACTTGGCGCTCGTTACGAAAAAGATGAGCTGAAGCGTGATTTTGACCACGCAAGGTTCCCACTCGATTTCAATGCTGATGAAAGTAACGGTATTTTGCTACCAAAAGTCGGTGTAACTTTAAATGTATCAGACAATTCAATGCTTGGACTTACTGCTCGTAAAGGATACAACGCTGGCGGACTTGGATACAACGAGTACCAACAACAGGTCTTTGTGTTTGAGCAGGAAGAAGTCTGGACTTATGAGCTAAGTTCCCGTTCAACTTTCCTTGAAAATAGACTTGGTTTGACTGCAAATGTCTTCTACAACGACTATGAAAACTATCAAACGGTCGTGTATGGTGACAGTGGAAATCGTTTCGACAATTACATAGCAAACATCCCTAAAGGAAAAACATACGGTACTGAAGTTGAAACCAATTACTGGTTTGACTCAGGTCTGGACGTATTCGCATTTGTAGGCTTGTTAAAAACAGAAATCACCGAAGGACCAAGCGGTACTGTTGAAAACTTAAATGGGAATGAGTTCAGTTATGCACCTGAAGTGTCGGCTGGTCTTGGCTTCACCCAACAGCTAGATTCGGGCATTTTCTTTGGTGCTCGTGTTAATCACGTAACGGATTACTTTACAGATCTCGCCAACACCCGAAGTACGTCAGCAGGCGACTACACCATATTGAATCTCAATGCAGGTTATGCCATGAATGATCTCACCATTCGGGCCTACATTAAGAATGCAACAGATGAAGATTACGTTCTTCGCCATAAGAATGATCTTATCGAAATGGGCGGACCTCGTACATTCGGTCTTGTGGCTGATTACCAATTCTAACAACACAAAGTGCTACGATGTTATTGTTATATAGTAACTTAAGGATGTATTGTCTATTAAGGCAGATAAATCTGCTTTTTTCGTAACGTTTATTAAGTACATCGTGACTTGTGTGTACGGCATGTATAGAGAATAGTATTACTCCCTACCAAAGACAAAATAAAGAATCGCAATTAGTCAACTCAATGGATTCCAAAGGAATCCATTTTTTTCTTCACAAAGCTAAAATGATTAACTACGGTATATCAGTGAATACCTGATGCTCATCAGCCAAGGGCAACTGTTGTACTTGTTGGGCTTCAGCTTTCTGTATGGTTTACTGCATTCGGTTGCCCCTGGACACGGTAAAACGGCAGTGACGTCAATGAGCTTGATTCATGGCTACCGTCGCCGACAAGCACTTGTGTTAATGGCGATTATTGCCGCCCTACAAGCCGCGAGCGCGTGCATTCTTTTCGTGATTACTGCCAAGATTGCAGAGCAGTTTGCTTTCAGCCTTTCCGATAATGTTCGTCTGCTGACGCAAGGTTGTGCGGTGTTTATTGTTTTATTGGCGCTGAAAGAGTTTGCGTCGGTGGCCAAGCGCCGCATCAAGCAAACACGATCTCAAGAAGATGATGATTCCGCAGGTTCTAATGACAATATTTCATGGAAAGCACTGCTACTCATCGGCTTCCGCCCTTGTACTGGGGCGGTGTTAGTTCTGTTTCTCTCTAACATGCTAGGCAGCTTAATGTGGGGCATGGTCGCGACATTCGTGATGGCTTTAGGAACGGCAATGACCAACTCGATATTGGTGTTCAACGCTTTAACGATTCAACGCCAAATGAAAAATCACAGCGCCAAACCCAATGCCAACTTGAGCAATACGCTTAACCTCGTGTTAGCAGTCACCATGGTGGCATCGGGCTTTATTCTCTATAACTTTGCCAGCGTGGCAGGATTGCAGAACTTCGTCAGATAAGTACCGCCAGCAATAAACGCAAAAGCCCCAACACTTGGTTGGGGCTGAATTTACATTGATTTGTATTTCAATACTGCGTGTTACTTAGGCTCGCGCAACAGGTACAGCATCAGCTTCAATGGCGTTTTCGCGATAATGCTGTGAGGCAAATGCGCGTCCATCAACAACCAAGCGCCAGCTTTTAGTTCCTTCGCCTCTTCTTCTAACGTGAACGTACATTCTCCTTCGAGTATTTGTGCAATCGCTGACACTGCTGCAGTATGTTCGCTCATTTCTTCACCTTCGGCGAAACCGAAGATAACGTACCAACCATCAATTGGACGCCAGAAAAAACGGTGAAGCAAGTTGGCAAACTCCCGATTCAAGTCAATTTATACCTGCGAACCTTAAACGGACGATGGGTGGCAAAGCTCCTCGAGCAAGGTTTAAGGATACCGTTGGGGGGAAGACGTTCTTTCTAAATGCACCATGTTGAATAAATACAACATGGTGGTTCTGTGTACGATGTTGACAACTTAAGAGCCCCCGTAATACAACACGAGGATTAACAACGAATAGCATTAGAAGAATGGATTACTTTTAGTAAGGCAAAACCCAATTAACAGGATATGAATGAGTATTTACTCTGTCTTATAATGGGGCATTTTCGATTTAGAAATGGCAGCGTATCGACTGCGATCGCTGCCATTTTAGTATGATACTTTAATACTCAGTATGAATCTTTATTACTTGGTATGAGACTTTATTACTCTCTCACATCAATTGAAGTTTGGAATCTAGCGCCTTGGGCGCTTACTTAAGCCCTTAGAGGGCGTCACCCAATAAGCCTCCGGCTTTGCCGGAGGTCATTTAACTTGAAACTTTTGTGTAACCCTAAAGTTTCAATACACCCTCATTTACTTCATCCAATATTGTATCAACAGCTTCTCTATTTGCGTTTATACAACTATTTTTAAGGGTTTCAGCAGCAACTTGAGGGTTACTTTTTGTCGACAAGTCTATTTGAAGGTGAGTTGTATTGCCATTGGATTCACTTAACCTAATTGACATAACATCGCTCGGAAACTCGCTTTTACGATTATTAATCAAGTTGGAGAGCGCTTCGAACTTACCGTGCAAATGTTGTGCTGGCCCAGCTTCACTTTTTGTCAATTTTTTTGTGCTAGATCCGATCGCATAGATACTTCTATCATGCATATCATAATTATATAACTTATTGAAATCGAACCTAGAGTTTAGTAATTCCTCTATAGTTTTGTAAGAATGGAGATATTTTCTATTATAAGAAATATCAGTAACCAAACCATTTTGCTGGTTATATACAATCCGAACTGACGCTCTATCCCAATTGTTTTTTCCTACATACTCATACCAAAAAGATGCAGGCACAGCTGTTTGAGACAGCGTCTTCGAAGCGCTATAGAATGCATCTCTGAGCATTCTTTGTTGCTCTGTACTGAGCTTTTTAATATCAATCTGATTACCTTCATAAAATTGCTCGCGGCAAAAGTCACGATAGTTAGACCATTCATCGCTGATAGTTATGGGAATGTTTCGTTCAACAGTTTTCAAAGTCCCATTTGACGTATGATTTGGGTCCCGCTCTATTAATTGGGCAATGTCGTCACCCAAGCGTATTCCATCTATAGATATAGTATTTATGTCGGAACCCTCAAATACAGGGGGCTCACTCAATTGCTGACAATGAGCGTAAGTTGACATGGCAACTATTACTGAAGTAAATATATAGTAGATTGATTTCATATTTCACCATTCCCGTCGTTGAAATTAATGAGTGTAGTTGTCTAGCACTCCATTTACGAATTTTTGCCATTAGGTTGAATGCGATAGTTTTACAACCCACGTGTGTTTACAAAGCAAGCCATTCTCGTTGAAACCAACGTTTAGTGAGTGAATAGGACACAATCTGATATAAAACTCAGTTAATTGAATGAAAGCGCATAAAATAGACTAGAATGGTAAAAGCTCTCAATGGAAGGTAGTTATGTAGTGAAAATACACCAAGTAAAAGATATGATGCTTTTGTTGACGAGCATACCCTTAAACTTCTAGAAGGTTTAACTGTAAGCGCCTATTTAAACCCACCTACCAATAACTCAGTATTCTAGGCATAGTGATTCCGCAACCAAAAGTATCGGTTGTCCAGAAACCTTTGCTGCCATCGTTACTGCGAAATACGTTGATGCATTACCGCTGTACCGTCAGGTTGATATCCTCAAGCGAGGCGACATCGATATTAGCCGAGGAACACTTGTAGGAGAGGAATAAAGTTTCATACTAAGCAGTCAAGTAACCCTGTTTGTACCGTTCTTAATGATACTCACCCAGAAATAAAGATTCATACTAATTCTTACTACAAAGTCTGAGTCACGCTACAACTGAGTAATAAAGTATCATACTGGTTGTCTTGGGCATCCACAGATTGATCGGCCCCATTCAAACACGTTTCTGGACAGAAACTTGTTAGCTTAAATGACTTAGTTGTATCAAGATCAGGTATGAAAAAGTATCTTGAAACCATAGTCTCTTGTTATGTTTCTACTTACACTAAAGTTGAACGAGACTTTTTAATATCTATTTTATGTCCGTAAGCTTTGAAATAAATCGAGTGCTCAGCTAATCTATAGTCAACTTTTGGTCCAACAATTATTTCATCAACCATAGAAAAGAAATCAATTTTGTGTTTCACAAATGGCATTGGTAGGTTACCTCTAGCTCGCCAAGCAGACCTGTTATCATTAACAGAAACAGTCCCAAACAATCGCCACTCTTTTTCTTCAGAAAAAATAGAGTGTTTAAAATAACAAGCCAATTCCCTGAACTCCGCAGTTGACTCCACAATCAGCTTTTTTCTATTTACTTCATCAAGTTCAATATCATAGTACTTGTCAACATACTTTTGAATAATCGAATTTATAACTTCATTCTTTTCTACGTCTGAGTAAACACATCGCTTTAACTTAAATCCTCTAAAAGAGTCTGTTGATTCAATTTTAGATTTATCAAACCCAACACAAAATCCACCATCATGACAATACCCCCTCCATTGACTTAGCAAGTCTGGCGCTTCTGTCAGAGAAAACACAAATGTTCGTGACATAGTACTTTCTGGGCGAACATTCATTATCAAGTTATCAGCTATGGAAGCTATTTTCCGATCTCTTGACGCTTGCAATTTTTTAATCGCTGGCCAAGCCAAATCAAATCCATGCTCCCATTCTTTATTATCATTCATATACTGGATTTGTGATGACCAAATTTCCCCATCCATCATACCAAGAAGTCCATCTGCACTCGTGTAATGATACAGTTTTTTATCTAATTCCATTTGCTACCCTTACAATAAATTTATTCTAGGTTATGAACGCAACATTCGAACAACACATAACGCTTATTATATGGCGCTTGCCTTATTTTATCAGCACATTGTGCCGTTTTACCACGCTTATCTCAATCGATAAACTTTGTTATTTCAATGGCATAAATCAATTGCATGGACGCTTGGTTGCTTACTTAAGTCTGAGCGCTACTTTATCAAACCTTTTAGGCATGGTGGAATTAACCCCCGTGATACAACACGGGGATTAACGACGCACAGCATTAGAAGAATGGATAACTTCTAGTAGGGCAAACCCCATTAACAGGATGTGAATGAGTAAAAGGTCTATCTAACAATGGGGCAAAAGCGTGTTTTGGGTTTTAGCAACAAGAGTCAGTACCACTTACACTGACTCGATATTGAGGTAGTGTTACTTGGTCGAGGATTTGCTTGGCTTTAAGCCGGGAGTGTTTCCTGGAGTTTTTTTGTTGTCACGTCGACGTTGATCTGGCTTGCCGGTCGACTTGGCTATTGGTTTTGGCCCTGGTTTCAAACCCATGATTTGATCCTTTTTATTTAACGAGGTTATTCCTCGTTGTATAATCTTTGGGCAGTGTTGATGGCTTTCAAGATGTGTATGAAAAACAATCTAAAAATATCCCCAATATTTCTTGTTAGTAACTCATGTTTTGATGCGTTTTAAAATGTACTGCGACAAGTTGGAGGCACAAGATGGATAGAATTACCTCAGGTCCACGACGGCTTAGTGTTGAAGAGATACAAGAACTTCGTCGCGATATGGAAGAATCTTCAATTTGGGCCAAAGCCGAACTAAAACGCCGACGAGACGCAAAAAATCAAAAAAATTCTGCGCATGGTATAGATGATGGTATCGAGAAAGGTGGCATTTCTAACTAGCTGTTATTTAGATGTATTTTGTGCTCGTTGATCTTCGAGTGGGAATAATTTTCCTCTAGACAGTTGAGTTTATAAGAACCAGCCTTCGGGCTGGTTTTTTTGTACTTCAAGTTTGTGAAGAGGTGGCTCAACTTTTTTTTGAGAGATATATACATGCGGTTAAATTAAATATATATTCATTTTAATTGTTTAATTATCATAAATGGTATTGCTATGGAACAGGCTGACGTTACCTCTCTCATTCCCATCCTTATTACTCTTTTCCTCGCGCTGACCACAAGAAATGTCGTTGTTGGTTTATTCGCCGGTGTGGTGAGTGGTGTCGCTATGCTTGAAGGGACATTTGTCGAAAAAGGGCCACTAGACTCGTTTAGTGCATTGATGAAAAGCTATCTACTGCCGCAATTAACTGACAGCTACAATGCGGGCGTCATTTTGCTCTTGGTCTTTATTGGTGGCTTTGTTGCCTTGATGGAGAAATCTGGCGGTGGTGTGGCGTTTGCTAAAAAGGTTACTCAATGGGTTGCGAGTAAATGCCAAGCTCAACTGTCCGCATGGTTCGGTGGTGTGGTTATTTTCTTCTCAGACCTTGGTACACCACTGATTGTTGGCCCTGTTTTTCGCCCTTTATTTGATAAGTTAAAAGTATCACGCCAAAAATTAGCTTTTATTATCGACTCTACTTCCTCTCCCGTCGCAATCTTGATCCCTTTTATCGGATGGGGCGTTTACATCATGGGATTGATTCAAAAAGAGTTTACTGCCCTGAATGTCAGTATGAGTGATTGGGATGCTTTCATTGGTGCGATCCCGTATCAGTTTTACGCCTTTCTTGCGATCGCGATTGTGCCGATTGTCTCTTTCTTCAAATTAGATTTCGGACCGATGGCGAAGGCTGAGCAACTAGCAGAGCAGGGCTCCGACTTTGGGAAAGTGCAGGAGTCCATGAATGTGTTTACGCATAAAAATGCAAAATCTAGTTTTGTATGGGCACCTTTGCTCGTTATGCTGGTGGTTCTATGTACCATCCTCGTGCCACACGGTTTTCCATTTCAAAAAGTGGCAGGATCAACGTTTAGGGCTGCACTTTCTTCTGCATATTTCTTCGCGGCCTTCACTTTAATTGCGCTGATGGCGTTTTATGGCGTAAGAAAGCTTTCGGATGGTATTCAGGTTTATCTGAAAGGGATGTCAAACATGATGTCAGTGGCGGTGATTCTGGTATTGGCTTGGGCGCTTAGCTCGGTTGGGAAAGAATTAGGTGCAGCTGCATACATTGCTGAACAAGCTCAAGCCGGTTTCCCTTACTGGTTATTGCCAGCGGTTGCGTTTTTACTGGCCGGTATTATCTCGTTCGCTACGGGATCATCTTGGGGGACGTTTGCCATCATGATGCCATTAGTGATCCCAACTGCCGTCGCGATTGATGCACCACTGTTGGTTTGTATTGGTGCGGTATTATCTGGTGGCTTGTTTGGCGATCACTGTTCTCCCATCTCTGAAACTACGATTTTGTCGTCGACAGGAGCGGGGTGTGAACAGTATGAGCACTTCCGTACACAATTACCTTACGCATTACTCAATGGAATGATCGCATTGGGGTGTTTTCTTTTAGCTGGAATCAACGCCTCACCAGTGATTGTGCTTGCCGCAATTATTTCTCAGTGTGTGGTTTATTTTGTGCTGTCTAAACAAAAGTCAACCGCGAAGCTAGAGGTGGTTTCGGCAGATCAATAAAGAGAGAAACATCACAAAGCGGAGGCTCACAGGGTCTCCGCTTTTCTTTTGAGTCAAGGTAACATTTTTCTTGTGACAAAATGTGTGTGAGGACCTATTTATTCATTTTGTCTCGCAGAATCAACGTACTTGGCTCGGTGTTTCGTATATATGATCCACTATATGTCTAGTTATTCCTCGTATATTGTATTGTTGAAATCCGGAGACTAGACATGTTTGCACTCAAACATCTTCCTCTTGCATTGAGTTGTGTCTTAGCAGCACAAGTGAATGCGAGTATGAATATTCAGCCCGATCCGCAAAATCCGAATGGTTATGTTATTGCTCGTGGTGACGTTCAAGCCGTAGAGCAAAGCAAAACTTCTGATCCTATGTATGCCATTTGGTCACAAGCATTAGAGACACGCCCGAACTCAGTAGTTGAAGCGATTGTTCCAGGGGCGACAACCAACCCAGAAAACGTGAAGCGTGTAGAGCGTGTATTCCCCGAAAGTGAGTGGGACTTCCTGACTCAAATGGCGGCACCTGAATACACTTACACGCGTTTCCTACGTGCAATTGGTAAGTTCCCTGCATTCTGTGGTGAGTACACAGACGGTCGTGATTCGGATGCAATTTGTAAAAAATCGATCATGACAGCGTTTGCTCACTTTGCACAAGAAACCGGTGGCCATATTTCGATCGATAACGTATCGGATAATCCGCTAGGGTTGGAAGAGTGGCAGCAAGCTTTGGTTCATGTGCGAGAAATGGGATGGTCTGAAGGGCAAGAAGGTTACACAACAGGTTGTGGTCAAAATGACTGGCAAAACAAACGCTGGCCATGTGAACCTGGACAAGGTTACTTTGGACGTGGTGCAAAACAGCTTTCTTACCATTTTAACTATGGCGCGTTCTCTGAAGTGATGTTTGATGGTGATGCATCTGTATTGCTAAAAAATCCAGGCTTGGTTGCGGATTCGTGGCTGAACTTAGCATCGGCTATCTGGTTCTTCCTAACCCCACAAGCACCGAAACCTGCAATGCTACATGTGATTGACCGTACTTGGGTGCCTTCACAGCGTGAGCTTGATGCTGGCATTGGTTACGGCTTTGGTACCACCATCAACGTGATCAATGGTGGTATTGAGTGTGGTGAGCAAAACAAGGATAAAGGTCAACCTGTTAACCGTATTCGTTATTGGGAAGGTCTTGCCGCCCATTATCAAATTCCAATTGAAGCCGATGAGACCAATACCTGTTGGCAGCAGACGCCTTACGGTAGCTTAAATCTGAATGGTGCGACAGACGTGTTGTACACCAACTGGGATGGAAACTGGAAATACTACTCAGATCGTCCGGGAGGCCACTCTTTTGAATGTGAACTTGTTGGTTTCCAAACGGCTTACTCTGCGCTAGTTGCGGGTGATTATGAGAAATGTGTAACTAACTTCTACCAATCTCATGCGGGTTGGCCAGAAGTTCGTGTAGTTGACAAGTTAGATCCAGTGGATCCGGTCGATCCGCCTGTAGGTGGTGTGGCAGCTTGGGATTCTGGCAAAGTATATAACACGGGGGAACAAGTCTCTTACCAAGGTGCTGTTTACGAAGCGAAATGGTGGTCACAAGGTAATGAGCCAACGAAAGGAGACCCGTGGAAGCTGGTTTCAGGCACTCCTACGGAGCCGCCTACAACGGAACCTGAACCACCGGTGACTGAGCCAGAGCCGCCCGTCACAGAACCTGAGCCGCCAGTAACCGAGCCAGAACCACCAGTGACAGGCAATTTTATTCAGTGGGAGCCGGGTGTAACGCAAGTCGCTAACGGCGATAAAGTGACGTACCAAAACAAATGTTTTGTTGCGAAAAATGGCCCAGGAGTGTGGGAAAGCCCAACGCAAAGCAACTGGTTCTGGGACGAGATTTCTTGTCAGTGATCGAGTAAAAAACAACCTAACCATCTATAAAGACTCTGCTTTTTTGCAGGGTCTTTTTTTATATATGTAGTGGTTTATTTATGGAATCTAAGTTTTCAATAACAGCTTTTCTCTTTTGTTCTGGAGCCCATTAAAATTCGCGCGCATTTTTTATCAACATTTTTGAAAAAAGGTATTTGTACATGTCGACAAAACTGGCTAACCCAGCACCGCTAGGTCTAATGGGTTTCGGTATGACCACTATTCTGCTCAATATTCATAATGCAGGATTTTTCCCAATTGACTCTATGATTCTAGCGATGGGCATCTTTTACGGTGGCCTTAGCCAAGTAATCGTTGGCATCATGTGCTTTAAACGCGGTGATACATTCGGCACAACTGCGTTTACTTCTTACGGTCTATTTTGGCTAACATTGGTTGGTCTAATCGTAATGCCTCACATGGGTCTTCCTGCAAGCCCTGCAAGCTTTATGGGTTGGTACCTAGCGCTTTGGGGCATCTTCACTGGTTTCATGTTCATTGGTTCTCTATGTTACCCAACAGCGAAGCAAGTGGTATTTGGTTCTCTAACTATCCTGTTCTTCTTGCTTGCTGCTCGTGATTTCACTGGTAGCGAAGTGATCGGTGCTATCGCTGGCTTCGAGGGTATCTTCTGTGGCGCAAGTGCAATTTACTTCGCAATGGCGCAAGTACTGAACAACGAATTTGGTCGTGAAGTGTTACCTGTCGGTAAAGCAAAAATCGCTCGTAAAGTTGAAGCGGTTATCGCCTAAGCTGTTACTCATAATGAAGAAAGGGGGATTAACCATTGGTTAATCCCCCTTTTTTATGTCCTCAATCGGACCACTGCTTTTTCTTATTTATGTGATAACGCTATGTTGATGGTTGCTCAACAGTTTCTGCGCTATTGCTGTCTGCCGTTGGAGCTTTACCCGTTTTACGTCGGTACTTATCTTCCCAGTAATCTGCGCCTTTAATGCCCAGTGCAACAGGGTTAAATGTAAAATCGGTCACACCACGTTTTTGTTGTTCTTCGTAGTCGTTCAGTGCTTTGAGTGCAGGCTTCGACATAAAGAAAATGATCAAAATACCGATGATGTTTAGCCACGCCATCAGTCCTACACCTACATCACCCATCGCCCATGCTAAGTTGGCGGTTTTCACGGTTCCGTAGAACACGGATGAAATAATGATGACTTTCAGAATAAACATCAGCCCATTTACTTTGAACGTACGACGAATGTAAGCAATGTTCGTTTCTGCAATGTAGTAGTAAGCCAGAATGGTCGTAAACGCGAAGAAGAATAGAGCGATTGCGATGAATGGTTTACCCACGCCAGGTAGTGCGCTTTCGATCGCCATCTGTGTAAACACAGGGCCATTTGCACCAATATCCGCTGGTAGGTTTTGAACCAGGAATGTACCTTCAATCGCACCATTTACGTTGTACGCGCCAGTGATAAGAATCATGAACGCGGTTGCTGAACACACAAGTAGTGTATCGATGTAAATAGAGAAAGATTGAACAAGACCTTGCTGAGCAGGGTGATCAACACTCGCTGCTGCTGCTGCGTGAGGACCAGTACCTTGACCTGCTTCGTTGGAGTAGACACCACGTTTTACACCCCAGCCGATTGCTGCACCAACGCCTGCCATTGGTGTGAACGCGTCACCAATGATCATGCCGAAAATGCGTGGAACCTCACCAATGTTTAGAAGGATGATGACAAACGCAGTAATGATGTAAGCTAACGCCATAAATGGCACAACGACTTGGGTAAAGTTCGCGATACGCTTTACGCCACCAAAAATGATGAAAGCCAAAATGACACAAACAACCGTACCAGTGAAAATTTTAGCAAAACTGAAGGTACCAATAGCGGTTTCAATCATGTCACCTGAGCCAAATGCGGCTTCTACTGCGTTACCGATACTGTTCGATTGAACGCCAGGAAGTAGAACACCACAAGCAAAGATGGTCGCGATAGCAAAGATCCAAGCGTACCATTTTTGTCCCATTGCTTTCTCAATATAGTAAGCAGGGCCACCACGGAACTCGCCTTCGTCTTCTTCTTTATAAATTTGTGCAAGTGTTGATTCTGCGTATGCGGTTGCAGCGCCAAAGAAGGCAACGACCCACATCCAGAATACTGCGCCTGGGCCACCGAAACCGATAGCAGCAGCAACACCAGCAATGTTACCTGTACCTACACGGCCAGATAGTGAAACGGCAAGTGCCTGAAATGATGATATCCCTTTTGTTGAACTCTTCCCTGAAAGTAATAAGCGCCACATCTCAAAGAAGTGACGAATTTGTACAAAACGCGTCATGATTGAATAGAACAAACCTGCGCCAAGGCACAAATAGATCAGTACCGGGCTCCAAATAATTCCATTCAGAAAATCAACTAATGACTGCATGAGTATTTTCCCTGTTAGTTGTGTTTGTGGTTGTTTTTCACACAATACATTACCCTTTATGTAATGCAATTGTTAACTTTTTTAGCTACAAATCCTTTGTAGCGTGATGATGAACACAGAATGGAGAGTAGTTGTTAAAATTTGGTTCTTGTTGCTTATTTGCTCCTTTTAGGTAGAAGATTTGCCTGATGATTAATTATGCAGCACATTGTCATTTAAATGTGCTGCGATTTTGATGAGTTAAAAATGCCAGTGGTTATGCATTTTGTGGAGTAAGTGTCTGCCTGTTTTTTGTTCAGTTATGTCCTCAGGAGTAACGACAAAGGTTAAGCTCCGCATTATCCATCACTTTTGCTTTTTCACCTTTCATTACGCTTGCTAGCAATTGACCTGAACCACAAGCCATCGTCCAGCCCAGAGTTCCGTGTCCGGTGTTAGTAAAAAGGTTATCGTATTTAGTCGCGCCGATAATTGGTGTGCCATCAGGCGTCATTGGCCTAAAGCCGCTCCAAAACTCAGCTTGGCTGAAGTCACCACAACGAGGAAAAAGATCACGGATGACCATTTCGATGGTGTTTTTGCGCTTTTGTGGAAGGGAAGCATCAAACCCTGCTAATTCTGCGGTGCCAGCTACGCGAATTCTGTCATCAAATCGAGTCATAGCGACTTTATAGGTTTCATCCATCACAGTAGATCGAGGAGAGAAGTGTTCATCTTCCATCGGGATGGTGAGTGAATAGCCTTTGACAGGGTAGACCGGAATATCAATATCGAGTTGCTTGAGTAGCGCTGTAGAGTAGCTTCCAGAGGCCACCACATATTGGTCTGCTTTAAATTGTCCTCGGTTCGTTTGGACACCTATGATCTTTTTGCCTACTGTAACCCAATTGCTTACTTCAGTATCGAATTCAAATCGGACACCGTGTGCCTTAGCAAGCTCCGTTAGTTGTTGGCAAAATTGATGGCAATCGCCCGTTTCGTCATCAGGTAGATGCAAGCCACCAACCAGTTTGTCTTTCACAAGTGCAAGCCCTGGCTCTTGTTCAATACATTGTTCGACGTCCATTAGCTTAAATCGGGTTCCGCTTTGTTCAAGGAGCTGCATGTCCTTTTCAATGGCTTGCAGCTGTTGATGTGTTCGGAATACTTGCAAGGTCCCAAACTGACGTCCTTGATACTCAATGGCGTGTTCTTGGCGTAACTGTTCTAAGCAAACACGGCTGTGGTTAGCGATCGAAAGCATGCGAGCCTTGTTAACTTGATAGCGAGGTAGGGTGCAGTTCGCGACCATTTTACTCGCCCAGCGGATCATGTCGGCATTCAGAGTGGGTTTGATTTTAAGTGGAGCATGCTCCTCCATTAACCACTTAATGGCTTTAACAGGAACACCAGGCGCAGCCCAAGGCGAAGAATAGCCATATGAAATCTGCCCGGCATTGGCGAAGCTCGTTTCCATGGCACTGCTTGGTTGGCGGTCAATGACGGTAACTTGATAGCCTGCTTGAGATAAATACCAAGCAGAGGTTAAGCCGATAACGCCGCTGCCTAATACGATGACTTCCATTGATGCACTCCACACATTTATCAGAGTGCTCAGTTTCTTTTCTCTACCTTTTGTTAACAATCGATATAAATTACACACAGCGTTTAGAAAAACTATAGGCTCAAGGATGAAAAGTAATCTGATAAGTGGTTTGTGTTTATTTAGCCAAGTCGCGGAGTACAACAGCTTTACTGGTGCTGCAAGACATTTACACCTCACCACTGGTGCCATAAGCCAACAAATTATTCATTTGGAAGCGTTATTAGGTTTTACTTTATTTGAACGCCATTCTCGCGGTATTCGTTTAACCGTAAAAGGCACTCAGTTACACCAAGCGACGCAGTTTCACTTTTCGGAACTGAGCAAATTGCTTGATGAGCTCAAAGTAGAAAAGCAAACCAATGAAATTCGTTTGAAGTTGACGCCTTCTTTTGCTTTCAAATGGTTAGTCCCAAAGCTCGAAAGCTTCCATCATGATAATCCGGATATCCAAGTACAAATCTTTGCGGAAGGTGCGCTGGTAAATAGTGAGATAAAAGACTATGACGTCGCAATTGACTATGGTCTTCATCCTTATAGAAATGCTAACGCGGAGCTGATTTTGGATGAGCATCTGCTACCGGTGATGAGTCCAAAATACCTTGAGGATCATGGCTGGCTAAAAACGTTGTTTGGTGAGCAAAAAAACTCAATGCCAGTGAAGCAATGGCAAGAGGCGACGCTACTACACGATGCGATGCCATGGGAAAAAGCGACGCGTGACTATGAGTGGCTATATTGGGCGTCAGCGATGGGGTTGGATTTTAAAACCGATATCGGACACTTTTTTAATCGAACGGATATGGCAATGTCTGCAGCCGAAGCAGGCGTTGGGATTGCGATGGCACGAATGGCACTGATTGAGGATGAATTGACGACAGAGCGTTTGGTTTCTCCATTCAAACCGATTCCTGCTAATGCAGGGTATTACTTGATCATGAACACACGTACGAATGCGACAGAAACGTTTCGTCACTGGTTACTTGGACAGTTGAAATAGCGTTTTATCTCTGTGATTCATCCCTACGTTATTTGTTGAAAAATTGGGCAATATAAGTTTTAAGCAAGGTAAGTGCTTTTCTTGCCGCTATTTGAGTGATGAAAGACAGGGAAGAACATGAAAGACGAAACGCTATCCATCCATTTTGGTTACGAAACTGACCCTACCACTAAATCTGTCGCGACGCCGATTTATCAAACAGTCGCGTACGAGTTTGACAACGCGCAGCATGGTGCTGATCTGTTTAACTTGGAAGTGCCGGGGAATATCTACACTCGCATCATGAATCCGACTAATGACGTGCTGGAAAAACGCATGGCAGCGTTAGAAGGCGGCATTGCTGGATTGGTCGTGAGTGCGGGGAGTGCAGCGATTAACTATGCGATTCTGACGTTAGCGCAAGCGGGCGATAACATCGTTTCTACGCCGCAACTTTATGGCGGTACTTATACCTTGTTTGCGCACATGCTCCCAAATCAAGGTATTCAGGTGAAGTTTGCTAAAGATGACAAGCCAGAAAGTTTGGCCGAATTAATTGATGAAAATACCAAAGCGGTGTACTGCGAGAGCATTGGGAACCCTGCGGGCAATATCATCGATTTAGAACGTGTGGCGGAGCTTGCTCATGCACAAGGCGTACCTGTGATTGTGGATAACACCGTTGCGACGCCAGTGCTTTGCAAACCCATCGAATTTGGTGCGGATATCGTAGTTCACTCTCTCACTAAATACGTTGGTGGGCATGGCACCACATTAGGTGGCGTGATTGTGGATTCCGGTAAATTCCCTTGGGCACAGCACAAAGACCGCTTTCCTGTTTTCAACCAACCAGAACCTTCTTACCACGGCGTGGTGTATACCGAAGCGTTTGGTGAGGCGGCATTTATCGGGCGTGCGCGTACCGTACCACTGCGTAATACCGGAGCCGCATTATCACCGATGAATGCATTTATGCTTATGCAAGGGTTAGAAACGTTACCGCTGCGTATGGAGCGCCATACCGAGAACACACTCAAAGTGGCTGAATTCTTGGAACAGAATGACAAAGTCTGTTGGGTAAGTTATGCCGGATTGCCAAGTTCTGAACACTTCCATCTCGCCGAAAAATACATGAAAGGTAAGCCTTCTGCAATTTTGTCGTTTGGTTTAAAAGATGGTTATGACGCTGGTGTGCGTTTTTATGATGCTTTGAAAATCTTTAAGCGTTTGGTGAACATTGGCGATGCAAAATCATTGGCTTGCCATCCTGCATCGACGACTCATCGTCAATTGAGCGAAGCAGAACAAAAACAAGCTGGTGTGTCTCCAGAGATGATTCGTTTATCGGTGGGTATTGAACATATTGACGATATTCTAGCCGATTTAGAACAGGCACTAAACTCGTAAAACGATTCTGTTTTTAGCTTTGGGTTACCCATAGGCCAGCCTTTAAAAAAGCTGGCCTATTTTTATTTTATTGTTTAAATATCAAGGGTTTTGGTGTTTTTGGTTTGTGGCATTCCAAAAGCTCATAGAGGGTGAGATTTATTCTCTTGTCACGTTTGGGTTTGTTCCTGATGATGTGTGCAAGTATTACACATTGGAAGGGACTCAAATGTCTTACGTATTTCACCGTCACTGCCATGCCACGCTGCCAATCATCGATAGAGGTGAAGGTGTTTATCTATTCGATAAGCATGGAAAGCAGTATCTCGATGCTTGTGGTGGGGCTGCGGTATCAAACCTTGGCCACAGTCATCACGCCGTTAAAAAAGCCATGTTGGAACAGATCGAGCGAGTGCCATTTGCTCATACTGGATTTTTTACTAGTGACAACAGTGAGCGCCTAGCAGAATTGATTTGTCAGCACATGCCTGATCAGTTCAACCATGTGTATTTAGTCAGTGGTGGATCAGAAGCGGTGGAGTCGGCACTAAAAATGGCGCGGCAGTATTTCGTGGAATCAGGTAAGCCAGAGAAAAAGCAGTTCATCGCGCGTCAGCAAAGTTATCACGGCAATACCTTGGGGGCTTTGGCTGTCGGAGGTAATGAATGGCGACGTGAACCGTTCAAACCCATCTTACACCCGAGCCATCATATCGCCCCTTGCTATGCTTATCGTTATCAGCAGAGTCATGAGTCGGAATTGGATTACTCATTGCGAGCGGCGAATGAGCTAGAGGCAAAAATTCTTGAGTTGGGGGCTGATAATGTCATGGCTTTTGTCGCCGAGCCCATTGTGGGAGCCACCGCTGGAGCTGTGCCTGCAACGCAAGGTTATTTCAAGCGTATTCGCGAAATATGCGACCAATACGATGTGTTATTGATCTTGGATGAAGTCATGTGTGGCGTTGGACGCAGTGGCAGTTTTTTTGCGTTTGAGCAAGAAGAGGCAGAACCCGATCTGGTGTGTATGGCTAAAGGGCTTGGTGCGGGTTATCAACCTATTGGCGCGGTGGTTGCGAATGATCGAGTCTATCAAGCTATTGCTGATGGAAGCGGTTTTTTCCAACATGGTCATACCTTTATGGCGCACCCTGTGGCGTGCGCTGCTGCCGTGGCGACCATTCAAACCATCTTCCAAGATGATTTATTAACGGCGGTGAATCAGCAAAGTGCTTTGCTGCGTAATGAGCTTACTTCTGCATTGGCCCATTTACCGTATATTGGCGACATTCGTGGTAAAGGCTTGTTTTTTGGCATTGAGCTGGTGGCGGATAAAGAAAGCAAGGCGCCTCTGAGTAAAGCCACATTGGCAGACAAACGCATCAAACAGCGAGCAATGGAAAATGGCTTAATGTGCTATCCAATGGGCGGAACGATTGATGGCGTTAATGGGCACCATACCTTGCTTGCGCCGCCATTCATTATTCAGCCTCACCATATTGATGAGCTAGTTGGCAAACTCTCATTAACGCTAAAAGAGGTAGCGAAGGAATGGAATTAGAAAATCGATGTATACGAGAGCCTATCGCTATTATCGTGGCCCCAAACGGTGCAAGAAAAACTAAGCACGATCACGCCAGCTTACCCATGACAACAGACGAACTGGTTGCAGAGGCTATCGCTTGTCAAACGGTAGGGGCTGCCATGATCCATTTGCATGCTAGAGACGCCAACGGACGTCATTCATTAGACATCGACGGCAACATGGCAATTTACCATGCCGTGAAAGAAGCGGTGGGACAAAACATGATGGTACAGCTCACCACAGAGGCGGTGGGCTTGTATTCTCCGCCACAACAGATGGCGTTAGTTAAAGCTGTGAAACCAGAAGCGGCTTCTTTTGCATTGAGGGAGTTAATCCCTGATCGCGCAAGTGAGAAAGAAGGGCATGCCTTTTTCCATTGGGTGGCAGAACACAACATCGTGAGCCAAATTATTCTCTACGATGCAACCGACATTGAACGTTATTTCCAACTGCGTGATGCGGGCGTGTTACCTAAAACGCATCAGCATGCATTAGTGGTGTTAGGGCGTTATCACCAAGCTCAACAGTCTTCGCCATGGGATTTACGAGGTTTGAATTTGGCGCGTTTTGTCGAGGAAGAAATTCGATGTGCCATTTGTGCTTTTGGCGCGCGAGAGCAAGACTGTTTAGCGAGTGCGATGTTACTTGGATTCGATGTGAGAGTGGGGTTTGAGAATAACCACGTCGATGTGGCAGGCGAATTAGCAATCAGTAACGCGGCTCAGGTGGAAGCTCTACGCGATGTGGCGCATCGCTTTGCTATTCCTTTACACAGTGCGCAAAGTTTGCGTTCAGCTTTGAAGTAAATCTGCTCGCGGAAAAGAAAAAAAGAAGAAAGGAAAGTAAAAAGGCTCCATCGGAGCCTTTTCGGTATTTGTCGTTAGTTCTCAGTTTGCGCTACAGGTTGACGAGCGGGATGTTTGATAAACACCGCGACAACAGCCGCTATCGCTAATGCAAAACAGTAGTAAGAATTGGCAACTACTTCAAGTGGCGATAGGTTGAATACGGAACCTAGCAGCAGTACTTGAGCACCGTAAGGCAACACGCCTTGCACCACGCATGAGAAAATGTCTAACAAGCTTGCTGAGCGGCGAGGAGAGACATTATTCTCTTCCGCCAGTTGGCGAGCAACGCTGCCCGATACAATGATGGCTACGGTGTTGTTTGCCGTACAGCCATTGACCATTGATACCAAACCTGCAATACCTAGCTCGCTTGCACGACTGTTCGCATGCTTAGAGTGACTAGAGCCAAACGCGTGGATAAGGCTACTAACGAAATTTGTTAGAAAAGCAAGACCACCTTGGCGACGCATCAGTTCACTCAAGCCACCAATCAGCATGGATAACAAGAAGATCTCTTGCATGTTACCAAAGCCTTTGTATACGTCTTGGGCTAGATTAGTTAGTCCGTAATTGTCAATCGATGCCAAGCTCACGCCGCCAGCCAAAAGAATGCCAATCGACAGAACCACAAACACATTCACACCAGATACCGCTAGGATCAAAATAGTGATGTACGGCAAGACTTTTAGCCACTCAATATCGCCAGTTGCAGGCACTTGAGTCGCAGTACTGTTGAAAGCGAACACTGCAATCGCGATCAACGCCGCAGGTAAAGCAATACGAATGTTCTCTTTAAACTTGTCTTTCATCTCACAACCTTGAGAGCGTGTCGCCGCGATGGTGGTGTCAGAGATGATAGAAAGGTTATCACCAAACATAGCGCCGCTCAGTACAACGCCTGCGGTTAACGGTAAGCTCATTCCTGCTGATTCAGCAATACCCAACGCTACGGGGGCAACGGCTGCGATGGTACCCATCGAAGTCCCCATTGCTGTTGCGATAAAAGCAGAAATCAGAAAAATGCCCGGTAAAATCATGCTGGTTGGAATAGCGGATAAACCAAGGTTCACTGTTGCATCAACACCGCCAGAGGCTTTTGCTACCGCAGCAAAGGCACCTGCAAGCAGATAGATCATACACATTGCGATGATGTCTGGGTGGCCAACACCACGCATGAAGTGTTCGATTGAGCGGTTAAGTTTCTCTTTACTTAAAAGAAACGCAATGATGATGGCTGGTAATACCGCGATGGGTGCAGGCAGCTGGTAGAAGGCAAATTCCACGCCTTGCAAAGATAAGTAAGTGCCTACGCCAATAAATAGCGCAAGGAATACAATTAATGGGATCAGTGCGACCGCAGACGGTGCAACTGTTTTAGTAGTTTGTTGGGAACCGGACATGTAAACGACAATGTTAATGATAAGAGAGAAGAGCAGACTAATATCACATTTCTACATTGTCAACGTCTAGACGTCTAAATGGCTGTTTAAATTTTACACGTAAAGAAAAAGATAAAAGCTCGTGTTGCGTATCTCACTGATACCACGAGCTTTAGTTATGCGCTAATGAAGAGACTGTCGTTATTGCATTGATTTGGCTTTTTTGCGTTTAACAATACCTAAAACCATCCACGTAAATAAGACAGCAGCAAATGCCCATACCAGATATTTGTATTCGGTGTACAGGTTGCTCAACACGCTTAAATGTTCAAATGCAAAGTGAGTTAACAAGCTGAATACCAATACCCAAACCGTCGCCGCGAGGGCGTTACCGAGCAAAAACTCTCTACGTGGCATTTTCGCGATACCGCATGCAAGAGGCATAAATTGCTTCATTCCTTCAATAAAGCGGCTGACCACCAAGCACGTAGGGCCGTATTTCTGGATAGTCAATTGAAGCGTTTGCATCTTCGGGCCGGAAATGTAGCCTTTTTTATCTAACCACCCCTCAAAGTAATAACCGATTAAGTAGCCACAGGTATTACCAAAAAAGCAGCTCAGCCACGATACCATCATTACCATACTTAGGTTCATGACTTGTTCTGACGAGAGCAAAGATGCCGCGATCATCAGTGATTGACCAGGCATCGGGATACCTATCCCTTCTAGAAATATACTGACAATCAGCGCAACGTAGCCGTATTGCTCAAGCAAAGGCTTCATTGACATGAGAAGTTCGTTAATATGTTCCAAAAGCTTTCCCCTAATAAAAGCGGAACGAAGTTGGAGTGATACTCCGAATGTCCTATTGGGTCAATTCTTGTTTCTCACCATTGAGAAAAACTGACATGCCTCTGATAATTGCGCAGAATCAACCTGCAGCAGGCTTTATTCGCCGCCACGCTCTTTGGTAGCGGCGAATTAGGGAGATCCTTATGACTCTTTGGCTTTGGTGAATGCACCATACAAATCAAGGCGGCGATGACGTAAGTTGGTGACAGAGCCTTCGGTATTAAGCTGTTTCAACTTAGTCAAATCAACATCAGCGAAGATTATCATTTCGGTGTTGGCGCTTGCTTCTGTCAAGGTCGCATCGTGTGGAAAATAGATATCCGACGGTGAAAATACGGCAGATTGTGCGTACTGGATATCGACATTATCAACACGAGGTAAGTTGCCGACACTGCCCCCAATTGCAACGTAGCATTCGTTTTCGATGGCTCGTGATTGGGAACAGATTCGTACTCGTTGGTAGCCATTTTTTGTGTCTGTCCAGAAAGGAACGAACACAATTTGTGCGCCTTGCTCGGCGAGCATTCTTCCCAACTCTGGGAACTCGCTGTCATAACAAATCAGTATGCCGACTTTGCCTGCATCGGTTTCGAACACCTGAACATTGTCACCACCGTCGATCACCCAGTCTTTTTGCTCATGGGGCGTGATGTGAATCTTATATTGAGCGTTTATTTCACCATCTCGTTGCAGTAAGTAGGCCACATTATACAACTTGCCATCTTCGATGACGGGCATACTGCCAGCAATAATGTTGATGTTGTAGGTGACTGCCATCTGCGAGAAGCGGTTTTTGATCTCTTCTGTAAAGCTAGCCAAAAAGCGAATTGCTTCGACGGAATTTTGGTCGTTTTGCAAGCCCATCAGCGGCGCGTTAAAGAATTCAGGGAATAGGGCGAAATCGGCTTTGTAGTTCGCAAGAGAAGAAATGAAGAACTCAGCCTGATCGAGCAAGTCCTCTAAGTCATTCATGGCGCGCATTTGCCACTGCACAACACCAATACGAATCAGCGTTTTTTCTACATCATGTACGGATTGAATATCCTCTTCGTAGAAGAAGTTATCCCACTCCAGCAGAGTTGCGTAGCCTTTAGAAGCACTATCCTCTGGCAAGTAACCGCGCATAATACGTTTTACATCGAAGTCGTTTGCAAGCTGAAAAGACAAAATAGGATCGTGAAGCTCACGGCGTTTTATTTTGTCGATGTACTCTGCAACGCTCAGTTCATCTGCGTATTGGTGGTAATTAGGAATGCGACCACCGGCTAAAATTGCTTTGAAGTTCTTACTACGGCAAAGTTCTTTACGCGCATCATACAAACGTCGACCTAAACGTAGCCCTCGATAGTCCGGGTGGACAAATACATCGAGACCATACATTGCATCACCGGTTACTTGATTCTGTATGACGTTGTTTTCGGTAATGATGTCGGTATATAGATGAGGAAGAGAAAAGCGGTTGTAGTCCACTTTAATGGTTAATGCTGCACCGACTATTTTGCCGTTATCTTCAATACAGATTTGGCCATCAGGAAACTGATGAATGAGATCCATAATAGTCAGCCGTGGCCATGAGCCGCCAACATCAGGAAACACTAAGTCCATTAGTTCTGCAAGCTCAGGGTAATCCGTTGGCTCAATGGTACGTAATGAGAGTTTGGGCGAATTGCTGTCCATATCTTTCAATCCATTTATCCTTTTGAAACAGTGTTAATGAGAATGCCACAATTTGGAGCAGACAGATACTGAAGTCTTTGAGTTGTTTTGGTTTACCAAAAGCATTTCAAGAAAACAATATTAGCTTAGTTTGCTCTTCAACCATTCGTAAAACGCCGCCACTTGCTTAGCCGATAGGCGATAATTCGGGATCATCACGTAATAACCATAACCACTCTGTAAAGTTAGGTTGAGAATATGTTGGATATCCCCTCTTAAAATAGAATTCTGCGCCATAAAATCAGGAAGTAAGGCGAGTCCTTTTCCCATTTTGACGGCTTCGTAAGCTAGGTAAAAATGTTCAAAGCCTACAGAGTGATAGGTAACGGTTGATTCTACTGCATGTGCCGTTTTAAATTGCTCCCATAGCTGAGGGCGAGTGATTTGAGGTATAAACGGATAATTACTAACAGCGTGCACACTCTCAATTGCAGGAGCATTTGTGCAACCGACTAATAACAATGTTTCTTCGCACAGTAAGTGGCTGTATTCATAATGTGTGGATAATGGAAGGCAGCGAATATGTAAGTCACTTTCGTTGCTCGAATCTTTGACGTTCCCATCCCCGGTACAGACTCTTACTCGGATGTTAGGATGTTGCTGGTGGAAGTCATCAATATTAGGTATCAACCAAAGGCTGGCAAAAGAAGGGGTTACGTCCACGGTGAGTAATTCTTGCTTTGAATCTGACTGGATTAAGTTGGCAGTTGCATGCTGAATAAGCTCCAAAGCTTCTGTGACTTGCGGCAGATAACGCTTGCCTTCTTCAGTTAACTCAATACCACTCGCCCTTCTTTGTATTAAAGGTAAACCCACCAATTGCTCCAGCGATGCGATTTGTTTGCTTACTGCGCTTTGCGTAATACATAGGGCATCCGCTGCTTTAGAGAAACTGAGGTAATTAGAGACCGCGACAAACGTCCTTAATGCTCGAATAGAAGGGTATTCACTGCCTTTTAACATACTTCAGTTCCATTAAACTCTGCTTAGGCAAAGAGTAGAGTATTCACGGCTTGAAGCAAAGTAAGATGCAACGTATGTGTGATTAGCTTCCTTTCTTATAAAAACTAGCTAAGCGTTTTTTGACTGATTAATCTACAAGAGTATTTTAGATGTTTATTTAATTTCTTTGAAAAATCTACAAATTAACAAGAATCTTTTTCACATCATCGATTAACCTCAATTTAGTATTGTTTATATAAAGTAAACAGACAGATCTTTTTTTCTGTTTTTGTTCGGCGTTCTTTAGAGGATTGTCAGTATTCTATAAAATTAAATATATTTTTCATTAATTTAAAGTTGGCATTGCATTTGCTCTTTACTATTCGAACCTTCAATGGAACTTATATTAGGAGAACGAAATGAAAAGCAATGTTGTTACTTTGATTAGCCTTTTTTCTTTAGCAACGTTTAGTACTTTATCACATGCTGCGGACTCCAACGATCATGGTGTATATGTTGGCGCCAACTACGGTTACTTAAAAGTTGATGGACAAGATGACTTTGATGATGACAGCGATGTTATTCAAGGTTTAGTTGGTTACCGTTTTAATCCTTACTTAGCGTTGGAAGGTGGTTACATTGATTTCGGTAGCTATGGTAATAACCTAGCAAATGCCGAAACGGACGGCTATACAGCGGCTCTAAAAGTTACCGCTCCCATTGCTGATCGTGTCGACCTTTACGCAAAAGGCGGTCAAATGTGGTACTCGACGGATTACAACGTTGCGGGCTTCCAAGGCAACAAAGATGATGAAGGTGTATTCGCTGGTGCCGGTGTTGGTTTTAAAGTTACTGATAACTTCTTAGTTAACGCAGAATATATGTGGTACGACGTAGAACTCAATGCGGAGAATGTCGCGAACGGTGCAAACACGGAAACAGACTTTAACCAAGCATCACTAGGTGTGGAATATAGATTTTAATATTGTTAACAACTCTAAGCCCTAATAAAAAGCGAAGCCTAAATAGCTTCGCTTTTTCTGAACTCAATCTAGTTGAGGATAATAGAGCGGTTTTTAGAATAATTGTTAGTGTCTTTTACTGTCACGCTACTATATTTAGAGCATTTCTAACATGACTGTCTAACCTTCTTACTAGTCTCGAAAAACAAAGTTTTATCACTCTATAAGTAATACTCGATAGGTCGATCGCTGCGCTACCTGACATTACATTCATGTGACCTAAAATACCGCGGACGTGTTCTGTATACTCGTTTTTTAGTTTTGAAATGTACGCCATAGCTTTAGCTAGTTGATCCCAAGCAGTAAGGCCTACGGTCGCATCTGTTGTATTATATGACCCAGACCTGAAATTCTTAGTAAAGTCAAAGTTGAAGAGACTATTTTACTTACCCAACCATCAGTCATCCGAGCATTATATCTATTGTTGAAGTCAAGAAATACGTTGCGTTCTAGGTAAGCTTGAGATTTGGGTTGTAGTGCCGACCACTCATTACTTGTAGCGGTATTGACATAACCCGGAACAGATTTTTTTCCTAGTCCATGAGCGCAGAAGTAGATGCCAGAACTTCCATCTAGCCGATACTCAATACCACCGTGAGTAAATGGCCAAAGAGGAGACATAGGAACTGGAGTTGCATCATGAGTGCATTATTTAATTTCCATACAAGTCAGAGTCTATATAACCAAATAAGTTACATTGACTGTTCACGTAGTAGTCATCGTTTTCTTCATCATCAATTGAAAAAGCAAAGTACTTAAGAGGGTTCTCAGTGTCACAAGAAAGGTTAGCCATGTTATTTTTTACGTAATCCTCTATTTTATAACCATCAAAGCTTCCTTCCCAAATAATAGTACTTTCATCATTACTGAGTTCTGCGACTAAAACAATAGTTACATAGTGCTCAATAAGAGGAGTGCTTATGATGTTTTTATTTTCATAGACTGGAGAAAATTCAAAGCGACCAGTACTGTCTGTGAATGTTGATAAGTCTATTGATTTCCCTGAGGTGCTTAAACCAATACTAAGGCTAACCTTCAGGCTACTAAGTGGTTTTCCTTTCTTTGTTAACACACCATTGATTTTCGGTGTGTATTGATTAACGTGTTCGTCATTCAATTTACTTTCTTCAAAATTCATTACAATGCTCACTAATATGACGGTAATAATTCCAGCAACTTAATTTTTCACAACAATACTTTCATTTTGAAATTTAAAAATCTATATATGTTGTGTTTCTATTCAATATCTAAGGTTAATTTTGTAATTAGAGTTACATTATTTTTTGTAACTACTATTTGTAGTCATTACATCGATAGAGTTGTAATGAAACAAGCGAGTAGGGACTAACAATGAATGCATCAATCAATTCATCGAGGGAGATGAGTATAGGCTTTAGACTTAGATCTAGTTATCTCTTAGAAAGGATAGGTAAGCAGAAAACTTTTAAGTTGCAGGGCTTTTAGTACCATGCTCTCAGCCTTTTTGATTCGTACTTATGAACTTCTTGTTTACTGATTAATACTCAACGAGTTTGTAAACCTACATGGGCCAAAGGTATGCGGTAATCTATGTAGTAAGATTTCAGAAAGCATGAATGTTTGAAAAAAGAGACTATTTTAGTTGATACAAAAAAGGCCACCCGAAGGTGGCCTTTTCCAAACGTTTGGTGGAGCTGGCGGGAGTTGAACCCGCGTCCGAAAACCGTTCATCATTGGTACTACATGCTTAGTCGATCTTTAATTTCGCCATCCACCTGCGAACCGACACGCTAATGAATGACTAGCCTGAATTAAAATTCGCCGTTCATCTCTCAGGCGGGAGAATCCGGGCTAGCGCGTTTGGGTTTGATCCCTCGTTATTCCCCGTCTTACGTGCGGAAGCTAGGGCGAGAGAGCTCTTAGCAGGTTATTAAGCTGCTAGTGCGTAGTTTTCGTCGTTTGCGACTATTTTTTTGCGGTTTGTTAACGAGGCCTACCGCACCTCGGCATGCACCTCAGACTTCTGAATTCCCGTCGAATCCTAAATCAGCCCCAGGTAATATTCGCATAGTAACAGAAAAGCATTGGCTGTCCAGTACTATGCGTTTAAGTGGTCAAGATTAACGCAGCGCGCTCTTCATTACGCGTGCTTTTTCTCTTGCCCAGTCTTTTTCTTTTAGATCCGTACGTTTATCGTGCAGCTTTTTACCTTTTGCTACGCCAATTTTTAGTTTCACCCAAGAGCGAGACCAGTACAGTGAGAGGGCCGTTAATGTCATACCTTCACGGTTTACACGTCCGAATAGGTTATCCAGCTCACGACGACTCATTAGTAGTTTACGCACACGTGTAGGGTTCGCCACAACGTGTGTCGATGCCTGATTTAAAGGAGTGATTGTCATGCCACTCACAAAGGCTTCACCGTCACGCATAAATACGTAACTTTCAGAAATATTGGCTTTACCTTGGCGAAGGGCTTTCACTTCCCAACCTTGGAGCTCCAAGCCAGCTTCGATTTCATCATCGATGAAATACTCGTGGCGAGCTTTTTTATTCAGCGCGATAGTATTGCTACCCGCTTTTTGTTTCGTTTTTTTCTTTGCCATAATAGCGTCATTATACGGGTTGGATATCGGATAGGAAATCCTTTTATTTGCGCAATCGTGGAATAAAAGTAAAATTGGCGAGTAGCTTTAAATCTGTACATGTATCGATAGGAGTATGTATGAAGCAAGTCAGCCGTTCTGCGCTTGTGTCTTTTAGCGCCGAACAGATGTTCAATCTGGTTAATGATGTTGCTAAATACCCTGAATTTCTGCCTGGTTGCTCGGGCTCTAGAATCATTGAGTCTTCGGGGAATGGTATGGTGGCTTCTGTCGATGTGGCGAAGGCTGGAATCAGCAAAACGTTTACGACTTCAAATGAGTTGATCCCCGGTCAGGCAATTATGATGAACTTGGTGGATGGCCCGTTTAAGACGTTGCGTGGTGGTTGGATTTTTACCGCGTTAGATGAGCAAGCTTGCAAGGTGGAACTAAAGCTTGAGTTTGAATTCTCAAGTAAAATGATTGAGATGGCCTTCGGTAAGATTTTTAACGAGCTTACTAGTAATATGGTAAATGCATTTACTAAACGCGCAAAACAGGTCTACGAGTGTTATGAGTATTGAGTCAGATATGATTCACGTTGAGGTTGTCTATGCTCTTCCTCATGAACAGCGTGTATTTAACTTAGTGGTAAATAATCACGCAACGGTAGAAGAGATCATTCGACAATCCGGTGTATTGGAGTTGTACCCTGAAATTGATTTGTCCAAGAACAAAGTGGGTGTGTTTAGTCGTAACGTGAAGTTGGATGCGACCGTTCGAGATCGAGATCGAATAGAGATTTATCGTCCGTTACTTGCCGATCCGAAAGAGATTCGCCGTAAGCGGGCGGAGCAGGCTAAAACCGAGGGGAGTGCAGACCCAGTCACCGGTGGCAAGCCTAGTTCTGTACGTAAAAATAAGCAGGATTAATATTAACCCAATAGCTCATGTGAGTTACTCAAAGTTTGACTAACATGATTTCTATATAATAAAAAACCTCCCAAACGGGAGGTTTTTTGCAAAAGTCAGTTTACTGAATTTGCTCGTAAAATGCGTCACTTTTTGGAAAGTCACCACTGATGTCTGCGAGCGTGCCTTGGTCATTAAAGTTTACAATCAGATCTTTCTGTACTGGTTCGCCATGGCCAGGAGTATGATGATAGATGTAATACCAAGTGTTTGGATAGCCGTTTTCAATAAGCATTGGCGACCCTAATACGAAGCGAACCTGTGCTTTAGTCATCCCAAACTTTAATTTATCAACCGCACTTTGTTCTACATAGTTGCCTTGGTTGATATCAATACGATAAACCAGTCTTTCCAATACCGAACATCCTGTCAGCAATGTCATTGCTAATGGTACGGCAACTAACCACTTCTTTAATTGCATAATAATTTCTTAGTAACCTTTAAAATACTGCGCTGATAATAAACAAGCTCGACGCAGATGTAAAAAGCTATGCGTCGTATGGTAGACAATCTGACAACGAATTTTGAGTTGAGTTGCATTTATTCACCGATATTAGACGGTAAATGTCACCACATGACGTATTAGTTAGGTGACGAAGAGCAAATTTCAATCGGAAGTAGGGTGATGGACGCTTTCAGCGGTGAGCCAAGCCTAGTGACTCGTTAGTCGGTTTTGGCGAATTCGCGTAATGCATCACCTGAAAAACGATAATACTCTTTTTCATGAATTAGTGTTGCACCAATTGAGCGGTAAAACTGACCTGCGGTAGGGTTACTACTTTCAGCTGTCCAGTCCAACCTTTGGCATCCACACTTGATCGCCAAAGATGCCAGATACTTCATTAACTTGAGACCAACCCCTTTTCCTCGAACCTTCGAAGATACGAACAGATCTTTTAAGTACATCTGCCCTGAGAGCTTTGGGGCAGGGAACATGACGGTATAAGATGCAAAGCCTACGACGTCATCATTATCGTAAACCGCAATGATATGAACGCCAGAATGTTCAGAGAAAACTTGGTTCTTTAGATAATGGACCAGATCGTGTTTTGATGAAGCTTTTTCTTTGAAGTAGTAATGTTCTAACTCAATAAAAATAGGGATGAGATCTAAGCAGTTGGTTTTGTGTATTGCTCTGATATCCATTTCTCATCCCTTGTCGATTTATTAAGCGGCGATAAGCAGTTCTTTTGCGTTTGCCAACGTTGAGTCGGTTATTTGACTACCCCCAAGTAAGCGAGCTAATTCTGCCACACGTTGTTGTTCATCTAATGCGTGCATTTGGGTTTCGGTTTGGCCTGCTTTGGTTTGCTTAGCTACAAACATTTGTTGATGGCCGCATCCGGCAACTTGAGGGAGGTGAGTGACACACAATACCTGAGTAGATTCGCCAAGCTTGCGTAGCATTTTGCCCACTACGGCAGCTGTTGGGCCACTAATACCTACGTCCACTTCATCGAAGATTAAACTTGGTGTATCTACTTTCTGAGCGGTGATCACTTGGATCGCTAGAGAGATGCGTGATAGCTCACCGCCTGACGCAACTTTTGCTATAGGTTGTAATGGTTGTCCCGGGTTGGTCGATACTAAGAAGCACACGCTGTCCATGCCAAGCGGCGATGGGTGTGTGTTGTCATTGCTAACTTCGATACTGAATACTGCTTTCTCCATGCTCAATTCGTGCATGCTTTGTGTGATCAGTTTGTTCAGTTCTTTTGCGTAACGGCTGCGTGATTTGTGCAGTTTTTCTGCTTGTGTTAGAAAGCTTTGGTACTTGTGTTCTACTTCTTGAGCAAGTTCATCTAAACGTTCATCGGAGCAATCTAACGCTTCTACTTGGGCCAGAAGATCTTGATGATGCTGGTAGAGTTCTTCTGGCATTACGTGGTGTTTACGAGCTACAGACATCACTTTAGAAAAACGTTCTTCTACATAAGCCATACGAGCTGGATCAACATCGATGCCATCTAAGTAGCTGCGTAATTCATTCTTCGTTTCTTCAAGTTGAATCATTGCTTCTGACAGCATGTTAGGTAGCTCAGATAGCTTTTCATCTAATTCGGCTAATTGAATTAGGGAGTGATTGGCCGATTGCAAAATACCAAGCGCATTGACTTCTTCACCTTCGTAAATAAGTTCGATGGCTTGCTGACAGGTAGTGGCGAGTTCACCACTGTTGGATAGTCGTTTATGCTCTTGCTCGAGCTCTGCAAATTCTTCTTCACCTAGCGATAACTCATTCAGTTCTTTGATTTGGTATTCAAGCAACTGTTTTTGCGCCTGGTTTTGCTGGCTATTTTCTTTTAGCTGCTTGAGGTTATTATCCGCCTGACGCCAATGCTGGTAAGCACTTCGTGTGCTTTTTAGTAGGTTTAAATGCCCAGCATATTGGTCGATCATGGCCATTTGGTGCTCACTTTTCATCAATTGATGATGAGCGTGCTGCCCATGGATATTGATAAGTAGCTGCCCTAGAGATTTGAGTTGTGATAGTGGAACAGGGCTGCCATTAATGAAGGCTCTTGAGCGGCCTTCTTTTGTGATAATACGACGCAAAATACACTCACTGCCATCTAGCAGATCGTTATCTTCTAACCAACGTGTTGCATGTAAGTTGTTGTCCAATAAAAAAGCGGCGCTAACTTCGGTTTTCTCTTCACCTTGTCGCACCATGCCGGCATCGGCTCGTCCGCCTAAGCAGAGCCCTAAAGCATCGATAGCAATGGATTTACCCGCGCCTGTTTCACCTGTAATGGTGGTCATGCCCTTAGAAAGCTCGAGTTGTAAAGACTTAACAATCGCAAAATTATTAACACTTAGATGAGCCAGCATTTTATTTACCTGTATAACTGAACAATACTGTATAAGAGAACAGTATATACTGTTTCTTTATACAGTAAAGTCAGGTAGGGAAAATTTTCTTTGTAGGCTGTTTTTTTGTGATGAAGTGGGAAAAATGAGCCGATGTGATTACAACGACTCATTAAAATTGAACAGGTTACGGACGAGTTGGGTTAATCGTTAGTGGTTCTAGTGTGACGACTGCATTCACACCTGCACCTGGGTGATCTACGTATGAAGTATCTTGCATTAGAGTGTAGTAAACGTCGACGAAGTCATCATCATTCGTGAGTACACCATCGGGGATAGTGTCGATGATCTTGTTCGTGATTTGCGGAATAATCGCGTAAGCCTGAACTTCTGGATCTGGAATCGCTTTCAATACTTCTTCGGCAACTTGAACAAGGAGTTTTGCCAATTGTTTATAGTCTGTGCCGTCATCTTGCTCCATGAGCACAATGTCTGCCGCACCCCAGCGGTAACGAGACCAGTGAATAATGATCTGATTTGGATAGTAATCTTGGTTATCGTAGTCTAAGTATGGAAGCTCCACCAAATCGAGAGTAGGTTCATCACGACTTGGATTGACGCCCGTTACGATAGCGTAGATTTCTGCCTTGCCAGAGATCCAAGGTTCTTTGTCATCGGCTAGACGGATCTTTTTCAACTGCGTGGTTTGAATTGGAGCCGCTTCGCCCACTGCGCTACTTGACAATAGCGGTGTATTTTGGCGTTGTTCATCAGCAATATATGGTTGAACTAAAGCTGGTTGACCGAGTTTTTTCATCTCAGCTTGCATAGCTTGCAAGCCTGCTTTTAGCTCTGCAGAGCTATTGTTATCAACGACAAGTACAGGTACCTCAGGGAGCTGGTAAACATCGAGTTGATGGATGTTGCCATAAACATCAAATGCTTCGATGTATTGCCAATTCTCATCATCACCACTTGGTTCAAATGCAAATAATGGCTCGACCTCGCCACTTTGCCATGCTGTTATCATGGCTTCATTTGCCAAGCGAACTTCTAACAACTGATCAGAGTATTCAGAAATACCTTTCCAGCTACGAATTTGAGTGTCAGCTTGTACAAGCTGGCGGCTGAACTCTGAGTTAGGGTTTTGCTTAACAAATGCTGATACAGACACGTTAGTCTGTTGCGGAGTAATATCTCTTCTCAGCATGGGTTCAATGGCAGCATAATTCTCACTCAATTGTTGAGCTAGGGCCCGTTTCGTCTTAGTGATATCTTCCGCTTTTGCATTGGACACACTGTTGACTTGCGTTTCCTCTGATTGGCAGCCAATAAGTGCTAATGTACTGAGAACAGACAGAATGATGGTTTTCTTCATAATATGTCCTTTATTGATTGTATGAAATAGAGTTAATACTCTATTCATGGTGAGAATATCACCGGACATAGATCATTGAATTTGCTTTTCTATCTTTTGTGTAAAGTTTGCCCACAGGATCAAAATTTATAAGCTTCTCTTTAATGATGACAAATATCGTGTCGCCTCACTACTTTGTGTCTATTTCTTGTCTAAGAAAGCCAAAAGCCAGTAGCAATTGAGCTGCTGGCTTTTTTATTGAAGTTATTACCCTGAGTAACAAGTGTTAGAACAATTTACTAGACCAGCCAAGCTTATTCCGTAAGACGTGATAGTAGCTGTAGTCTTTTGGATGGATGAGCTTTAGTACATTTGGACTTTGATAGATGTGAATTTCGTCGCCAGGGGTAACTGGAAGTGAGACTTGTCCATCACAGCTAACTTCTTGTGTTCCACGGTTTTCTGGTGATACCACCAATTTAATTCGACGTTTTCCATCAACCACCAAAGGTCGACTCGACAATGTATGCGGGAACATTGGCACGAGTGAAATGGCATTCAAGCTAGGAGAAAGAATTGGGCCGCCGCCAGAAAGTGAATATGCCGTCGAGCCAGTCGGAGTGGAGACAATCAAACCGTCGGCCCGTAAAGAGAAGGCGAAGCTTTCATCTATGTACACTTCAAATTCAATCATATGGGCAATTTGCCCTGGGTGAAGTACGGCTTCGTTTAGCGCAGCGTTATGACTCTTTATTTGTCCGTGGCGGTGTACTTCCGCCTCTAAAAGAAAACGCTCCTCTTCAATATACTCACCGTCGAGTACCGCTTGCAGAGACGCTTGGAAGTCGTCTGGGTTCAAGTCAGTTAAGAAGCCCAGATTTCCACGGTTCACGCCTATAACTGGTACATCAAATCGGGATAAAATTCTTGCTGCACCTAGCATGTTGCCATCGCCACCAACCACAATGGCTAGATCGGCATTTTTTCCTAGTTCAACTAAGCTAGCAAACTGACTCTGTGGGATATCATCCAGTATTGCGGCAAGGCGATCGTCAATGAATACTTTATAGCCCTCAGAGGTCAACCATTGGTACAACTCTTTATGAGTTTGAATTGCTTGTTGATCTCTTGGTTTTCCGATAATCGCGATCACGTTACATGGATTTTTCATAGCATTTCCGCATTAAAGAGGCTTGAATCAGGAATCTTCATCCCCATAATAATGGCAAGTCACCTAAATATGCGAATTTTTATGTGGTTAAAGCCCGCAAAAACGCGCATGGCTTTAAGGGCATTATGTTGAATTCTGGAGATATCATGAGCAACGAAGAAAACAAAGTTACAGAAGAAGAGCTTGATCAAATCATCGAAGAGGCTGAAAAAGTAGAAGCTGAAGCACAAGAAGTTGAAGCTGAGCTTGAAGAGCTTGGTGATGAGACAGACGCTAAGATTGCTCAACTAGAAGCGGCACTATTGTCTAGCGAGGCAAAAGTAAAAGAGCAACAAGATGCGGTGTTGCGTTCTAAAGCTGAAGTAGAAAACATGCGTCGTCGCACTGAGCAAGAGATCGATAAAGCACGTAAGTTTGCGTTGAACAAGTTTGCAGAAGAGCTGCTTCCTGTTATTGATAACCTAGAGCGTGCAATTCAAGCGGCAGATACAGAGAATGAAACTGTGAAGCCGTTCCTAGAAGGCGTTGAACTAACACATAAAACGTTTGTAGACGTTGTAGCGAAATTTGGCTTGAAAGCAATCAACCCTGAAGGTGAAGCATTCAATCCAGAGTTCCATCAAGCGATGTCGATTCAGGAGAGCCCTGATCATGAATCAAACACTGTTATGTTTGTTATGCAAAAAGGTTACGAACTAAACGGCCGTGTGATTCGTCCGGCAATGGTAATGGTTGCTAAGTAACTTTAACTACCTGTTTTTTAAATATAAAAGCGCCCATCATTTTTGATGGGCGCTTTTTTGTTTTAAACATAAATGACTGCATCGAACTTCGTTGTATATCGATAAATGAAAATTTGATCCCCTTCATATTTTTTCCTATTGGTTAATTATTTTCCTATAGGAGATTTTCTCTCATCTCGCTGCGTGTTTATTAACGGAAAGGGCTATAAGTGATTGTAATCATTCGTTGTGTGAATATTTGTTCTGCATAGGAATGTAAATATAGTCATTTTTTCTAAAACAATGTCGTTAACAAAAATGTAAATTATCACTTTATTTTGTAACTTCGGTGTGTATGATTTGCGACTAATGCTTTAAAAGTAAGCATATATAACTACAAAAATGTAAATAGTAAACACAACATATCGGAGATTTATAATGGATAAATCGCTTTCTAGTAAGATTTTTATAGGCTTGTTTGCCGGCCTTGTGCTGGGGACAGCAATTCAGTACTTATTTAGCGGTATTGCGATTTTTGATACATACCTACTTGGAGCAGCAGAAGGTGTTGGCGGCATGTTCGTCTCACTGATCAAATTGCTTGTTGTTCCTTTAGTTTACGTTTCAATCGTATGCGGCATTGTTGACTTGAAAGACATCAGTGCATTTGGTCGTCTTGGTGGAAAAACTTTTACCCTTTACATTCTTAACACCATCATTGCGATTACGGCGGCTTTGACTGTCGGCTTGATCTTCCAGCCAGGAGCGGGCGCCAATCTAGCAGGAACGGTATCTGAGGCTGTACAGCTGACAACGACAGAGACGCCGGACATTTTCTCTTTAGTTGTTAACATTGTTCCTAGCAACCCTGTACAAGCGTTTGCTAGCGGCGACATGCTGCAAATCATCTTTATGGCAATTTTGACGGGGCTTGCAATTCAAGCTTTGGATTCTCGTGGTGGCCCAGCTATTCGCACATTCAAAATGGCAAATGAAATCATGATGAAATTGGTTGGATTAGTGATGAGTCTTGCACCATATGGTGTGTTCGCACTAATGATTCAACTAGGTGCAACGCTAAACGCCAATACATTAATGTCCGTTGCCGGTTACGTGGCTTTGGTGGTTGCGATGTTGGTGTTCTGGATCTTCTTCTTCTACCCAATGGCAGTGAGTATTGCGACAGGAACTTCTCCAAAGACTTTCCTACGTGCAACTCGTGAGCAGATTCTTTTCTCTCTATCTACCGCGAGCTCAAACGCGACTATCCCGGTAACGATGCGCACACTGACAGAAAAGCTTCAGGTCTCTAAATCGGTTGCTGGCTTCGGTGTACCACTGGGCGCAACGATGAATATGTCTGGTGTTTCTATCTATATTGCTCTAGCAACGATGTTTGTTGCGAACGCTTTTGGCCAGCCAATTAACACCGCAGACATCTTCACACTTGGCTTAACTATTCTTCTGTTATCTATTGGTGCTGGCGGTGTTCCTGGGGGCGGCGTGGTAATGGTAGGCGTTTTGCTTCACCAACTAGGTTTACCACCTGAAGGTTTAGCAATCATTGCAGCGGTCGACCGTATTAATGATATGTTCTGTACATCATCTAACGTTGTCGGCGACACGGCAGTGAACACCATTGTTGCAAAAACAGAAGGTGAGATCGGTAAAGAAGAAGGTGTTGATGCTGAGCCTGCTCAAGCGAACGCCTAATACCTTGAATAATTTATTTTAACCCTAATATTGAAGCGAGCTCTTATGAGCTCGTTTTTTATTTAGGAAGAGTCGGACATAAATAAATTTATCTGGGAAATGACGTTTTGTTGCGCTACAGCAGTGTGACGAGTTCCCAACTAATCAGAAAGAAACACATAAATTTCGAAAAAAGACGCTTTTTTTTAATTCTGCCCTTGAAAAGCATTTTGCCGCCCTTATCTATGTGGCATAGAGAAGCAAACATTGATTATTTTTGTTTGTGAGCAAGGGTTGAAACCCGATTCTCCTCCCCCCACATTGGGGTTATAACCAAACGAAAATAGAATTTATTCGGAGATAGCCAGATGGGTAAAATCATTGGTATTGACTTAGGTACTACTAACTCATGTGTTGCTGTATTAGACGGCGACAAACCACGTGTAATTGAAAACGCAGAGGGCGAACGTACTACTGCATCGGTTATTGCTTACACTGACGGTGAGACGCTAGTAGGTCAACCAGCGAAACGTCAAGCAGTAACTAACCCAGAAAACACGCTATTTGCAATTAAGCGTCTAATCGGTCGTCGTTTTGAAGACGAAGAAGTTCAGCGTGACATCGAAATCATGCCTTACAAAATCGTTAAGGCTGACAACGGTGATGCTTGGGTAGAAGCGAAAGGCCAAAAAATGGCAGCTCCTCAGGTTTCTGCTGAAGTTCTTAAGAAAATGAAGAAAACTGCTGAAGACTTCCTTGGTGAGGAAGTAACTGGCGCAGTTATCACAGTACCTGCTTACTTTAACGATGCTCAGCGTCAAGCGACAAAAGATGCTGGCCGTATCGCAGGTCTAGAAGTTAAACGTATCATCAACGAACCAACAGCAGCTGCGCTAGCTTACGGTCTTGATAAGAAAGGCGGCGATCGCACTATCGCGGTATACGACCTTGGTGGTGGTACATTCGATATTTCAATCATCGAAATCGATGAAGTTGAAGGCGAGAAAACATTCGAAGTTCTAGCAACTAACGGTGATACTCACCTAGGTGGTGAAGACTTTGATAACCGTCTAATCAACTACTTGGTTGATGAGTTCAACAAAGAGCAAGGCATCAACCTTAAAAACGACCCACTAGCAATGCAGCGTGTTAAAGAAGCAGCAGAGAAAGCGAAAATCGAGCTTTCTTCTACTTCTCAAACAGACGTAAACCTACCTTACGTTACTGCAGATGCAACTGGTCCTAAGCACATGAACATTAAAGTGACTCGTGCAAAACTAGAATCTCTAGTTGAAGACCTAGTACAACGCTCTCTTGAGCCATTAAAAGTAGCTCTAGCTGACGCTGACCTATCAGTAAACGACATCACTGACGTAATCCTAGTTGGTGGTCAGACTCGTATGCCAATGGTTCAAGCGAAAGTTGCTGAGTTCTTTGGTAAAGAAGCGCGCCGTGACGTAAACCCTGACGAAGCAGTAGCAATGGGTGCTGCAGTTCAAGGTGGTGTACTTGCTGGTGACGTTAAAGACGTACTACTACTAGACGTAACTCCACTGTCTCTAGGTATCGAGACAATGGGTGGCGTGATGACTAAGTTAGTTGAGAAGAACACAACTATCCCAACTAAAGCGAACCAAGTTTTCTCTACAGCGGAAGACAACCAGAGCGCGGTAACTATCCACGTTCTACAAGGTGAGCGTAAGCAAGCGATGTACAACAAGTCTCTAGGCCAATTTAACCTAGAAGGCATCCAGCCTGCACCACGTGGTATGCCACAAATCGAGGTTACGTTTGACCTTGATGCGGATGGTATCCTACACGTGTCTGCGAAAGACAAGCAGACTGGTAAAGAGCAGAAGATCACTATTCAAGCTTCTGGCGGTCTAAGCGATGAAGACATCGAGAAAATGGTTCAAGAAGCAGAAGCTAACAAAGAAGCGGACAAGAAGTTCGAAGAGCTAGCGACTGCACGTAACCAAGCTGACCAAATGATTCACGGTACTCGTAAGCAAGTAGAAGAAGCTGGTGAAGCGCTACCTGCAGAAGAGAAAGAGAAGATTGAAGCAGCAATTTCTGAGCTAGAAACAGCACGTAAAGGCGAAGACAAAGAAGCTATCGATGCTAAAGTTCAAGCACTAATGACTGCTTCTCAAAAGCTGATGGAAATCGCTCAACAACAAGCTCAAGCGCAGCAAGCACAAGGTGCTGACGCAGGTGCACAGTCTAAAGAAGACGACGTTGTAGATGCTGAGTTCGAAGAAGTTAAAGACGACAAGAAATAATATTTCTTAACCAGATGGCTGCATAGCCATCTGGGGTCGATAAGACTTCGTGTGCGGGCGTTTGGGGCAACTCTTACGCCCGTCTGTTTGTAAACGCTGTCTTTCTAGTTAAGTATGTTGCAGACAAGTGCACTTACCTAGAACGATACAAACACCAAGCGGTGAATCGATGCCGTTTGTAGTAATTAACTGGTGACGAAGAACATGTCAAAACGTGATTTTTACGAAGTATTAGGCGTAAGCCGTGATGCCTCAGAGCGCGATATCAAAAAGGCGTATAAGCGTCTAGCGATGAAATTCCACCCAGACCGAAACCAGGGTGATGATTCTGCGGCGGACAAGTTTAAAGAAGTAAAAGAAGCGTACGAAGTTCTGACCGACCCTCAAAAGAAAGCGGCGTACGACCAATACGGTCATGCAGCTTTTGAACAAGGCGGCGGTGGTTTCGGTGGCGGCGGCTTTGGCGGCGGCGGTGCTGATTTCGGCGACATCTTTGGCGATGTATTCGGTGACATCTTTGGTGGTGGTCGTCGTGGCGGTGGTGGCCACCGTGCCCAGCGAGGTGCTGACCTACGTTACAACATGGAATTGACGCTAGAAGAAGCGGTTCGTGGTGTAACGAAGGAGATCGAAGTACCGACACTAGTACACTGTGATACCTGTGATGGTAGTGGCGCGAAGAAAGGTTCATCTGCTGAAACATGTGGTACCTGTCATGGTCATGGTCAAGTACAGATGCGCCAGGGCTTCTTCGCAGTGCAACAAACCTGTCCTACCTGTCACGGCAAAGGTAAAATCATTAAAGACCCTTGTAATGAGTGTCATGGTCAAGGTCGTAAGCAGAAAACAAAAACACTTAACGTTAAGATCCCGGCAGGTGTTGATACTGGCGATCGTATTCGCCTATCTGGCGAAGGTGAAGCGGGAGAAATGGGGGCGCCTGCTGGCGACTTGTATGTACAAGTGCACGTGAAAGAGCACCATATCTTCGAGCGTGATGGCAACAACCTATACTGTGAAGTGCCAGTAAGCTTTGCGATGGCAGCTCTAGGTGGTGAAGTTGAAGTACCAACCCTAGATGGTCGCGTAAGCCTAAAAGTGCCTTCAGAAACGCAAACAGGTCGTATGTTCCGTATGCGTGGTAAAGGTGTGAAAGGCGTTCGCGGTGGCGGTGTTGGTGATCTTATTGTGAAGTTGGTTGTCGAAACACCAGTAAATCTAAGCTCACGCCAAAAAGAACTGCTCAAAGAGTTTGAAGAGTCTTGTGGTGGTGAAGCGGCGACAAAGCACAAGCCTAAATCAGAAGGCTTTTTCAACGGTGTGAAAAAGTTCTTTGATGATTTAACCAGCTAAGACGTTAGCGAAAAGCACACATACAAAGGCCTGCTAAAATGCAGGCCTTTTTGCATCTCGGTGTTCTTCCTAATTCCAGCAATCACTTGGTTCTTCGACATTTGTTGACGTTAAAGTAATCGTTTTAGAACCAGTCAAGCACTCGTCGTCGTCTTGTCCCAGAGACGATTTTGCTGTTGCTGTAATGGTATAGGCCGTACTTGCAGAGCTCGCAATATCGAAAGAAAATCTATTTGTGTCTGAGTCACATAGAGTGCATGTTCCTCCAGAGAGAATATGACTCCAGTCGTACCCACCATCATAAGATGTCTCTAGCTCTAGCTGAATTCGACTAAGATCGCTCAAGGCAACCGTCCTATGAGACTTGATTACATGATTAGTGTAAGAGGGGTATGCGACTGCAGCAATGATCCCGACAATCACTACAGCTACCAGTAATTCGATCAATGTCATCCCTCTCAATCCTTTTTTGTAGCCGTTACAACGAGAAATTCGAATCATCACGAGTAGTTTCCTTTTCACTTTTCCGCCTATTTTTGGCAGGTGATAGCATCTGTGCAAGATGAATTACGGCCCTTTTGCCGTTTACATAGGAATTTGGGAAATGCCTCGCGGGTTTACGTTGTTGGAGCTTCTTATTACTGTTGCTGTACTGAGTGCTTTATTGGCTACAGCTGCACCATCTTTCAAGAATGTCTTTGAAACCAACAAAATGCAGCGCTTAGCTAATGAATTGCATGGCTTTGTTATTGAAGGTAAGTCTGAAGCAGTATTACGGCGTGAAAGACTTTGGGCACACATCATCATGTCTGGGAGCTCATCCAGTGACGGAAACTGGCGTATTGATTTGACAGATAACGGAGCTGAGGGAGCTGGGACTGTGTTGTTATCTTTATCAGGTAAGCCGTATTACGGTATTGTCGTTACCCCGAGCTATGCTTCCGATCAAATCAGCTTCGACGATGTCCATGGTCGACCATCATCAGGAAACTTGAAGTTTCATCCTGTTGGTGAATCATCAAAAGCCTTAAAACTCATTTCTCATACTTTATCAGCCCGCGTAAGAGTATGTAGTGATAACAGCGGCACAGAATATTACGGTTATTCAACTTGCTCTTAAGGATGGCTATGTTTAAACAAAAAGGGGCGAGCCTTATTGAGTTTATGATCGCATCTGTGCTTGGGCTTATTTCTCTTGCGACAGTGGGGTCAATCTATGTGAGTGGTCAACGAGTGATAATGGAGCGTTCGAAAGAGTTAATGTTGTTACAGAATTCTGAAAGTGTCGTGCAGATGCTCAAGAGCGACATTCAGCGTGCTGGTTTTGACGGTAACAATGGTCATTCTATAAAAATCTCGGGCTCAGCGAACACAATTTACACTCTTGATGATGTTGATAGAGGGCTAATTGCTTACGCCTATTACATAGGTGTTTCTGGCTCTGCTCCTTTATATAAAAACGTGGCTTATGAGCAACGAGTTAATACGCCAGAGTCGCTATTTGTGTGTGAAAAAAAGCAAATAACGATATGGGATGTTAATGACGTGGTCAACCTTGCAGGCACAGGCTCATGTAACACTCTCTTTGATAAAAAAGTTATTCACGTTAATCGATTTGACCTGACTAGTGATTTGCTAGAAAGCACTGATGCAAAAAGTGCACTGGTGACCATTACATTGGGAACCGAATTGAAAGACGTGACAGATATTCGCACGCAGCAGTCGTTTACTGCGATGCAAAGGAACTGGCAGTAATGAAGAAACAACAAGGTGCAGCTGCGTTATTAGTTGTGGGTGTATTGCTAGTTGCGGCATTAATGATGTCGCTTGGTAGCTACAAGTCTCTTTTTTATCAGATCAAGCGTGCCAATAATCAAATTGAAGCACGACAAGAACATTGGCTTGCAGAAGGGGGATTGGAGTGTTTCTATTCTTTAGTTCAAAGTACCGGTGATATTTCTTCTGCAACTTCACTAATTTCAAGCCGATGTGAAACACCTTTAGGTTTACATCAATTAGCATTGGAAACCGACAACAAGCTGTTAAGCAAACCAGCTCCAAACTCCAGCCGGACCGTTGAAAAACAACTTGTCCTTTCAAGAGGAAGAGCGTCCGGAGCACTAAAAAGTAGTACAGATTTATACGTTAATGGTAGCTCCGCATTTTCAACACCAGATCCTGGCGAATTTGTAGGAAGTGGGTGGGAGTGTGTTGCTATTCGCTATAAGAATGCATTTCACTCACGTGCTGGAGCGACAAACCAAGGGGTTATACATGGTTCTGCCCCTTATGCTGATTTTGTTCACAACAATATAGATTGTAAATCGGAACATATGAGTGTGACCTCTTCTGACTCAGATTACGGAGAGGACTTTATTCAAGATGCAGACCTAGAGCCATTTTACGACATTTTTAGAGAGCAACGCAGTGACTGGAACTCGGTGAAATCAGGCTGGGGGTTTACTACGATTGATTACGACGACTCAACTAACCAAGTCGTTACTGATTGTGGAAAGAAAGTTGGGGAGCAAATTTCAGCAGGGAAAACTCATATTTGGGTTACGGGGTCCTGTGAGTTTACTTCCTCTAAAAAGAATAGCTCTGGAGAGTATGAGAATGATTCTGATGGGATACTAATCAAAGGAGGCATTGATTATCTTAATGAAGCTTTTGCCGCTACTGGAGAAGCTCCAATATTACTTGTGGTTCAAGATGGTATTTTTGCTGTACATGGTTCAATGACATTCCCTGGTATGCTCTATCAACTTACGACTAATTCACTTACAGATTTAGATACACATTGGAACTTGTTCGAGGCCAAAGATCATTTTGGGGATGCGGCTAACTTTCCCACGCTTGCTCTAGATAAAGTCGTTTACCTGCAGCGTGGCTCATTTAGTTTTTCGGGGGGACAAGTCTTAGATAGTCCAGGTTACAGTGCTTATTTTGTTAACTCTCTAAATTTTGCTTACAACCGAGATAACATCGATGAGGTCGTTGATCCGATTATTAATTTCCGCTGGAAGAAGGGCTCCTGGAATGATCTCTAAACAAAAAGGTTTTAACCTTCTTGAAGTTCTAATTTCTTTTCTGCTTATCGGTGTTGGGGCTCTAGGTTTAACTAAGCTAAACGTATATCTAGAACGCGAATCCGAATATGCCATAAAAAGTATTGAAGCACTGCGTCTAGCAGAAAACCAGCTCGAATGGTTCCGGACGCGTGGTGCTTCTGCGGCGATGTCTACCATCACACCTGCAAATTTTGCTTCTATTGCAACAGGCTCTTCTGTTGCTGGATCTTATGTCGTCGAGTGGGAAGTTCCAGCTGCCACGGTTTCAGGAACACTGAAAACTATCACCATTACCTCTATCTGGAAGGATAGAATCGGCGAGACGCGATCAGTTCAGCTTAAAACGATGATCTCACAATACAGTGAATTCGAAAACTAAGTTCAATTGCATACATGGGCTGAGACAAATGCGGGTGTAATTCCTGTTTGATACCGGATTTGTCACGGTTAATAAATGGTTTTTGAACTGTTAATCGAGTTGATGTGCTACTGTTTTTATTATGTTTAATTGAAGTGGTGTTTTTGCAAAATATGTCTCCAATTATGAAAAAAAATCTAGAACCTTGTGCTTTCTCCATTGGTGTTTACTAGAATACTCGTTGGATAGTAGGTCGTTATAATTATTCAAATAGGCCTTGGCACCAACATCATTCACTATGGAGTTACCATGAGTAACCAAGCTGTAAATAAGGCACCATCATCGAAGCCGAGCGGGATGGAGCGCTTTTTAAACTTTATCGAGAGGACAGGTAACAAAATTCCTGATCCTGCGATTTTGTTCTTCTGGGCATTGATCATTACTTGGGCGGCGTCAGCACTTTTGTCGAATGTATCATTCGATCTTCCAAACCCTCGAACGGGCGAAGCTCTTACTATCACCAACTTACTTACGGGCGAAGCGCTAGCAAGTTTCCTTGCTAACATGGTGACGACGTTTACTGGCTTTGCGCCACTGGGTATCGTACTTGTCGCAATGCTAGGTGTGGGTGTTGCAGATTCTTCGGGCTTTATTACGACGGGTCTTAAGAAGATGCTGAACTTCACGCCAGCTAAGCTTCTTACTCCAATGCTTATTTTGGTTGCCATTGTATCGCATACTGCGGCAGATGCAGGCTATGTTCTGGTTATTCCTCTTGGCGGTATTATCTTCCATGCGGCAGGTCGTCACCCTTTAGCAGGTATTGCGGCAGCATTTGCAGGTGTATCTGGTGGCTTCTCTGCAAACTTTATCCCTTCAGGTATCGATCCGCTATTGGCTGGCTTTACGCAAACTGCGGCGCAGGTTCTTGATCCTGAATATGTGGTTAACCCATTAGCGAACATCTTCTTCACTGGCCTATCCTCTATCATTATTGTGGGGATTGGTTGGTACGTGACAGAGAAAATCATCGAGCCTCGTTTATCAAAAATGCCAATTGATGATGATGCGGAAACCGCGCCAAACCTAGGTTCATTTACTGAACTGGAATCAAAAGCATTCCGTTATGCAGGTTGGGCAATGATGGCGGGTATTGCTTTACTTGTTGCAGCGTTAATTCCAGAAACATCAGCACTTCGCTCGCCTGAAGGTGAAATTACAGCCTTCTCAGCACCGATAATGAAGTCTATCGTGCCGTTGATCTTTATTCTGTTTATCATTCCTGGTTACGTTTACGGTAAAGTGTCTGGAACGTTCAAGACCAGCAACGACATTATCAAAGCGATGGCTGATACTATGTCAACCATGGGCGCATACATTGTTATGTCGTTCTTCTGTGCTCAGTTCCTATCTGCATTTGCTCAGTCAAACATCGGTACGATGCTAGCGTTGTATGGCGCAGAAGGCTTAAAAGCGATGAACCTACCAGGTGAAGTGACCATCATCGGTATGATCCTTCTAACCGCGTCTGTAAACCTACTTATTGGTTCGGCATCGGCAAAATGGGCTTTAATTGGTCCAATCCTAGTGCCAATGCTAATGGCGGTTGGTATCTCGCCTGAGCTGTCTCAGGCGGCTTACCGTGTGGGTGACTCTGTATCGAACATCATTTCGCCTCTAATGGTATTTTTCCCTCTTGTTGTGGTTTACTGTCAGCGTTATGTGAAGTCGGCTGGTATCGGTACGCTTGCGTCACTAATGATGCCATTCTCGATCGCAATGCTGATCGGTTGGTCTATCTTCCTAGTTGCTTATTGGATGGTAGGTATCCCGCTAGGCATTCAAGCTCCTTACACTTACACAATGTAAAAACGTGTAGGGTGTGAAAGCCGCTAATTGGCAGCCAAAAAGCGCAGGTCTTCGATCTGCGTTTTTTTGTTCTCGTAAAACGAACATCGATAGGTCTTGTAACTAGTTTTTTGGAGTTGCAGACTTTGTCCCGTGATGTGTTGCTGTAGTGAAACCGAAGTTGGTGATAAAATTCCTGACTTCAATCGTTTTTTGTTTCTTTGGAGCCTCCTTTGTCTAACCATCCGTTTTCCCCTCAAGATGAATTGTTTATGCGCAGAGCGATGGAGCTTGCTGAGCAAGCAGAAGCTGAGGGGGAAGTACCTGTTGGCGCAGTGCTTGTCAAAGATGGTGAAATTATCGCTGAGGGGTGGAATCGCTGTATTGGTACTAATGACGCTACCGCACATGCTGAGATCCAAACGCTGCGTAAAGCAGGCCAAAAGCTAGAAAATTACCGCCTTCTGGATACGACGTTATATGTAACACTTGAGCCATGCCCAATGTGTGCCGGAGCCTTATTGCATAGCCGCGTTAAGCGGGTTGTTTTTGGAGCGCCAGATTTAAAAGCTGGAGCAGCAGGAACAGTGCTTAATTTGTTTGAAAGTCAAGCCGCTTACCATTACGCCTTAATTGAAAAGGGGCTGCTAGAAGATGAGTGCCGTACTCAGCTACAAGCGTTTTTTAAGCGCCGCCGAAAGGAAATTAAAGCGAAGAAGCAAGCACAAAAAGCATTAGAAAATGGAGAGAGCGAACAAGGTAGTAGGAGTAGTGAGGGCTAGCAAACACCTACAACGTGGTAGATGTTTGCTTGGACGCACTAGTGATTGACTAGATGTACAAAAACACGATTACGTGAACTTACTTTCTTTTTCATACATGTCAGTTTACGTTTACGTCGGATAGCAGCTACTGTGTTATTTAAACGCTTTGACTGCACTCTACGTCTTCTCATATTCAAAACCTCCTGCAGACAAGACTTATACCAGTAAAGTGCGGCTCATTGATGCTTGGCAATAGGCTCGATAATCGCACTAAACATTGTATGGTTTAAACGTTCTTCATTTGACTTCTGCATTGCACAGAGCCAGCAAACAATTTCAATACGATGCTTAATAATAGGAGTGACGTTATTTCGGCAGAGTGTAGCCGAAAGCGCCGCTTCATCAAGTGAGCTAAACCATGTGGTTGTAAAGTAATCTGTTACAAAGCAATCAGTTTTACTAACGATGAAGAAAAGGCGACCAACCAAAGGAATGGTTGAGTGTGGTTGGTGTCACTCAGAATATTGGAGTCTAGATAAGTTTTCGTTAGGACTCAACAAAAATGACGAGCTTCATAGGCTCGTCATTTTTTAGTTTACCGCGGGTTTATTCTTCAATGCTTTCTTGTTCGGTGTCTTCTTCAACCGTGACGTCAGAAGCGCCAGAGACTTGTTCTACGACGGTCTCTACTGCGCCCGATATCAAAATGTCGGGGTTGAGCGGCGGAATCACTTGCAAGTCATCGCTATTCTCATCAATCGCTGGCTGTTGGCTGACATGACCAATGATGGATTGGTAGTAACGTCGAATATTTTCTACGTAATTACGCGCTTCATCGCCTCTGGCGTACCCATAGCGAGTTTGGCTGTAATAGCGCTTCTGACGCAGTAAAGGCAGCCTATCTTTTACATCGGCCCAAGCGTTCGGATCGCCACCTTGTGCTTTGGTGAGTCGTCGTGCGTCCATCATGTGGCCGTAACCAATATTGTATGAAGCTAACGCAAACCATATTTTTTCATGCTCGTTGATGCTATCAGGCACGCGACCTACAATGCGACGTAAGTACTCGACACCACCACGAACAGATTGCTCAGGGTCTAAACGGTTTGTTACCCCGACGCTTTTCGCTGTTGGCAGAGTAAGCATCATCATCCCCCTAACACCCGTTGGCGATTTTGCTGTTGGTTTCCAATGTGACTCTTGATAAGCCAATGCTGCAATTAAGCGCCAGTCGAACTCTTCGCTGTATTTTTGGAATAAAGGTGCCCATTTAGGCAATTTGTCATCCAGAGCTCGAATGAATGCGCGAGTATCAACGTAGTCAAATGCTTCAATATGACCAATGTACTTTTCTTCGAGGGTGGACAGTTCTCCTGATTGTTTGATGTTACCGAAAAACTCTATCAGCATCGCATACAAACTTTCGTCTTCAGAGCGTCGAGTAAACCAAGATACTGGTTGATCTTCTGTAAGTTCAAACGCGAGCGCAAGATCGGGGTAAAGGCGTTGAGCAAGGGAAAGTTCCACCGAATCAGTCACAGTAAAACGTAACTCACCCGTCGATACGTATTTGAGTAAGTCTCTCGTGTCAGCATCACCAACAATTTCAAACTGAAGTTCTGGATACTGCTTCTTTAACGCTGTTAGGGTCGGAACATATTGCGATTGTTCAACGATCTTTAATGTTTGAGCGCCTGCATTTGTATCTTCGTCGGACTCGTCGTCTTTCGAGGCTTGGTATTCAATGAGTTGTTCGATATCACGTGGTCGAAGTTGCCCTTTTTTATATACCACTTGTTGGCTTACATAATAATAGGCAGGGCCTGGTCTAAATCGTTTGACTGCTTGTGACGTTTGATTTAAACCCGTAGCGATGATATCGATATCTCCTTTCTTAAGAGCAGGAAAAAGCTCAGCCTGGCGAAAGGCTGGTTTAATCTCGAGTTTGACGCCGAGCTGCTCCGCAAACTGACGCGCCAATTCGTAATCCAACCCTGCGGGACCATCGGGACCTATGTAGTAGGAAAGCTGATTGTTTAGCGTGCCAACACGAAGCACACCACGTTCTTGAATTTTTTCAAATTCACTTTTGGGCTCCGACTCAATCTGGCAAGCAGAGAGTAAAAGAACAGAAACTAAAATTAGAGCACTGCGCTTGAGCCGGTTGAAGTGACTTATTTGCATTAATAGGTACATCTTGGAAAATTTCTATTTGCCTTTATATCAAAGCGAGCTCATGGGGCAAAGTGAATCACACACTTATAACGTGACATTGTGTGTTTTATCGACATTTTAGTTGTAATTCAAATTTGACAAAAAAAATGACGCAAACGGTTGCTTTTGGTGTTACATCACAAAAACAATTACTATATAATGCGCTCGCAATGACGAGGTGGAATCGGCATAGGTTCGACAGGGCTTATTTTAAGTGTCTGAATTTATTCCAATATCACCTTAATCAATTGCATAAGAGACCTAAGCACATGAGAATTTTGCGTGGCTCCCCAGCTCTTTCTGAGTTTCGTGTTAATAAACTACTGGAACTTTGTCGTGAACAAGATCTGCCTGTAACTGGCATTTATGCCGAGTTTATGCACTTTGCCGATCTAAAGTCAGACCTTGATGACCAAGAGTTAGAAAAACTTGAAAAGTTACTAACTTACGGCCCAACCATCGAAGAGCATGAGCCTGAAGGTCTTCTACTTCTTGTCACGCCTCGTCCTGGCACTATCTCGCCTTGGTCTTCTAAATCTACCGATATCGCTGTTAACTGTGGTCTGGATAAAGTGAAACGTCTAGAGCGTGGTACGGCTTATTATGTCGAATCTTCAGTTGTTCTATCAGAAGCTCAAGCTGACGCTGTTAAAGCGTTAATTCACGACCGTATGATGGAAACAGTATTCACAGAATTTGAAGCCGCATCAGCATTATTTACTGTTGCAGAGCCTAAGCCTGTCGCACATGTTGATATCTTAGCTGGCGGTCGTCTTGCGCTTGAAGAGGCAAACGTTTCCCTTGGCTTGGCACTCGCAGAAGATGAAATTGATTACTTGGTAGAGAACTTTACTAAGCTTGGGCGTAACCCAAACGACATTGAATTGATGATGTTTGCTCAGGCGAACTCAGAGCATTGTCGCCACAAAATTTTTAACGCAGATTGGACTATCGACGGGGTAGATCAACCTAAGTCTTTGTTCAAAATGATCAAAAACACTTTTGAAACGACACCTGACTATGTGCTGTCTGCATACAAAGACAACGCAGCCGTTATGACAGGTTCTAAAGCGGGGCGTTTTTTCCCTGACCCTAAATCTCGTCAATACACGTACCACCATGAAGATACGCACATCTTGATGAAGGTAGAAACGCACAACCACCCAACGGCAATCTCTCCGTGGCCGGGCGCATCGACTGGCTCAGGCGGTGAAATTCGTGACGAAGGCGCGACGGGTATCGGCGGTAAGCCAAAAGCGGGTCTGGTTGGTTTTACAACCTCTAACTTACGTATTCCTGGTTTTGAACAGCCATGGGAAACCGACTTCGGCAAGCCGGGTCGTATTGTGAATGCGTTAGACATCATGCTTGAAGGTCCTCTTGGCGGCGCGGCATTCAACAACGAATTTGGTCGTCCAAATCTATTGGGTTACTTCCGTACTTACGAAGAAAAAGTCACTTCTCATGCGGGTGAAGAAATTCGTGGTTACCACAAACCAATCATGATTGCTGGTGGTATGGGTAACATCCGCGATGAACACGTACAGAAGAAAGAGATCCCTGTAGGTGCGAGCCTAATCGTACTTGGTGGTCCGGCAATGAACATCGGTCTTGGTGGTGGTGCGGCATCTTCCATGGCATCTGGTCAGTCAGCAGAAGATCTGGACTTCGCTTCGGTACAGCGTGAAAACCCAGAGATGGAACGTCGCTGTCAGGAAGTGATCGACCGTTGTTGGCAGTTAGGCGACGATAACCCAATCGCATTTATCCACGATGTGGGTGCAGGCGGTATCTCTAACGCATTGCCTGAACTTGTCGACGACGGTGAGCGTGGCGGTAAGTTCCAATTACGCGATGTACCAAACGATGAGCCGGGCATGAGCCCACTGGAAATCTGGTGTAACGAATCACAGGAACGTTACGTTCTAGCGGTAGCGCCAGAAAACATGGAAGCATTCGACGCCATCTGTAAGCGTGAACGCGCACCGTATGCAGTGGTGGGTGTGGCGACAGAAGAGCGTCATCTAACGCTAGAAGATTCTCACTTCGACAATACGCCAATCGATATGCCAATGGATATCCTGCTTGGTAAGCCACCGAAGATGCACCGTGACGCAACCACACTAAAAGTGGAAAGCCCTGCCATTGTTCGTGATGGTATTGAGCTTAATGAAGCGGTGGATCGCGTACTTCGTCTTCCTGCTGTTGCAGAAAAAACATTCCTAATTACTATCGGTGACCGAACAGTAACGGGTCTGGTTGCTCGTGATCAAATGGTTGGTCCTTGGCAGGTACCAGTAGCAAACTGCGCAGTAACAGCGGCAAGCTACGACACTTACCATGGCGAAGCAATGTCGATGGGTGAGCGCACGCCAGTGGCATTACTAGACTTTGGAGCATCGGCTCGCCTAGCCGTTGGTGAGTCACTAACGAACATTGCGGCAACAGACATCGGTGATATTAAACACATTAAACTGTCTGCGAACTGGATGTCTCCAGCGGGTCACCCAGGTGAAGATGCGGGTCTTTACGAAGCAGTGAAAGCGGTTGGTGAAGAATTGTGTCCTGCGTTAGGTTTGACTATCCCAGTAGGTAAAGACTCCATGTCGATGAAAACCAAGTGGGAAGAAAACGGCGAGAGCAAAGAAGTCACTTCTCCACTGTCGTTAGTTATCACGGCATTTGGTCGTGTGGAAGACGTACGTAAGACCGTGACTCCACAACTACGCACTGACAACGGAAAGACTTCTCTAGTTCTTGTTGACTTGGGTAACGGCAAAAACCGCTTAGGTGCGACAGCATTGGCACAAGTATACAAACAGCTGGGTGACAAACCTGCTGACGTAGATAATGCAGAGCAGCTAAAAGGCTTCTTTGATGCAATGCAAGCGTTAGTACGTGATGACAAGCTAGTGGCTTACCACGATAAAGGCGACGGCGGTCTTTTTGTTACACTGGCTGAGATGACATTCGCGGGCCACTGTGGCGTAAAAGCGAACATCGCAGAGCTGGGTGATGATGCGCTAGCCGTTCTATTTAACGAAGAGCTAGGTGCGGTTGTTCAAGTTAAGAATGATGATCTAGATTCAGTTCTATCTACTCTGGCGGCAAACGGCTTAGAGGCATGCTCACATGTGATTGGTTCTGTTGAAGCTTCAGACGACTTTGTTATCACTTCTGGTGATGCAGTTGTGCTTGAACGTTCACGTACCGAACTACGCGTTATCTGGGCTGAAACAACGCATAAGATGCAAAGCCTACGTGATAACCCAGCGTGTGCAGACCAAGAGCACGAAGCTAAGAAAGACAACTCTGACCCGGGTCTAAACGTTAAGCTCAGCTTCGACGTAAATGAAGACGTTGCAGCACCGTACATTGCGAAAGGTGCTAAACCTAAGATGGCAATTCTACGTGAGCAGGGCGTTAACTCCCACGTCGAAATGGCAGCAGCGTTTGACAGAGCAGGCTTTGAAGCAACCGACATCCATATGAGCGATATCCTAACAGGCCAAGCGGTACTGGATGAATACCATGGCCTAGTAGCTTGTGGTGGCTTCTCTTACGGCGACGTACTAGGTGCGGGTGAAGGTTGGGCTAAGTCTATCCTGTTTAACGCACAAGCTCGTGAACAGTTCCAAGCCTTCTTCAACCGTGAAGAGACGTTCTCTTTAGGTGTATGTAACGGTTGTCAGATGCTATCAAACCTGAAAGAGCTGATCCCAGGTGCAGACTTGTGGCCACGTTTTGTGCGCAACGAATCTGAGCGTTTTGAAGCGCGCTTTAGTCTAGTTGAAGTTCAGAAATCTGATTCTGTATTCTTCGACGGCATGGCTGGTTCGCGTATGCCAATCGCGGTTTCCCACGGAGAAGGACGTGTAGAAGTACGTGATGCAGAGCACCTAGCAGCGATTGAAGCATCAGGTACGGTTGCGGTTCGTTACGTGGATAACCTCGGTAACCCAACACAACAATACCCGAACAACCCGAATGGTTCGCCAAACGCGATTACCGGTTTAACAACAGCAGACGGTCGCGTAACTATCATGATGCCTCACCCAGAGCGCGTATTCCGCACAGTTGCAAATTCTTGGGCTCCGGAAGGTTGGGGTGAAAATGGCGCTTGGATGCGTATGTTCCAAAATGCCCGTAAGAATATCGGTTAATTAACCAAAGGTTAATGTAGCTTAAGTAAAGCGTTGGTTGAGAGACCAGCGCTTTCTTTTTTCTTATCACTCTTTTTTTCTTCGTCGCTCTTTCTAGTGACTTGGCGAAACGTTGCTTTGTTCTGCCTCTTCTTTGTCATCTATTATCTAGCGTAAAAAACTTGCAGCGTTTAGATTACTTTTATGCTCTAATACCGCGCTTACCAAGGGATGGTGTTAAACAGCTCAGCTTAGATGGAGTTATCAAGTTGACCGAATCCCTGATTGATCCCTAAATCCCTTAGGAAATGAAAGAAATGTCTAAGAATCCAAAATTTGCTATCCGCGTCACTGAAAAACGTAACGGCTGGAGCGCAGAAATCACTCGCCAAGTGACATCTCGTAAGACTGTAGTATCAAAGCGTGAAACAGGCTTTGACAGCGAAGAGAAAGCACAAGCTTGGGCTGAACAAGAACTGGCTGGATTTATCCAAAACCAAGTGGTTCGTAACGAGCGTAAAGCAGCGCAACGTCAAGAGCGTGAAGCAGAACAACTAGCGGCAAAAGTTCGTAAAGAAGAAGCCCGCAAAGCACGTGAAACCGAAGTAGACACTGACGAAGAATAAGTTTAAATCGGTGAGATGGTGACGTTACCCATCAAACAAATAGTGAAAATGCCCTGAGTTTTGTCTCAGGGCATTTTTTATTTATATCGGCTAAAAACAATCCGATGATACGGACAGGCTAAACGTGCCGTCTTCAGGGGCTGCAAATTGTTTATTGCCAGGAAGAAGGTGAGGGTTATTAGCATAAGTGCGATGTGTCGATTTGACCTTTGCAGAATGTCTTTCCGGTAAATCAAAGTGTTGTAAGCCGTCAGATAGATCGTTTGCTTCACCGTAGTCGAAATGTGTTGCGACGTCTTTGGGCTGCTTGGCGTAACGACAGTGATCCGGCTTACCATCTTCGTGCCAAGTTAAAGAGTTAGTTTTTGCATCTAGATTCAGGTTATTTGCTGTTGGCTGTGCGTAAAAATCTTCTGAAACTTGGTGCTTGCTTTGTTCTTTTAAGTAGTCTGCAATGTTCTCAGAAGCTTGCGCTAGGCTACCTACAGGGAAGAAGCAAATCAGAAGAAGCCGTGTTTTTAGATTGTTCATAATGTGTATGCAAGCAAAAGGAAATGATAATACTGATAAATAAAACGGCGTGCAATTATGGCCATTGGATACGATATAACAGGGCAGTTAATGTCTGCCCTGCATCTTTTAGGTATGGTTAGTATTGATAAGTGAGGTGCAGTTTGACTTCGCGACCAGGCGAAGGCACGCCATTAGATAGGTATGCTTCGTAGTAACGATCGGTTAAGTTTTTCACAACCGCGCCAACGCTCAAGCCTTCGACTTGTTGTATTTCCCAAACCACGTAAGCGTTTTGTAGCGTGTATTGCTCACTTGGCGATTTCACTTTTAAATTATTACCGCTTGCCTTGGTTTTGGTTTGCGCATCATACCAACGGACTTCCCAGCCCGTACGTAAACCAGGAATCCATTCGTAACCTAAACCCAGATTAATGTTTAATGGCGGTACATCAGGATGATCATCATCTGAACCTGTAGAGTCAGATAGGCTACCTTTGTTTTTGCCGCGAATGTAACTTGCTGAGAAATTACTGTAGAAATCTTCAATCCGGTATTGTGAAATTAGCTCAAAGCCATAATTTTTAAAGCCATCTAGGTTTGTATTCCAGCTTTGTAACTCAGTAGTATTTTTGTCGAGGTTTTCGCCCGTTCGTATATCAACTGTGTCGTTAACATCGTTATAGAACATAGTTAACTCTGTTGCGAGGTTATCGCGAGAGTTCACCAGCCCTTCCGTTAAGTTGATAACGCTTGCTTGATAAGCATGGATACGAGACACGTCCAGATTCAAAGCAGTAGCCGTAGCGGTAGCTCGCGCATATTGCACTGAGTAGATGTTATCAACGGTTGGTGCTTTTAAAGCGTAGGCGTAGGAGGCGTTTAAACGCGTATTATTGCTCGCATCAAAGTCGATATCCAAACGTGGGCTAAAGCCTTTATGCGTCGTTTCACCGTAGTTATGTCCGGCAGCTGGATCATTATAATCCGGCGCAGCGTTCCCTTTTCCTTCACTCTTGATGTATTCGTAACGCAGAGAAGGTGTGATTGTTAGGCGGTTTGTTGCTTGATAGTGATCAGCAATGTAAGCGGCATAAATTGACTGCGTGCCAGATGGTTCGTAGTAAGGGGTGTACCAACCGTAATTTTTTGCTTCATTACTGTCGTATGATGCGTTGAATACTAACGAGTCTCTATCGGTTTTTTGATATTGAAGCCCAGTGATTAGAGTGTGGTCTCCGAATTGTGCTTGGTTAAACACATCAACGTAGTCACGCTCGTAACTCAGCCATGACTCATGACCGTAACTGCCAACAGAAACGAACATTTTCTCGAATGCTACGTCAGGGCGAACCCAATGACGATCGTTTTCGGAACGTGCCATTTTGATATTGAAATCAATATACGGGTTAGTCGGCATGTAGTGGTAAGAGATGGTTGTGGTGTTGTCCGTGTATTTGTTATCGACGGTGTAAGCGTATTGGGCTTTTTCTAATGAGCCGTATTTCTTGATATTGTATTCGGTGATGTTAGGCATTTTTCCGCGGCGGTTAGCCCAAGGTTTACGACCTTCATCTTTGTAGCGAGTGTGGCTAATTTCAAACTCGTGATCGTTGTTTTCATAACCGACCTTTACGAGCATGTTTTCTTGCTCATAACCTGAGTAATCCAGCGTTTCACCACCTCCGACTTTAATGTCATCAGAATCTTTTACCGAGCCATTCGCTAGAAAATAAAAACCAGTATCGTTTTTACCATAGAGTGTTAGCGTGTAGGCGTTCTCATCGCCGTTGGTGTTGTATGCACTTGAGATGCGAGCACCAAAGTTTCTTTCGCCGTACAGGAGATCATCGACACTTTTGGTTTTAATGCGAATGGAGCCACCAAACTTCCCGTTGAGTGCTCGATAGTCGTGCGCGCCCTTGATAATTTCTGCTTCGCCAATTAAGAACGGATCAAAAAAGAAGGTACCGTAGCGGTATTGTTGAAAGCCGATTGGAGCGCCATCGACAAAGACGGCGATATCGCTTGGATCATCAAAACCACGAATGTTAATACGTTCGCCACCAGAACGACCGCCACCATCTATTGATGCACCGGGAACGGCATCGATCATTGAGGCAAAATTAGAGTACTGTTGCTCTTCAATCTCTGACCAATTAATGGTGGTTTGCGCAGGCTCAGCAATGGTAATAGGTTTGGCATAACGAACGCCTATGACTTCAAGCTCTTCATTTGGCGCTGTCTCGGCATATGAATAAAGAGGGAAGAGCAAAGCCAGTGAAATGAGATTTACTTTGAATGGATGACTTTTTAATCGTTTCATATTGATGATTTATAGTGTTTTTATGAAGCTGGGATTATAAGAACATTATTACGATTAATAAATGATAATGAGATTAATTATCAAATGTGTTTTTGCGACGGATTGTAAAGTTTTTTATCCATTCGTGGAAACTACGATAAGTATCGTTAGCGTACATAAAACAAAAAGCCCAGCATCATGGACGCTGAGCTTATTGGCTTTAAACAAGATAGTGCGAGCACTGTTGCTCCTTTTGAGCTAATCAGGCGCCTACTTGGTAGGAATTACTGAGTTTCTAACGGTATCTGTCCGGTGGTCAGCGGCTCGGCATCGAATTCAGTGAGGCCTTCAATATAGCTTTCGACTGCTTGCTCTAAAGCATTATCACCTTGGTTAAAATAGGCAAGGTGGAAAATTGCATCGCCTTCGTTCACCAATGGTAATGTTTGTTGACCGATAACTAAACCACGCTTCGGGGCTTTTAGTTCTATCTCATCATGACCAAGAGGAGAGCTAATATAAGCGAGCGTTTCACCCTGTTCTACTTTGTCTCCCAGATTAACGACAGTACGCAAAATGCCGTTACCTGACGCGCGAACCCAGCTGGTGGACTTCGCTATGATAGGCTCAGGCAGCTTTTTCCTGCTCGCTCGCAACATACCAATGGCTTGCATTACGCGCCGAACCCCGAACACACCAGCGCTGATCGAAAGTGGATCAAAGCGCAATGCTTCGCCAGCCTCGTAGGTGAGCACTGGAATATCACATTTTTCTGCTTCACTGCGTAAAGAGCCATCACGCAATGCTGAATCAACAATCACTGGCGTTGCAAATGCTTGAGCAATACGCAGAGTTTCTGGGTTGCTTAAGTTTGCGCGGATCTGTGGCAAGTTCGTGCGATGAATGGCCCCTGTGTGTAGATCCAAAATGTAGTCACAACGCTTGGCAATGTTGTTAAAGAACCCGTGTGCCATACGAGATGCAAGTGCGCCTTTTTCACTGCCAGGAAAGCAACGGTTGAGATCTCGTCGGTCGGGCAAGTAACGAGATTTATGGATGAAACCAAAAACGTTAACGATAGGTACTGCAATGACAGTGCCTTTCAGTTTTTGTGGATCCAGTTGGTTAATGATCTGACGAACGATTTCTACGCCATTAAGCTCATCACCATGGATAGCAGCATTCACCATTAAAACTGGTCCTTCTTGTTTCCCATGGATTATTTCCACAGGAATAGATAAAGGCGAATGTGTATATAGCTTCGCTGCTTCAAATTCGATCTCTAATCGTTGCCCTGGTTGTATTTGATGTCCTAAGAGCTCAAACACTTTGCTTTTTTTACTTCTGGCCATAAACCATCTCTGTCAAATGCGTCATCAGCAATGTAACAATTGCTGCAAAATCGCACTAATCATTCTCATTAAGGACACGACAAATTACTTTAATCGTCATGCGTGAAATTTTGGTATGTGTGAAGTTTTTGTTTTCAATATGATCTTTTCTATCAGTTTAATACATAACAAGCCATAGAGAAGAGAGCGCAATAATAGCCTTAAAAAATGTGACTGTATTAAAAATAATACTGTTCATGGAGGACAAAAAAACGGACTTTTAACCCTACTTTTTATCCGATAATATCCGCGCCGAATTTGAGGTTTCACACTTTCTAACTAGAGGTTTTGATGAAAAAGGCAATTGCTAAAATTGGTGCATTGACTGCGGTAGCAGTTTCACTTTCAGGTTGCGTAGGTAGTAATGCCGTGACAGGTTATGTCATGGGGTTTAACTTGAAAGCTGTTGACAACCGTTACGCTCGAGGTGGCCTAAATATGCTTTTAGCGCCTGTTTATGGTGTCGCGATCGCAGCGGATTATATCGTGTTTAACTCTCTAGAATTTTGGACGGGTAAGAACCCGTTAAATGGTAAGCCACATATCTTCGATACAAAGGTAGATACTTACATTGATGTCAATCACCAGTTAGATAAGTCGTTAACGACGGCACCAATCGCACCATTAGCGGATAACCGTGTCATTGAGCAGGGGCGAATGCAGCAAATCGATGAGAACACTGTTCAAATGGATATTACTTACAGTAACGGTGAAAAGGCGACACTCATGGGTGTACGCGATGGTGAGTTTGTTACTTACTACATTGATGGTGAAGTTGCTGCACAAACCTCAATGGATGAATTAGCCGCTTACGCGCAAAACCGTGTGTAGTTGGGTTCAACTAAACCAAAAAAAGGGTGCCGTATGGCACCCTTTGTCATTTTTCGTGATTGAATTATGCTTTCTCTGGAATCGCTTCTAAAAGCGCGACCATCTGTTCCCAGTACAACTGAACAGTATCAATCTTCACTTTCTCATCTGGAGAGTGAGGGAATTTTATTGTTGGACCGAAAGAAACCATATCCATGTGTGGGTATGGTTCTTTAAATAGGCCACACTCAAGACCAGCATGGATGACCATGATGTTCGGCTTATGACCGTAAATGCCTTCATACATATCACGGAAAATTGCCATGATCTCGGAATCTGCATCTGGCTTCCAGCCAGGGTAAGCGCCTGAGAACTGAATTTGTGCGCCTGCTAGCTCAGTAATCGAGCGCAGCATGCTTTCCACTTGGCTACGGCCAGAGTCAATGAGAGAACGAATCAAGCAAAGCACGGTGACTTTATTTTCTTCTGTGCTGATCACACCAACGTTTAGAGAAGTTTCAACAACGCCTTCCACCTCATCACTCATACGGATTACGCCGTTTGGACAAGCGTTAAGTGCCGCAATGAATCGTTGCTGATCGGCGATTGAAAATACTTGCGCGTCAGTCGTGATCACTTCATTAAAGGTTACGATACCTGTTTCGATTTTACCCAATTCAGTTTTAAGCAGCTCAGTGTAGTGGTTGAACAGCTCAGCAAGCTTGTCTTGGTTTTCGACAGGAAGCGCGACAGTAACAAACGCTTCGCGAGGGATTGCATTACGTAAGCTACCGCCACGGAATTCGACTAAACGTAAATCAAGCTCTTGAGCATGACCGGCAAGGAAACGACCAAGTAATTTGTTGGCATTACCGCGACCTGTGTGAATGTCACAACCTGAGTGACCACCTTTTAGGCCTTTCAGCGTCAGTTGGCGTGTTACAAAACCTGCAGGCGTTGATTCTCGAGAAATATCGAAAGTCATGGTGCCATCAACGCCACCTGCACAACCCATGTAGACTTCGCCTTCTTGCTCAGAGTCTGTATTTAGAAGAATCTCACCCTCTAACCAACCAGCTTCAAGGCCAAATGCGCCAGTCATGCCTGCTTCTTCATCAATCGTCAGCAGAACTTCGAGTGGACCGTGCTTAATATCTTTAGATGCCAATACAGCAAGGCAAGAAGCCATACCAATACCGTTATCTGCACCAAGCGTCGTGCCTTTCGCAGTTACCCATTCGCCATCGATGTAAGGTTGGATTGGATCTTTGGTGAAGTCGTGTTCAGTGTCTTCGTTTTTCTGCGGCACCATGTCGATGTGTGCTTGAAGTACAACAGCCTTCTTATTTTCCATTCCTGGTGTCGCGGGCTTTTTGATGAACACGTTACCGGTTGGATCACGGCGAACGTCAAAGCCTTGCTCTGTTGCCCAGTTGATAATGTACTGTGCTAATGCTTCTTCATGTTTCGATGGATGAGGGATAGAACAAATCTTATCGAAAAACTGCCAAAGTGGAGCAGGTGATAAGGTACTGATCTCAGAATGGAACTCAGACACGGAGGACTCCTTTTGATGTGCTTTGCCAAATATATACCGTAAAAATGTTGTCAAGGTAGCATTAAATGCTAGACGATTTGGCCTTCAAATTGCCGTTAGCATACCACCAGATAAGGAGTACGAGTAGTCGCGATCACAAGGATTTCTCTCAGAACTGTCACAGTTTGTGAATACAATAACAAGCTCTATGTGTTCTCTATCATACATTCTGAAAGTGGCTTTATTTTTTAATTCATAAAATTGTAATTTAATTACATATAAACTTTGATAAAGGTCAATTTATGTATTTTTTGTGATTCCAATCACTAAAATGCTTGTAATTAAATTTCTTGGTGGTATATTTGTAACCAGCTTCTGAGAGAAGAATGAAATGCTCAAAGGATGAGTCCGTTTTATCGCCTCCAAGGAACCGAGAAATCAACGAATGTTTAATTGATTTAAAAGGTGATAGTTATGAAAGGTTTACCAAGTACAATGTTCTGGAATAGCAAGTCTGTTTACACCGGTAACTTTGTATACCCAACAAGCTTTGGCTACTAAGTGAAGTCAACGCATGTGACTCGAACAGTTTGTTCACCCCTATAAATTGGAATTTTTTTTCAGTGATAGTGCTGACATGATTCACCGCCACCCAAATTGGGTGGCGTTTTTTTATCTCTATTTTCTCTTCCTGACTCACTTATTGCCATCAAAGCCTTCTTCTATTCCCCATTCTTCGGTTTTATCGACTTTTCCATCAAATCTGTTAGATACCATGTTTAAAATGGGCCTTTTTCATCTGAAAGTTTAGTACATTGCTCAGTTTTCATTCTCTTTTAGGGAACTGTCTTATCTGGGTTACCTATTGTTTTATAAGAATATATTTCTTTACTTGCTTAGATGGGTTAGAGAATATGTTTCATATCCAAAGAAAAAAAACGCATTAGAGTGAAGATTCTATCTAGAATTTGCTATTTGATAACTTTATAATTCCCGCCAATCGATTACGCAACCGTTTACTTTTTTACCTTTACAGGATTCGATCATGCTCGAGAGGCTTTTTAAACTCAGTGAAAATGGCACAAATGTGCGTACTGAGATCATTGCAGGTGTTACGACCTTCCTAACTATGGCTTACATTATTTTTGTAAACCCAGCGATCCTGTCGGATACCGGTATGGACCGTGGTGCCATTTTTGTCGCGACTTGTCTTGCTGCCGCAATCGGCTGTTTTATTATGGGATTTGTTGCGAATTACCCAATCGCACAGGCACCAGGAATGGGCCTGAACGCATTTTTCACTTACTCTGTTGTATTGGGAATGGGTTATACGTGGCAAGTTGCGTTAGCGGCTGTATTTGTTTCTGGCCTTCTGTTCATTCTTTTAAGCGTATTTAAGATCCGTGAGTGGATTATTAACTCGATCCCGCATTCTCTACGAACAGGTATTTCAGCTGGTATTGGTCTTTTCTTAGCGTTTATCGCATTAAAAAATGCAGGTATCGTCGTTGATAACCCAGCGACATTAGTTTCTATGGGAGAGATCACATCATTGCCATCTGTATTGGCCGCGATTGGCTTCTTTCTTACGATTGCACTGGTTCACCGTGGTGTGAAAGGTGCGGTGATGATCGCCATTCTTGGCGTTACAGCGCTTGGTCTTCTATTTGGTGATGTGCAGTGGGGCGGTATTATGTCAACGCCACCAAGCATTGCGCCAACTTTCATGCAACTGGATTTCTCTGGTTTGTTTGAAGTAGGCATGATTTCCGTCGTATTTGCTTTCCTATTTGTCGATTTATTTGACACCGCAGGTACGCTCGTTGGCGTTTCTCAAAAAGCAGGTCTAACTGATGAGAATGGCAACATCCCTCGTTTAAACAAAGCGTTACTTGCAGACTCAACAGCAACGTCAGTAGGTGCATTACTTGGTACCTCTAACACGACATCTTATATTGAAAGCGTTTCTGGTGTGGCTGCGGGTGGGCGTACTGGTCTAACAGCCGTGGTTGTTGGTGTACTCTTCCTACTTGCTCTATTGTTCTCACCACTTGCGGGTATGATCCCTGCTTATGCAACGTCAGGTGCGCTATTCTATGTGGCGATCTTGATGCTGTCTGGGCTAGTAAGCATTGATTGGCGTGACTTAACTGAAGCGTCGCCAGTTGTTGTGACTTGTTTGGTGATGCCGCTAACATTCTCGATTGCAGAAGGTATCACGTTAGGCTTTATCGCATACGCGGCGATCAAATTATTTAGCGGCAAGGGCCGTGAAGTGTCGATGAGTGTATGGGTGATGTCAGCCATCTTCATCGTTAAATACCTCGTCGGTTAATTTCTCGAGCAAAAAGCCAGTGTGGATTTATTCACGCTGGCTTTTTCTTTTTTACGTTGTTCACAGAAGACGGTTTTTCTGCGGAATAGGCAGAGAATTATGATATCACCGTTGGTATTAGCGGTGTGTTTCGGTAGAATAATCGTTTGCGCAGCTTGAAATCCTCGTCTCCAAACATTTTGGAGAAGTTAGTGAGCATTCCGCTTTTGAGTGACTTCGCTAGATTTTGAGGATGCATATTTTCAAATTATTAGGTTATTACAATGAGTAAAAAATTCATTATCACTTGGGATGCAATGCAGACTTACTGCCGTGAACTGGCTGAGAAACAAATGCCAGCTGAGCAATGGAAAGGAATTTGGGCGGTAAGCCGCGGCGGTTTGGTTCCTGGCGCTATTTTGGCTCGTGAACTGGGTATTCGTTACGTTGATACAATCTGTATTTCAAGCTACGACCATGATCATCAGCGCGATATGACGGTACTAAAAGCACCTGAAGGTGATGGCGAAGGTTACCTAATCGTTGAAGACCTAGTAGACAGTGGTGATACAGCGCGCAAACTACGTGAGATGTATCCAAAAGCGAAAATGATCGCTGTGTGTGCGAAACCATCAGGCAAAGAGCTGCTGGATGATTACGTTGTAGATATTGCTCAAGACACTTGGATCGAGCAGCCTTGGGATATGTCAATCCAGTATGCTGAGCCAGTAAACCGCAAGCAAAAATAAGCGCGGTTAAAGAATATTGAGAAATGCCCCTTTATAGGGGCATTTTTTTTATTATGATATTAAATCATGCTAATAGCCTAGGGTTCTTCCTATGTCTGAAGACGTCAGTAAAAATCTTTCCGAAACTTTGTTCGTGAAACATAAGCAAGCAAAAGAAACCTCCGCGCTTACCCAGTACATGCCGACCAGTAAAAAAATACTTGATGAACGAGAAGCGCAGGGTGATCGTGCTTGGTATCGTCATTTGCGTCGCTTGCAATGGGCTTGGCAAGGATTGTCTCCGATCGAAATGGAAGGCGTACTGTCCAAAATTGCTTCATCTTCTCACTCGCGAACCAATGATGATTGGTTAGACACTGTAATGGGTTATCACAGTGGTAACTGGACATTTGAGTGGATCAAGCTTGGTATGGATCATCAGAAGCGAGCAAATGAAATGCAAGGAGAAGAGGCAGCGGATGAACTCTTCACTGCTTCTTTGTGTTTTAGTATTGCAGGCTACCCACATTTAAAAAATGACAACTTGGCATCGCAAGCTCAAGTTCTGGCAAACAAAGCGTATTCTGACGGCGCAGAAAAAACTAAGTACACGATCAAGCAAATTGAAGTGCCTTACCAAAATCGCAAAATCATCGCGAACCTCCATTTACCAAGAACGGATAAACAGTTGCCTGTGGTCATGGTGAGCGCTGGTTTGGATACTCTACAAACCGACATGTGGCGTTTGTTCCGTAATCGTCTTGCACCGCGAGATATTGCGATGTTAACCGTGGATATGCCTTCGGTAGGGCATAGCTCTCATTGGCCCTTGACCGAGAATTCAAGTTGCCTACATCAAGCGGTATTGAATGAGCTTTACTCGCTACCTTGGGTTGATCATCACAAAGTGGGGTTAGTTGGGTTTCGTTTTGGTGGTAATGCCATGATCAGACTCTCTTTTGTCGAGCAGGAAAAGATCAAAGCTTGTGTCGCTCTAGGCGCACCCGTACATGATATTTTTACTTCCCCTAAGAAGTTACAAAAAATGCCGAAGATGTATTTAGATCTTTTGGCTTCCCGTTTGGGGAAAAATGCGGTTGATATTAATAGCATGGCAGGTCAGATGATGGCGTGGTCATTGAAGGTTCAGGGCTTCCTGAGCAGTCGAAAAACCAAAGTGCCTATTTTGGCTTTGAGTCTTGAAGGCGATCCAGTGTCGCCACACAGTGATAATCAACTTGTTGCTCTATTTAGCCAGTATGGTAGAGCGAAAAAAATCAGTTCCAAAACAATTACAAAAGGATATGAGCAATCCCTCGATTTAGCCATAAAGTGGCTAGAAGATGAATTATTAGGGTGACAATTCTCCTAAATTAGTTAAGAGTGATATATCTGAGCAAAAAATAAGCTCATGATAATTAAAAATAATAATCATTCTTGGGTGTTTACTTTTAACTATGAAAACGGAGATTCATATGTCAGAGACGACTCAGGGCCCGACTCACTTTCGCTTGATGTCAAAGTTGAAGGCGATAGGGCCTTACCTGCGCGAACCACAATCGCAAGAAGGGCGCTATTATTTTGATTGTTTATCTGTATGTGTAGACGACAAAAAATCGCCTGAGAAGCGTGAATTTTGGGGCTGGTGGATGGATTTGGAATCCATCGAGGGAGGCTTTACTGCTAAATATCATATTGGCAAGTACAACAAAGAAGGGCAATGGGTATCTGAAGCCCTTCCCAAAAAAGTGGTAGAGGAAGTGTATCTCACGCAGAGCACATTCCATCAAAAGCTGGTTGATACTTTAGAAGAACACTTCAAATTAGAAGTCGAATATCACACGGAGTCTTTCGATTTCGCTTAATTTGGTTGTTTTCATTTAATACCAAACAAAAAGGTGCGAAAACGCACCTTTTCTCTTGTTAATTCCCTATTTGATTGTTAAAACATCCTCTCTTTATTTGTTTTTCACTTCAGAAGACATCATGACAACGAATCAACAAAATGCAGTTGTTTCACAACCACAAACTGTCGTTGTGAAACTGGGTACAAGTGTGCTGACAGGCGGCACTCTGGCACTCGACCGTGCACACATGGTTGAGTTAGCACGCCAGTGTGCTGAGCTTAAAAAACAAGGCCATTCAATCGTAATGGTTTCGTCTGGTGCGATTGCAGCAGGCCGTGAGCATCTTGGTTACCCCGCATTGCCCAACGAGATGGCGAGTAAGCAGTTACTTGCCGCGGTGGGGCAGAGCCGCTTGATTCAAACATGGGAGTCTTTGTTTGGTATTTATGGTATCAAGATCGGCCAAATGTTACTAACCCGTGCCGATTTAGAAGATCGTGAGCGATTCCTTAACGCGCGTGACACTATTAATGCGCTCGTTGCGAACGATATTGTTCCTATCGTAAACGAAAATGATGCCGTTGCGACTAGCGAGATTAAAGTTGGCGATAACGACAACCTTTCCGCTTTGGTAGGCATTTTATGTGGTGCAGATAAGCTCTTGCTTTTAACGGACCAAAAAGGTCTGTTTACTGCTGACCCTCGTAGAGATCCGAACGCAGAGCTTATCAAGGAAGTAAAAACCATCGACGATACGCTGCGTAAAATCGCAGGTGGAAGCGGTACAACATTGGGTACTGGTGGTATGGCAACGAAGCTGCAAGCCGCAGACATCGCTCGCCGCGCAGGTATCGAGGTTATTATTGCTGCTGGTAGTGCGTCGAATGTTATCTTTGACTCTTTAAGTGCTGAACCTCAGGGCACGCGCTTCCTACCTTGCGCTGAAGCCTTAGAGAACCGTAAACGCTGGATTCTAGCGGGACCTGCGGCATCGGGCGACATCGTTATTGATGATGGTGCAGTCAATGCTGTGGTCGGCAAGGGCAGTAGCCTACTTGCTAAAGGGGTCATCAAAGTTAGTGGTGACTTCGCACGAGGCGAAGTGGCGCGTGTAACAAACGCTCACGGTAAGTTGGTGGCTCGTGGCATCAGCGCCTACTCAAGTGATGACCTAACTAAAATTACGGGTAAACACAGTAAAGATATCATCTCTATTTTGGGGCATGATTATGGCTCTGAGGTGATTCACCGCGATGATTTGGTCGTCATTCAGGAATAGAATTAGAGGGAAGCAAAGTGGATTTAACGAATATGGGTAAAGCTGCTAAAGATGCAGCTTTCGAATTAGCGACAGCGTCAACTGCGCAAAAGAACCAAGCATTAGCCATCATTGCTGATGAGCTAGAAGCAAACTCTGCTGCTATTTTGGCGGCAAACGCTAAAGACATCGAACTTGGCCGTGAAGCGGGTTTAACCGATGCGCTGCTCGATCGCCTTTTGCTTAATGAAGAACGATTGACTGCAATTGCGAATGATGTTCGCAACGTCATTAGCTTGAACGATCCTGTAGGCAGCGAAATAGACAGTAAGGTACTGGAAAATGGGATGTCACTGTCTCGTCGTCGTGTGCCGCTTGGTGTCGTGGGCGTAATTTATGAAGCGCGTCCAAACGTAACCATTGATATTGCAGCGTTGTGCTTGAAAACCGGCAACGCAAGTATTTTACGTGGTGGCAAAGAGACATTTTTCTCGAATATGGAATTAGTGAAGGTTATTCAGTCTGCGCTCGCAAAGGCGAACCTTCCAGCCGCTTCTGTGCAGTACATTGAAAAACCAGATCGTGAGCTTGTTTCTCAATTGCTTAAGTTGGACGATTACGTCGACATGATCATTCCACGCGGTGGTGCTGGCCTACACAAAATGTGTAAAGAAAACAGCACGATTCCGGTGATTATTGGTGGCTTTGGTATCAGCCATATCTTTGTCGACGAATCCGCTGATCTAAAGAAATCCCTGAATGTGGTTGAGAACTCTAAAGTTCAACGTCCATCTGCGTGTAACTCATTAGATACGCTGCTCGTGCATGAAAAAATTGCAGCGCAATTCCTACCAATGATCGTAGAGCGCATGAACGATAAAGTGACCTTCGTGACAGAGCCTAAGGCAAAAGCACTGATGGCTCAAGCAACACAAATTCGCGATGCTGTTGAAGGTGACTTTGATACGGAATGGTTGAGCTACACTCTTGGTGTAAAAGTTGTGTCTGATGTGAAAGATGCCATTGATCATATGCGTGTCCATAACGCGAGCCACTCAGATGCGATCATGACCAATAGCTTGGAAAACTCAGAGCTGTTCATCAATTCTGTCGGTTCGGCGGCGGTTTATGTGAATGCTTCAACGCGCTTTACAGACGGTGCGCAATTTGGCCTTGGCGCAGAAGTCGCAGTATCTACGCAAAAGCTACATGCACGCGGTCCGATGGGCTTAGAAGAGCTAACTAGCTACAAGTGGGTTGGTAAAGCGAACTACTTAGCACGCAGTTAACACATTCGACGAGATCTTGAGTGAAAAAGGGGCCTTTGCGCCCCTTTTTGTTTTGTCTAACATACCAATTCCGCTACACTACATGAGCTTTATTTCGGTTTGAAAGCGTTATACCCAAATAGCTTTAATAGAGTCCGTATAACCATAAACGCGTGGTTATCCGTGATTGCTCATGAGGTTATTTTGGTATAGATATGGAGGTGATATGCATTGTCCTTTTTGTTCCGAGAACGATACCAAAGTTATTGATTCCCGCTTAGTGGCTGATGGCCATCAAGTTCGACGTCGCCGTCAGTGCTTGGCGTGTAGCGAGCGTTTCACTACGTTTGAAAGCGCAGAGTTAGTGATGCCTAAAGTGATCAAATCGAATGGCAACCGTGAACCATTTGATGAAGATAAAATGGTTGGCGGTATTCAACGCGCTTTAGAGAAACGCCCAGTGAGTGCCGATTCTATAGAGTTAGCGATCAGTATGATCAAATCACAACTGCGTGCGACGGGTGAGCGAGAGGTTCCGAGTGAAATGATTGGTAATTTAGTCATGGACCAGCTCAAAGAGCTCGATAAGGTGGCTTACATTCGTTTCGCTTCCGTTTACCGAAGCTTTGAAGATATTCGCGAGTTTGGCGAAGAGATTGCCCGCCTAGAAGACTGAGTAGCTCATGACTCAACACACTCCTGAAAGAGCGTTTTCTGATTTAGATTTCGCCATGATGTCACGAGCTATTAAGTTAGCGAAACGTGGCATTTATACCACCGCCCCTAATCCAAATGTAGGGTGTGTCATCGTTCGTGATGAAGAAATTGTCGGTGAAGGCTATCACCATCGTGCTGGTGAGCCGCATGCCGAAGTGCACGCGATGCGCATAGCGGGTGAAAAAGCGGTTGGTGCAACCGCTTATGTGACGCTAGAACCTTGCTCTCATTACGGCCGTACACCGCCATGTGCCGAAGGGCTGATTAAAGCCAAAGTGGCACGTGTGGTTTGCGCCATGGTAGACCCAAACCCGAAAGTTGCAGGTCGCGGCATCCAGATGTTGCGTGATGCCGGAGTTGAAGTACAAATCGGCTTGTTAGAGCAAGATGCCCTTGCCCTTAACCCTGGTTTTATAAAGTACATGCGTACAGGCATGCCGTTTGTTCAATTAAAAATGGCAGCCAGTTTGGATGGGCAAAGCGCACTCAGTAATGGTCAGAGCCAATGGATCACCTCCCCAGCGGCCCGCCAAGATGTGCAGCGTTATCGAGCGATAAGTGGTGGCATTCTTTCTACTAGCAAAACGGTGATTGATGATAATGCATCACTCAATGTGCGCTGGGATGACTTACCTAATAGTGTTCAAGCGCAGTATTTACAAGAAGAGCTTCGTCAACCAGTACGTGTAATCTTAGACCGTCAGAACCATTTAACTGATGCGCTCAAGCTGTTCCATACCGATGGAGAACGAGTTATTGTTCGCTCTGATGGAGACTGTATCCCTCTATTGGACAGCGCTGACCAAATTGACTTATCAACGACATTAAAACGTATCTCGGATGAGCACCACATCAATCACTTATGGGTTGAAGCTGGAGCTACGCTAGCGAGTGCGATGATAAAGGCTAATCTTGTAGATGAGCTCATTGTTTACCTTGCGCCAAAACTCATGGGCAGCGATGGTCGGGGGCTTATCGGTGCTTTAGGGTTAAGCGCTATGGCTGACGTCATAGATTTAAACATTACAGACGTTCGTATGGTTGGGGTAGACATTCGCATCACCGCCACCATAAAACGTAATGAAATTAGATAAGAAATAGTATGTTTACAGGAATAGTAGAAGCAGTGGGCAAGTTAGCTGCGATTACGCCGAAGGGCGAAGACATCACCGTCACGGTTGAAACGGGTACGCTTGATATGTCAGACGTTAAGTTAGGCGATAGCATTGCGACCAATGGTGTTTGCTTAACGGTAGTTGACTTCGGAAGCCACTATTACAGTGCTGATCTGTCATTAGAAACCTTGAAGAAAACTGGGTTTGCTGATTACCAAGTAGGCGATAAGGTGAATCTAGAAAAAGCCATGTTGCCAACAACGCGATTGGGTGGACATATCGTTTCTGGCCATGTCGATGGGGTTGGTGAAATTGTCGAACGCAATTCAGTTGGCCGTGCGATAGAGTTTTGGGTTGCAATGCCTGCGGAAATTAGCAAGTACGTTGCAGAGAAAGGCTCGATTACTGTTGATGGTATTAGCCTAACCGTCAACGACTTACGTAAAAATGCTTTTAAGCTGACGATCGTTCCTCATACGAGTGAAGAAACTACGATTGACCAGTTTCAAGTGGGGCGCAAAGTCAACTTAGAAGTTGATGTACTTGCGCGTTATATGGAGCGTTTACTGCAAGGACAACAAGAAGATAAGGCCGAGTCTCGTATCACGATGGACTTTTTACAGCAAAACGGTTTTGCATAAGTCTTGGGAGTGGCTGCGTGAGGCATGCGATAAAGAGCAGACTCACAGAACACCGCGAGATTCATTGACTTGCTTAATGCAAAGCTCAAACTATTGACCTAACTAGCATTCACTGCAACGTAATTTTTCATTGCTGTCGCAATAACAAATTTAGAATAACGGGATAACAGACTATGCCAATCAGTACGCCACAAGAAATTATTGATGATATTCGCGCAGGCAAAATGGTCATCCTAATGGATGATGAAGACCGCGAGAATGAAGGTGACTTGATCATGGCTGCCGAGCATATTACGCCGGAAGCCATCAACTTTATGGCAACCTATGGCCGTGGCCTGATTTGTTTAACCATGACCAAAGATCGTTGCGAAAGTCTAGGTCTGCCACCAATGGTGCAAGACAATAATGCGCAATACACCACCAACTTTACTGTTTCGATTGAGGCAGCAGAAGGGGTAACGACTGGTATTTCAGCCGCAGATCGCGCACGTACCGTTCAAGCAGCAGTCGCGCCAAACGCTAAAGCTGCGGATTTGGTGCAGCCTGGTCACATCTTCCCTCTCGCAGCTCAAGACGGCGGTGTACTGACTCGCGCAGGTCACACTGAAGCAGGCTGTGATTTGGCTCGTCTTGCTGGTTTAGAGCCAGCATCGGTGATTGTTGAGATCTTAAATGACGACGGCACCATGGCTCGTCGCCCAGATCTAGAGATCTTTGCAGAGAAGCACGGTATTAAATTGGGCACTATTGCCGACCTAATTGAGTACCGCAATAACACTGAGACAACGATTGAACGTGTGGCAGAGTGCAAGCTACCGACAGAGTTTGGCGAGTTCACGTTAGTCACTTACAAAGACACCATTGATAACCAAGTGCACTACGCAATGTGCAAGGGCGATTTGAAAGAAAAAGCGCCACTGGTTCGCGTTCATCTTCAAGACGTTTTTACCGACTTACTACGTAGCGATCGTAATGCAGAGCGCAGCTGGACACTAGATAAGGCAATGAAACGCATTGGTGAAGAAGGCGGTGTGCTGGTTGTTCTTGGCCATGAAGAATCGACCGATCTACTTATTCATCGCGTGAAGATGTTCGAAGCGCAAGACAAAGGTGAAGCCCCAACGCTTGCTAAAAAACAAGGCACGTCTCGCCGTGTTGGCGTTGGTTCACAGATTCTTGCGGATCTCGGTGTACATGATATGCGCCTTCTGTCATCGACCAACAAAAAGTACCACGCGTTAGGTGGTTTTGGTCTGAACGTTGTTGAGTACGTCTGCGAGTAACAACCGAACAATAAGTTCCTAGTCTTTGACGTGCTTAACTCGTCAATGGCTAGGAACCGGTGATTTGCCTCCAATTTCCATTAGATATTGCTCACAAATTTGTGCTAGAATCCGGCGATTCTCACTTGATGAACATATTTCACTTATAAATAGAGTTAAAGGAAAGCTTATGAAAGTGATCGAGGGTGGCTTCCCAGCGCCAAATGCAAAAATTGCTATCGTTATTTCTCGTTTCAACAGTTTTATTAACGAAAGCCTACTTTCTGGTGCGATCGATACACTAAAGCGTCACGGACAAGTAAGCGAAGACAACATCACGGTTGTGCGTTGTCCAGGTGCCGTAGAACTACCTCTAGTAGCTCAGCGTGTTGCTAAAACTGGCAAATTCGACGCTATTGTTTCTCTAGGGTCTGTTATTCGCGGTGGAACGCCTCACTTTGACTATGTTTGTAGTGAAATGAACAAAGGTCTAGCACAAGTGTCTATGGAATTCAGCATTCCAGTAGCATTTGGTGTTTTGACTGTTGATACGATCGATCAAGCGATTGAACGCGCAGGAACCAAGGCTGGTAATAAAGGTGCAGAGGCTGCACTAAGCGCACTTGAAATGATTAATGTACTATCTGAAATTGATTCCTAATGGGGGCCAGTGTGAAACCAGCCGCACGTCGTAACGCACGTCAATTCGCTCTACAGGCGATCTACTCATGGCAAATTACTAAAGAGAATGTTGCCAAGATTGAAGAACAGTTTTTGTCTGGCGACAAATACGATGAAGAAGAACTTCATGCATCTGAGCCAGCGCTTGCTGCTCCAGAGACAGACGTAGCTTACTTCCGTGAACTATTAAGCGGTGTTGTACTTAGCCACGCTGAGCTAGATAGCAAAATTCGTCCATACATCTCTCGTCCTATGCAGGATTTAGATATGATGGAACTTGCTCTTCTTCGCCTTGCTATGTACGAGATGACTCGTCGCGAAGATGTTCCTTACAAAGTTGTTATCAATGAAGCGATTGAACTTGCAAAAGTTTTTGCAGCAGAAGATAGCCACAAGTTTGTGAATGGTGTACTTGATAAAGCAGCACCTCACATTCGTAAGAAATAACGATTTCTTCAATGAAAAGGTCAGCACATGCTGACCTTTTTTGTATCAAAAGCTTTTACATCAAAAAGTAAGTGAATTATGTCTGGTGAATTTAATCTGATAGACAAGTATTTCGTCGGTCGTCAGAGCCAACGTAAAGATGTCCATCTAGCCGCTGGTGATGATTGCGCTTTGGTCAAAGCGCCAGCTAATGTTCAGATTGCGATTAGCACGGATACATTGGTAGCTGGAACGCATTTCTTAGCCGACGCGAACCCAGCATGGGTCGCACACAAAGCATTGGCTTCTAACATCAGTGATTTGGCGGCGATGGGCGCAACGCCTGCGTGGGTGAGCTTTGCATTAACGATGCCTGAGCCAGATGAAAAATGGCTTGCTCCTTTCTGTGATGCATTTTTCGAACTGGCTGATTACTATGGTATTCAGTTAATAGGCGGTGATACCACCAAAGGGCCATTGTGTCTGACACTCACGGTGCAAGGTTTTGTACCTGAAGACAAAGCGCTCACGCGATCCGGAGCCAAGCCTGGGGATTGGGTATATGTAACGGGAAACCTTGGCGATGCAAAAGCTGGCTTGGATGTGATTCTAGATGACTCTCTGCGCAGCAGAGCCGGCGCGGAAGCACTAGAGCGAGCTCATTACCTTAGTTCTCCGCGTGTGCTTGCTGGACAAGCTCTTGTTGGCTTAGCCTCGTCGGCGATAGATATTTCAGATGGTTTAATCTCTGATATTAAGCACATTTTACAGCGATCTCAGGTTGGGGTTAGTATTGATGTCTCTCAGCTACCGATCTCTTCAGAATTAGTCCAGTTTTTAGATGATAAGATCAGCGCGCAGCAGTATGCTTTAGCAAGTGGCGAAGAATACGAGTTGTGTTTTACCGTGCCGGAGCAAAATCGAGGCTCGTTACAAAGCGCTTTATCTCATACTGGCTGTAAGGTCACATGTATTGGTCAAATCCGACCAAATGGAACCTTCGAGCTGCATGATAACAATCAACCACTTGATTGGGACTTAAGTGGCTTCGACCACTTTAAATGATCTGAGCTAAGCTCTAGCCAAGAGCCTGTTACTATTGAGTAACTCGCAGGCATGACGATTGAAACCAAACTAGCAGTATAGGTTTAAGGATATGACCAACCCTCTTTCTCTGATTTCATTAAAGAATCCGTGGCATTTATTGGCGACGGGTTTTGGCAGTGGATTATCCCCGTTTATCCCTGGAACAATGGGCACACTGGCGGCCGTGCCTTTCTTTTTGCTGTTGGCACAATTACCATTTACGGCGTATGTCATTGTTGTTCTGATTTCGTGTGTGATCGGCATTCAAATATGCCAAGTGACGTCTGCAGACATGAAAGTACATGATCATGGTTCAATCGTATGGGATGAGTTTGCGGGCTTTTGGATTACGATGAGCATTGTACCTGCACTGAATATTCCACTCACTGAATGGAAGTGGTTGATCACTGGCTTCATCTTATTTCGTTTTTTCGATATGGTAAAACCTTGGCCAATTGGGTGGCTAGATAAGCGAGTTCACGGTGGGCTGGGTATTATGGTTGATGATATCGTGGCGGGAATTATGGCTGGTGTTGCCCTGTTTCTAGTCGCAAAATACGCTGGCTGGATGAATTAAACCATGAACTAAACACTGGACGTAAAAAAGGGATGCCATGAGCATCCCTTTTTACATGCTATTTTGCTAAATAATCCAAGATGGATTTTTCAATTCCTTTTGCATCGAGACCAAGCTCTTCATGCAGTTCATCTTGTGTTCCCTGATGAATAAACTCATCGGGTAAACCTAGGTTTAAGACTGGCTTAATGATTTTATCTTTCATCATGAACTCAACGACACCCGCACCTGCACCACCTGCGATAACATTTTCTTCTAACGTCACGAGCACGTCATGATCTGCGGCTAATTGACGAATTAATGCTTCATCGAGCGGCTTCACAAAGCGCATATCAGCAACAGTGGCGTTAAGGTATTCTGCCGCTTCTAGCGCGTTACCCAAGAAAGTACCAAAGCTCAGAATAGCAACTTTTTCACCTTGGCGAACCATGCGCCCTTTACCGATTTCTAACGCCGTAAACTCAGTTTCGATTTCTACGCCCATGCCGCTACCACGAGGGTATCGAACCGCACTCGGGCCAGAATGCTTATGGCCAGTGTAAAGCATTTGTCGGCACTCGTTTTCGTCGCTTGGCGCCATGATCACCATGTTCGGAATACAGCGCATAAAGCTCAAATCGAACGCACCTTGGTGAGTTTGACCATCTGCGCCAACGAGACCTGCGCGGTCGATCGCAAACATCACTGGTAAGTCCATGATCGCGATGTCGTGGATCAATTGGTCATAACCACGTTGCAAGAAAGTCGAATAGATAGCAACGATTGGATGATCGCCCGCAATTGCCATGCCTGTTGCCAGTGTCACTGCGTGCTGCTCAGCAATCGCCACATCAAAGTATTGGTCTGGATACTCTTTTGAGAAACGCACCATACCTGATCCTTCGCGCATTGCTGGCGTAATTGCCATTAGCTTAGGATCTTGGGCCGCCATGTCACATAAAAAGTCACCGAAGATCTTTGAGTAAGTTGGCTTACCGCCACTGCTCTTCGGCAGACAATTATGCGTTGGATCGAATTTAGGAACACCATGGTAGCCGATAGGATCTTTCTCGGCAGGCTCATAACCTTTGCCTTTCTTGGTCATGATGTGCAGGAATTGAGGGCCTTTGAGCTCACGCATGTTTTTTAGCGTTTTGACGAGTTCATTGACGTCGTGTCCATCAATCGGGCCAATGTAATTAAAGCCGAACTCTTCGAACAGAGTACCAGGCACTACCATGCCTTTGAGGTGTTCTTCCGTACGGCGAACCAACTCTTTAATAGGTGGAACACCAGACAACACTTTTTTACCGCCTTCACGGATAGAAGTGTACAAGCTGCCAGAAAGTACTTTCGCAAGGTGGTTATTCAGGGCGCCGACGTTTTCTGAAATCGACATTTCGTTGTCGTTCAAAATCACCAACATATCAGGATGAACGTCGCCAGCGTGGTTCATGGCTTCGAATGCCATGCCTGCTGTAATTGCGCCATCACCAATCACACTGACGATTTTGCGACCTTTACCTTCTTTTTGTGCGCTGATGGCCATGCCAAGACCTGCACTAATCGATGTCGAAGAGTGGCCGACAGATAAGGTGTCATATTCACTTTCTTCACGCCAAGGGAAAGGGTGTAGACCATCCTTTTGGCGAATTGTTGGCATTTTATCGCGACGTCCGGTGAGGATTTTGTGCGGGTAAGCCTGATGACCAACATCCCAGATCAATTTGTCGATAGGGGTGTTGTAAACATAATGCAGAGCGACAGTTAGCTCTACGGTGCCTAAGCCAGACGCTAAGTGTCCGCTAGATTGGCTCACTGAATTTAGCAGATACGTTCGCAGTTCATCACACAGATTTGGTAATGTTTCTTTCGGAAGAAGACGTAATTCTTCCGGTGTATTTGCTAACGCCAGTGTTGGGTACTTTGAAATATCAAGAGTCATATAAATGCGCGCTTATAGTGTTAATTTTTGCGCTCGATGACATATCGGGCGAACTCTTCGAGTAACTGAGTATTGTATGGGATAGCTTCCAATGCTTGAAGTGCTTCCTGTAACAGAGTGTGAGCTTTCTCTATGGCTCCCTCTAAACCCAGCAGGGAAGGATAAGTGCTCTTATTCAGACCTTGGTCGGAACCTTGAGGCTTACCCAGTGTTTCTGTGTCACTGATGATATCAAGAATATCGTCTTGAACCTGAAACGCCAAACCAATTGCTTTTGAGTAGCGCTCCAAGTGAGGTAGAACCTCGATACCTTTCTCACCAGCAGCTAATGCACCTAATTTTACCGCACAATCAATCAGAGCTCCGGTTTTTTTACGGTGTATCTCTTCCATTTCTTCAAGAGAAACTTGGCGATTTTCCGCGCCTAAATCTAAGGCTTGCCCTACACACATGCCGCTGGCACCAGAGGAATGCGCTAAGGCTTTGATCATATTGATGCGTTGAGCTTCTGCCGCCGAGCTTAATTGACCATCAGAAATAATAGTGAAGGCAAGAGTTTGTAGTGCATCACCTGTCAGTATTGCGGTTGCTTCATCAAACTTAATATGACAAGTTGGTTGACCTCGACGCAGTTCATCATCGTCCATGGCTGGCAGATCATCATGAATGAGTGAGTAGGCATGTATACATTCGATAGCAGCGGCGGGGGTGTCTAAGTCTTCAGGTTTACAGCCGAGCATTTGACCTGTGATGTAAACAAGAAAAGGGCGAACGCGTTTCCCACCTAGCAAAAGGCCGTATTTCATTGCTTGAATCAATGGCTGCTCTTGATATGGAAGCTGATCGAGCCACAAATTCAATTGCTGATTGTTTCTTTGTTGAAAAGACGTCAATGTCTGTTGCATCACATTGCTCACTACTGATTGTTATTCTGAATCTGGTTTGAAGTCACTCAGTGGTGCTTCATCATCTTCACTAAGAAGAATGCTCACGCGCTGTTCGGCGTCGCTTAATTTAGTTTGGCCTGCACGAGCTAAGGCAATGCCTCGTTCAAACTTACGCAGGGCATCATCTAGAGCAAGATCGCCATTTTCTAATTGATCAACCAAGCTATCAAGCTCTTCAATGGTTGCTTCAAAGGTCATGTTTTCTGGTTTCTTGACCGCCATCTTTTTTCTGCCTTAATCAAGCCTCGGGTAAGATGCACGAAAGTTACCTTAGCCTAGTAACTTGGTCAAATTTAACCTTATATAATTGTCACAAAATTAGCGTTCAACGAGTCTAAGCGATGAAACCCCATATTTTGGTTGAGGTTGTTAAGTGTAATTTGTGATCCATTAGCTAAGATTTTTCTAAAAATTCTGCGCGAGTTGTCGATACAGGTAATAATCCGCCCAATGGCAGTATTTGAGTATAGCGTGAGGAGTGCTTTGTGGATTTAGCAACCCTATTAGGTTTGATTGGTGGTTTTGCATTCGTCATTATGGCGATGGTGCTTGGTGGCAGCATCGGCATGTTTGTCGATGTCACGTCGATCCTTATTGTCGTTGGTGGCTCAATATTCGTTGTGTTGATGAAGTTCACAATGGGACAGTTTTTTGGTGCGACAAAGATTGCTGGCAAAGCCTTCATGTTTAAAGCGGATGAACCCGAAGACCTGATTGCAAAAATTGTGGAAATGGCCGACGCGGCACGTAAAGGTGGTTTTCTTGCTCTTGAAGAGATGGAAATAAACAACACATTCATGCAGAAAGGCATTGATCTACTGGTTGATGGCCATGATGCCGACGTTGTGAGAGCGGCACTCAAAAAAGACATCGCGCTTACGGATGAACGACATACGCAAGGTACTGGTGTATTTCGCGCCTTTGGCGACGTTGCTCCTGCGATGGGAATGATTGGCACCTTGGTTGGTCTTGTTGCGATGCTTTCAAACATGGATGACCCTAAAGCGATTGGACCAGCAATGGCCGTTGCACTCTTGACCACATTGTATGGCGCGATCCTGTCCAATATGGTGTTTTTCCCTATTGCGGATAAGCTTTCTCTTCGCCGTGACCAAGAAACGCTAAATCGCCGTTTGATCATGGATGGCGTATTAGCGATTCAAGATGGCCAAAACCCGCGAGTGATCGATAGTTACTTGAAGAACTACCTCAATGAAGGTAAACGTGCCCTTGAGATTGACGAGTAACTTGGAGAGTCGTGATGGATGATGAAGATAACAAATGCGATTGTCCGCCACCTGGCCTCCCGTTATGGATGGGGACATTCGCAGATTTGATGTCGCTGCTGATGTGTTTCTTTGTTCTTCTGCTCTCGTTTTCTGAGATGGATGTACTGAAGTTCAAACAAATTGCAGGATCAATGAAATTTGCCTTCGGTGTGCAAAATCAGCTTGAAGTGAAAGACATTCCCAAAGGCACTAGCATTATTGCCCAAGAGTTTCGACCGGGTCGGCCGGAACCTACTCCGATTGATGTTATCATGCAGCAAACCATGGACATCACTCAGCAGACGCTCGAATTCCATGAAGGAGAGTCTGATCGAGCTGGTGGCACAAAACGTGATGAAGGCAAGTTAACGGGTGGGCAATCGCCAGAAACGTCAACTCAAAACAATGAGTCTGCCGAAGCGGACATGCAACAACAGCAATCTAAAGAGATGTCGCAAGAGATGGAAACCTTGATGGAAAGCATCAAGAAAGCCTTAGAACGAGAGATTGAACAAGGCGCCATTGAAGTTGAAAACCTCGGTCAGCAGATTGTTATACGTATGCGTGAAAAAGGTGCATTCCCAGAAGGTTCGGCCTTCTTGCAGCCTAAGTTTCGCCCTTTAGTTCGTCAGATTGCAGAGCTAGTAAAAGATGTGCCAGGCATTGTTCGAGTATCTGGCCATACAGACAATCGACCGCTAGATTCGGAGCTTTATCGTTCTAACTGGGATCTCTCTTCTCAGCGCGCAGTATCAGTCGCGCAAGAGATGGAGAAAGTGAGAGGCTTCTCTCATCAACGTTTAAGAGTACGAGGCATGGCGGATACTGAGCCCTTGTTACCGAATGATTCTGATGAAAATCGCGCACTTAACCGACGGGTTGAAATCAGCATTATGCAAGGCGAGCCTCTCTACAGCGAAGAAGTGCCGGTAATTCAATAACTAGGCTTTAGTTTTAAGTCAGTAAAGAGATAAGAAAGCGAGCAGATTGCTCGCTTTTTTTGTTTTTCCAATCCGCTTGGGTGTATAATCTTGCGCCTTAAAAGTGAGCTCAGACTACTTTTTGTGACTGAAACGCGGTTTTACTGCGTATGAAGTATTGAAGTTGAGTGTCACTCTTTGTTGATTGCGAAACTAACCTGCGAATTAGACTATGAAATTTATTGTAAAGCCCCATCCAGAAATTTTTGTAAAAAGTGAATCTGTGCGTAAGCGCTTCACAAAGATTTTAGAGTGCAACATTCGTAACATCATTAAGAGCCGCACGGAGTCTGTCGCGGTATTTAACCGTCGTGATCACATTGAAGTGACCTCTGAGAGTAACGAATTCCACGCTGAAGTTCTTGAGGTTTTGACTCATACACCAGGTATTCACCACGTACTGGAAGTGAAGCAAACTGAATTTAAAGACTTGCACGATATCTTCGAGCAAGTACTAGAACTCAACCGTGCTGCACTCGAAAATAAAACCTTTGTTGTACGTGCGAAGCGTCGCGGCAAGCATGACTTTACCTCTATTGAACTAGAGCGTTATGTAGGCGGTGGTTTAAATCAAGCGATTGAAAGCGCTAGTGTTAAGCTACGAAACCCAGACGTGACGATCAAGGTAGAAGTCTCGAACGACAAGCTAAACCAAGTATTGTCTCGTCATAAAGGCCTAGGTGGTTTCCCTCTGGGTACGCAAGAAGACGTGTTAAGCCTGATCTCGGGTGGTTTCGACTCTGGTGTTTCAAGCTATCTTCATATCAAGCGTGGTTCAAAAGTACATTACTGCTTCTTTAACTTAGGTGGTCCAGCACACGAAATCGGCGTTAAGCAGGTTTCTCACTACCTATGGAACAAATACGGTTCTTCAGCAAAAGTACGTTTTATCTCAGTTGATTTCGAGCCTGTGGTTGCGGAAATCCTAGAGAAAGTCGATGACGGCCAAATGGGCGTGATCTTGAAGCGTATGTTCATGCGTGCAGCAGGCATGATCGCTCAGAAGATGAAGATCGAAGCATTGGTAACAGGTGAAGCGCTAGGTCAAGTATCGAGCCAAACGCTAACCAATCTACGCCACATCGACAACGTAACAGACACGCTGATTCTGCGTCCGCTTATCAACTGGGATAAAGAAGACATCATCAATCTAGCACGTGAAATCGGCACAGAAGATTTCGCGAAGACAATGCCAGAATACTGTGGTGTTATCTCTAAGAAGCCAACCGTGAAAGCGGTGAAAGGCAAGCTAGAAGCTGAAGAAGAGAAATTCGACTTTAGTATCCTTGAGCAAGTGGTTCAAGAAGCTCGCATGATGGACATTCGTGATATTGCGAAAGAGTCTGAGCAAGCCGCACCAGAAGTAGAGCAAGTTCAAGCGGTAGAAGAGCACGCGGTTGTGCTAGATATTCGTAGTCCTGAAGAGGAAGACGATAACCCACTTGAAATCGAAGGTGTGGATGTGAAACATATCCCTTTCTACAAGCTGGGTACACAGTTTGGTGACTTAGACCAGTCTAAGACATACCTACTTTACTGTGACCGCGGTGTGATGAGCCGTCTGCAAGCGCTTTACTTGCAAGAGCAAGGCTTCAGCAACGTAAAAGTTTACCGTCCATAGCTGACTGTTAAAATACGTTAAAAGGCGCAAATTGAGACATCAATTTGCGCCTTTTTTGTTTTTGATCGCGTTACAGACAACCATTACTTAGCATAATGTTGAGGCTTATCGCAAAGCCATACACTTTGTGTTGATATAACGATAATTAATCCGAAAGAAGAGTAATAAAGTGATATTGCTGCCAGATATGCGGAGGAGATTTTTGATAGATAAAAAAACACCGCCTAATTTAGGCGGTGTAACAAATTTGACAGACAGGTCAAAAATAAATACAGGAAGTATATGTTTTGTCACAGGGAGTGTGGACAAAACATTATGGTAGAAATCTACCTAACTCGAAATACGAGTTTGCAAACACAACATCGCAACAACGAAGCCAATTGATTTCCAAAGAAATCAAGCCGTTCAGGCCCGTGTTGCGGGGTGAAATATAGAATTTATCTGGCTGTTCGACAACGGACATTTTATAATGTTTCAGATTAAAAAAACTAATCCTATTAGAGGTCCCATATGTCTCGCAGATTGCCTCCATTAAATTCGCTTCGAGTCTTCGAAGCGGCTGCTCGTCATCTCAGTTTTACACGAGCAGCAGAAGAGTTATTTGTTACTCAAGCCGCGGTCAGTCACCAGATTAAAGCGCTTGAAGAGTTCTTATCATTGAAGCTCTTCCGTCGACGTAATCGTTCTTTGTTGTTAACAGAAGAAGGCCAAAGTTACTTTCTCGATATCAAAGATATTTTCACCTCGATTGCGGAAGCGACAGATAAGGTGTTGGAACGTAGCGAAAAAGGGGCATTGACGATTAGCCTACCGCCGAGTTTTGCTATCCAATGGCTTGTACCTCGTTTGGCCGATTTTAATGCTCAAGAGCCCGATATCGATGTTCGTATTAAAGCCGTAGATATGGATGAAGGCTCACTGACTGATGATGTTGATGTGGCGATCTACTATGGCCGTGGGAACTGGCCAGGTTTGCGAGCAGATAAATTGTACCAAGAGTTTTTGATCCCACTTTGTTCACCTTCATTACTTTTGGGTAACAAACCATTAGAATCTTTAAGTGACCTCAAATTACATACTTTGTTACACGATACTTCGCGTAAAGACTGGAAGCAGTTTGCTCGTCATTACAACATTGAAGGCATCAACGTAAACCACGGTCCTATTTTTAGTCACTCAACGATGGTGCTACAGGCAGCTGTGCACGGTCAGGGGGTCGCGCTCGGTAACAACGTACTCGCCAAACCTGAAATGGAAGCCGGACGACTCATTGCACCATTCGACGAAGTTTTGATATCCAAGAACGCATTCTATGTGGTGTGTCATGAACAGCAGGCAGATATGGGCCGAATCGCAACGTTTAGAGATTGGATGTTAGCAACCGCGAGAAAAGAACAAGAGGAAGTATTGGATGAATCACTGGATAGCTGAGGGGCCTGAAAACGGACCGCTGTTTATTTTTGCTCACGGCGCAGGTGCGGGGATGGAGCATGACTTCATGACAGCGGTTGCCAAAGGATTAGTGGAGCAAGGTATTCGTGTAGTGCGTTTTAATTTCCCTTACATGGTGAAACGTTCGGAAGATGGCAAAAAGCGTCCGCCCGATCGCGCGCCAAAGTTGCTCGAAGCATACAGCGAAGTGATCGCTCACTTTACTTCTTCTCCCGTGGTTATTGGTGGTAAGTCAATGGGCGGTCGTATGTCGAGCTTGTTGGCTGAAAATGAGCTGGTGGCGGGCATTGCCTGTTTAGGGTTTCCATTTCACCCGCCAGGAAAGCCAGAGAAATACAAAGGCGAGCACTTAGCAACCATTGAGAAACCTACGCTGATTCTGCAAGGGGAACGAGACACCTTTGGTAAGCGTGAGGAATTCGATGATTTCGTCCTTTCGTCACAAGTAACGGTGAGCTTTTTACCTGATGGTGACCACAGCTTCAAACCGCGCAAGATCTCAGGTCATACTGAAGTGGGTAACATTGCACTCGCGATAGAGCAGTTAGCGGCGTTTATACAAGAGGTGTACAGTGAAAAGTAAGTGGTTACTCTCATTCTCTGGTTTGTCTGGGCTGCTTTCGGTCGCTCTTGGAGCATTTTCTGCTCATGGGCTAAAAGCGACACTGGCCCCTTATTTGCTCGGTGTATTTGAGACCGGAGTTCTGTATCAATTTATTCACACGTTGGCGATTGTGTTTTGTGCCATTCTGCTTCTGCTCAATTTGGGACAAAAAGCACAAAAGTATTTTTTCATTGCGGCGATTTGCTTTATTATCGGCATCTTTTGTTTTAGCGGCAGTCTTTACGCGCTGGCGCTGACGGGCATTAAGTGGTTTGGGCCAATTACTCCTGTAGGAGGGTTGCTGTTCATGATTGGTTGGTGTCTGTTCTTTTTTGCTGCGTTCAATATCAAAGAGGTCTCCAAGTGAAACAACTAATGCTCTATTGCCGTTCTGGCTTTGAGAAAGAGTGTGCTGGTGAAATTCAGGACAAAGCGACACAGTTGGAAGTGTATGGCTTCCCTCGTGTGAAGAGAAACTCAGGTTATGTTGTCTTCGAGTGTTACCAAGATGGAGATGCCGACAAACTTGCGAGAGGTTTAGACTTTAAGTCTTTAATTTTTGCTCGACAAATGTTTGCGGTAGCAGCTGAGTTTCAATCGTTGCCAAGTGATGACCGCATTAGTCCAATTTTGAATGAACTAGCAGACATTGAAGCATTCCCTCGTTGTGGTGATTTGAGAATTGAAACGCCAGATACAAATGAAGCGAAAGAGCTACTGAAATTCTGCCGTAAGTTTACCGTCCCAATGCGTCAAGCGTTGCGCGGCAAAGGCTTAATGCTGAACAAAGATAACGCGAAAAAACCAGTACTGCACATTTGCTTTGTTGAGCCTGGCCACTGTTACGTTGGTTACTCTTACACTGACAACAACTCACAGTTCTTCATGGGTATCCCTCGCCTTAAATTCCCAGCAGACGCTCCAAGTCGTTCAACACTTAAACTGGAAGAAGCATTTCATGTCTTTATTCCACGTGAAGAGTGGGATGAGCGTTTGGCACCAGGTATGTGGGGTGTGGATTTAGGTGCATGTCCAGGCGGTTGGACGTACCAATTAGTGAAGCGCTCAATGTTCGTTCACTGCGTAGATAACGGCATGATGGCAGACAGTTTGATGGAAACTGGCCAGATCAAGCACCATATGGTGGATGGTTTTAAGTTCGAACCAGACCGCAAGAACGTAACATGGATTGTTTGTGACATGGTGGAAAAGCCAGCTCGTGTTGCTCACCTGATGGGACAGTGGCTGTTAAAAGGTTGGGCAAAAGAGGCCATCTTTAACCTTAAGCTGCCAATGAAAGGGCGTTATGACGAAGTGCTGCAAGACCTTGAAAATCTGAAGCAGTTCCTCATTGATAATAAGGTAAAGTTCAAGCTACAAGCTAAACATTTGTATCATGATCGTGAAGAGATCACGATTCATATCCAATGTCTGTCGAATATTTCACCTTACTAACTTTATTCCCCGAGTCTTTTGGGAATAGTGATTAGAATAGAAAAAGCGCCTTCAAATGGCGCTTTTTTAATATCTGCCGGATTTCATGGTGTGAAACTTCCATCGGGCACTACTTCGCTTTGTTTGGCCCTAAAAAGCGAATATCTTGCAAGTTAAAGCCTAGTTCGATATCGCACTTTAAAGCGGCGACGCGTTTACATAAACGAGCAGACTCAATGTGCTCGTCCAATTTTTTACGGTATTTCGGTACGAGGTCTTCACTAGCGTAGGCAGCTTCAATACTCTCAAACTGAGTGAGAATCTCTTTCGCTGCTTTCGGGCCAATTCCAGGTACGCCCGGAACCTGGCTAGAGCTTATCCCTGTCAATCCCCAGTAGTCCGCTAGTTGATTTGGTTTTACGCCGAACTCTTTTTCGATAAATGGTTCATCTAACCAACGGTGTTGGAAATAATCACGGATTTGTAGGGTAGGGGAAAGTAGCTGGCAGTAACCTTTGTCTGTGGAAACGATGGTGACTTTTTCACCATGGCTGGCCACTTTCGTTGCGAGTGTAGCAACCAAATCATCTGCTTCATCGCCTTCAGAAAGCAATGAATCAATACCTTGCTCCCACCACGCTTGTTGAATCGCATCTAACCCTTGCAGTAGTGGCTGAGGCATTGGCTTTCGGTTTTGCTTATAGTCAGGGAGAATTTCAGCGCGCCAACCTCTGTCTTGTTCGTGGTGATCAAAAACTGCGATGATGTGTGTCGGGTTGGCCTCTGACAGAATGCGAGTGAGGGTTCTTTGCGTTGTGGTTATGGTTCTTGCTATGTCGGTTGGATCTGGTTGTGCTGAGTGCACTCGGCGGATCAGGTTTAGGGCATCAATGATAACAAGATGAATAGACATAATGACTTAGCAATAAAAAAGGGGCGTAATGCCCCTAGTGTAACGAATGCTAGCCTGACTATCGACCACCAATTTCCGGGTGAGCGATTCGATAACACGGTTCGTAGTCTGAACCGCCAGGTAATTTCATTCGGTGCTGTTCGACAAAGTCTTTTAGCAACTTATCGAGTTTTTTCATGAGGACTGCGTCGCCATGAATGGTGAAAGGCCCTCTACGTTCTATTTCTCGAATGCCTTCAGCCTTTACGTTACCTGCCACTATGCCAGAGAAGGCTTGACGCAAGTTGGCCGCTAAAACTTGCGGTTCTTGATCTAGGCTTAAATCCAATTGTTCCATCGACTCATGAGTAGGCTCGAATGGTAGTTGGAAGTTTGGCTCAATTTTCAATGACCAGTTAAAGCTGTACGCATCGCCTTTCTCTTTTCGGTGAAGGCGTACCGAGTCCATGGAGCGTTTCATAATACGAGCGACTTCTGCCGGGTTGTCAATGATGATCTCGTAGTGCTTTTGCCCTTCCTCACCAAGTGTGTCGCGAATGAACTCATCAATAGAGCGGAAGTACTCTTCACTCTCTTTTGGTCCTGTTAATACGATAGGCATTGGCTGATCGGCGTTATCCGGGTGCATCATGATGCCAAGAATGTACAGTAGCTCTTCCGCTGTGCCCGGGCCTCCTGGGAAAATAACGATACCATGAGCCATACGGACGAAAGCTTCCAAGCGCTTTTCGATGTCGGGCATGATGACCAGTTCATTTACTATTGGGTTTGGTGGCTCGGCAGCAATAATCGAGGGTTCGGTTAAACCAAGATAACGTTGCTGAGTATAACGTTGCTTTGCGTGCCCAATTGCTGCACCTTTCATCGGCCCTTCCATTGCACCAGGGCCGCAACCTGTGCAGATGTTAAGTTCACGCAGGCCCAGTTCGTTACCCACTTCACGTGTGTACTGATACTCCACTCCATTGATAGAGTGACCACCCCAACATACGACAAGATTCGGTGCGATACCTGGAGTTAATGCTCTGGCATTACGAAGAATGCCGAATACGAGGTTCGTAATGTGAATTGGGTTAGTAAGGTTGAGCCGCTGGGCGTCTGCCAAATGCATGTTTACGTAAACGATATCACGCAATACGGAGAACAGATGCTCTTGGATACCTTTAATTATTTCGCCGTCAACAAAAGCGTGCTCTGGCGGATTAGTCAGCTCAAGCTTAATACCACGCTCACGACGCACGACGTTGACATCAAACGATTGGTATTTATCGAGCAGTTCTTTCGAGTTATCGGTATGGCTACCGGAGTTCAACACCGCTAATGTGCAATTACGGTACAGCTGATAAAGTTCACTCGAGGCTGTGTTCTTTAAGCGCTCTACTTCTAGTTGAGATAGCAAGTCCATGCTACCAGCGGGGCTTATATGGGTAATCATAACGCCTCCTTGTGTTGCATTAATTTGAGGGAAAGTACCAACTTACCTTTTTGGTGTTATACGTATGGTTTGATGAAAGGTAGTTGGCCGATTTGGTTTTATGGTTATCAACTCCCAAGCAACCTCAAGATGATACATTTGCCTTTTATAAATACATCATCTTGAAGTGACTTGGTTTTTTACAGCTTAGCAGACTAAAAGGGAAGAAATGTGATAACTCGTTGAAAATGGGTGGTTATAAAGCGAAGATTGCACCAAATTTGGTTTGTTTGCTCGCTTTTTGTACGAATCTTAGCTCCAGTTAAGCTGGTTTGTTCCACGTTTTTTAGCGTCCGCAAGCATCTTGCCAAGACGATCGAGCACATACTCTGGCGTATCGGACTCTTTGAAAGACGTCGATACAGCAGCTAAGGTAATCATGATATTTTGCTCACGGAACTTAAAGGGTAATTGGCTAATATCACGCTGGATATGCTTAATAAGATCCAGTGTGTATTCTTCAGATTGTTCCGGGACGAGTAGAATGAACTCCTCGCCACCAAAGCGAGCCACTGTTTCCGTTTCTGATACGCGCTTGTTAATAGTACGAGCGATGATCTTCAGCGCTTTATCGCCAGCCGTATAACCATAGCTATCATTCACCGCTTTGAAATTGTCTACATCAAACAGCACAACACGAAGGTTTTGCTGAGAGCGAATCCAACGGCGATACTCTAGCTCTAGTCGATCGTTAAATGCAGTGCGGTTATAAACTTTAGTCAGCGGGTCGAGCAACATACGCTGAGCTTGGTCATCTAAGCGTCGACGATAATCTTGCGTAGTTTCAAATACCGCTTCGAGTTGGTTCTTACTGTAACTTAACCGCTCTTGCAGCGCTTGCTCTCGCTCTTCCGTCATTTTCAGTCGCTCTGTCAGCGACGCCATTTTTTCGAGAAGAGGCGTGATTTCTTTTTTCACAACCGCGATATCTTGAGCTTGATTAAGTGACTTTTGGCTTAATTCAACCAAGCTGTTCATTTCTGTGTTGAGCTCTTGGCGGTGTTCAAAGTAGGTATGATGCTGGTCGACGTTCTGATGAACGGTTTTTAGGTTACTTGCGAGAGAAGTGTTCAGCTGATCAAGGAATTGGCTAGACGCCTCGCGCTCGAACTTTGTTGCTTCGACAACCAATTTCAGCGTTGAGAGCGTAAGCTCAATGAGAGACTCGGCACTCACGCCAAGGAGCAACTTAGCGCGAATATCCAGCAATCTATCGCCTGATTCTCCCTCGAAATCAAGCTCTGTAATAGTATGTTGGAGGTCGCTGGCTAAGCACTCAAGCTGAGATCTGTCGGGATTGTTTTCAAATTCACTAAGATGTAGACGTGAATTAGACGTGATGATTTTCAGAGCGCGTTCGTAAATACTCAGTAGCTTAGTGGCTTGATCAGCTTTATTGCTGGCGTGAACTTCAGAGAAACTCATCAGGTTCCGTAGTTCACGTTTTAACTGCGCAGGTAAGCCCGTGACACGTTGCAGTGTTTCACCACTGTGCTTGATTTGTTCGTCAAGGTAACCGTTTTGTTTATCCATCGTCTTCGACTGCTGTTTGAGCATCCTCTCTAATACCGCTAAACGCGGGATAAGAGTGCTGATATCTTTTTGATGTTGCAGCTCTTGTTGGATTTCAAATAGGTAGTTGGATACCTGAGTATTCGAACCCTGGCAAGCTGAAGACAATGATGCCACAACGCGTTTAAGAACTTGTTGTTCACGTTTGAATTTGAGTGAAGTATCACGATGAGTCAGTCTGAGTTGGTCAAGTTGACAACTCAGCTGATGCAGCTGCGACTGAATATCGGATTCCAAGATTCCCATGAAGTGACTACGGTTAAGTCCATGTACTACTGACAATTATCTGATAATAACAAAAAACTTTATAGCGTCATTAGTTATTACGTTCAACAGGCGTTTAATTATCCATTTTTTAATATTTTCTTGATGTCGTCCTCATTCTTGTAGGACGAATGGATCTTGATCAGGCCTTGGCTAATGGCATGTTGACAGGCAGTTCTTATGTTACCTGTTGCAAAGCTAGCAGCAGGCGCATTATCGATGGCTTTTAAGAACACCCAGTGGCTTTGCTTATCCTTCAAGCTGACTTCTCGTGCGATGTGAGTAGCAAGCAATAACAGATCGAGTAATTCCTCATCGTTAATTGCAGTGTAGGCTCGGGGTAAGAACGGATAATCGCTGATGCCCATACGAATAATACGATTGACGTTGTGCTGCTGTGCGAACTCATCCACCCAAGTCTGGAATTTTTCGAACATGACTTCGGCAGAAGCATCACGGTCAGCGTTCGGTTCTATGTAGAGTAAGTTCGCATCTGAGAAATGGTAAAGACGCGACGGTTTTTCTATTTTTTCCGCAAGGAAGTCGCCAAATGCCCGTTCTAGTTCTAGACCTGCCTTATAGCCGTTATGGACGTACATGCTTCGTAAGAATGGCAAATCGATCATAACAAAGCGTAGGCGATCATTAAGTGGTTCGTGGATCAATTCACCCATTTGCCATTGCTCGAAAGTTTCGCTCGACTTTTTCAATGAGCGAGAAAGCTTAACATTCAGCATACGCAAGTTACGTAAACGAGAGCGAGAGTGGGTGAAGAGGTCGTTACGCAGTTTTTCGATTTCACTTGCTTGGCGCTGCATAATGACACCACGGCGCATAATGAACAAAAACATGACCAAGACAGTAATAAACAATGCAAATGAGATTTTCTGGAATTTACGATGCTCTCTTTCCACTTGCTCTAAGCGTTCTGATTGACCGATGTAATGGATGGTTTGTTCGGCAAATTCTTTTTGCTGACGGAACGCATCCTCACTGATTTGGTTAAGCTGCTTTTGTTCTAGACGAACGAGGTTGGTGTATTTTTTATAAGCTTGCAGAGAAAGTTTGTATTCGCCTGCCTGCTCGTAACCCAACCCAAGTAAACGGTATGACTGCTGCTTAATGAAGTTGTTATTTTCAGGTGACTTTTCAGCAAGTGCTAACGCCAGCTTAGCATTAGTAATGACGTCTTTACTGTCATTTTGATGATAAGCCAGACCTGACTGAAGCAGGGCAGCCTTTGCTTCAAGCTTAGGAATATTGGTGTATTCTAAAAGCTCTTTAGAGCGGTCTAAGTACTGCTCTGCTAGCGCGTAGTTATAGAGTTGTAGGTAGGTAGCCGCCAAGCTTAAGCGAATTTTAATGATTCTATTGATGTTCTTACTGGTACTTTCATGGTCAAGCACGTTGAAGTAATGCACTAACGCAAGGTTAAACTTACCCTGATAAAAGTAGATGTCGCCCATTTGCTCTAGGACGTCCGCTAGGATCGGAGAGCTAGGGTAAGAGTCATAAAAATCTGCGGCTTGAGATAAGTATTCGATCGCTTTGTCGTACACTCGTCGCTCCTGGAAGAGCCTAGCCAAAAGGCGATTCACTTTTGCTAATCTTGCACCACTGTTACTTTCAATAGATTGCCAATAACCGTATAGCAGCTCTGACAAAGCCAAATTGTATTTCTTGCTATTGAGGTAAAACTCGCCGACGGCTGTGTAGTAGTCGATCAAGGCTAACTCAGAGCGGCTATCGTCAAGCATGGTCTTTGCTTCAGAGTACAAGTTTTCCGCTTTAATGATATCGCCACTATGTGAAGCGAGGAGTGCTCTTTGCATCACTAGTCGGTAGCGAACGCTGTCGGTGCGTTGTAATACGGCATCGGCTTCATCGAGCTGTTGTTCAATTTGGTTAAGCGTGTCTTCCGCTTTTGAGTAGTTTTCGTCGTACATCCAAATCATTTGGTTGCGCATCAGCTGGAGATCTAAGTCCATGTACGGCAATTGATATTCTTGCGCTAAGCGTTCCGCTTTATTTAGGTGCTCGATAGCCGAACGAACATTACCCATGGCGTAATCTGCCTGAGCGATAATCTTGTGCGCTTCGATGGTGCTGCTTGGTGTGCGAACGCTACGATCTGTTTCGTCGCGAGACATGGCTGAAGGGCTGTCACTTTCTTTGCGTTCTGTTAGCTCACGCTGTGACAAATAGTTGGTTGCCGCTTGTTTTGCTTGTGATGGTTCTATTTCCGCCAATTGTTGTGCTTCGTTGAGTAACGCGGACGATAAAATGGTTGCATGAAGTGGCTGTACAAACAGCAAGCAAAGAAAGCCAATCAACTTGAATAGACGCGAACTGTCCCAAAACATCCTTTCGTTCCCTCGAACTGTTTTTAGATATGGCGATAACGGCGAAAAGCCTCAATTAGCCTTTTAAATGCGGGTTGAAGCCATTTGATATAGTAACATGCCTGAACAATAAAAACGTCCGGCAACCCTTTAGATTGCCGAACTTATTTCTGTTGCCTATGCGCTTACTGACGAGCCATACGGTGATTGTGAGCTGGCTTATCTTGTTCCGTTGAGCGGTAAGGGTTGATATCCAAGCCACCACGACGCGTATAGCGGGCAAATACGGTCAGTTTGCTTGGTTGGCAGTATTTCATTAGATCCGTAAAAATACGCTCTACACACTGTTCGTGGAACTCATTGTGCTCGCGGAAAGACACTAAGTAACGTAACAACTTCTCACGATCTATTTTTGCGCCTTGGTAGCGAATTTCTACACTGCCCCAGTCGGGTTGGTTAGTGATTAAACAGTTTGATTTCAATAGGTGGCTATGTAGCACCTCTTCAACTTGTACTTCACCTGCTGCACCTTCAAGCAAATCGGCATCAAAATCGTAACTGGTGATGTTAATGTCTTGGTCATCAATACATTCACCGTCCATTGTTACGATAGGTTGATTGGTATAGTGGGTCACTGGATTCACCTCAACCAGCACCTTTTCACCTGCGCATTCAGACAGGTCTTGTGTTAAACGCTCAGTCACTTCTTCCCAGCTTGCAAAGCGGGTTTGGTTATAGCTGTTTAAGTACAGTTTGAAAGACTTCGATTCAATCAAGTTTGCACTGGTGGCTGGAATGTATACTTCGCCAACGGCCACTTGTGGTAAACCTTTACTATTTAACCAAGACAGTTCGTACAGCGTCCAAATGTCGTGCCCCATGAAAGGCAGAGTATCGCCTAACTGGAGGTCATCTCGGTTCAGGCTGCGAGGGACTGGTTGCAGTAAGCTTGGGTCATACTGGTTCGCATACTCGGTCGTTTTACCTAGTGTTAGGCCAGCAAGCTCTTTAGCGTCAGAATATTTGCTCATACTTTGTGGTCGTTTTCGATTAGAATGGCGAGAATTTTACTGAATCCGCTGGTCAATTGCCATCCGGCAAGTACGGCTATCTGATAAATAAGGAATGAGGAGACCTTCATGACCCAAAACGTTACTCAGGCGCTACAAGAGTTCAGCCTGTGCTACCAACAAGCTTGGCAAGCTAAGCACAATGAGTTGCCAAGCAGTGAAGAGCTTGCAGAGCTTGTTTCTCCTTGTGTCGAAGAGAAGCGTGATGGAAAGGTGCTTTGGAAAGCGGTCGCACGTGATGAAATTGCCGATTTCACCAATGTGGAAAATGCGATTGAGTTGTCACTGCAAGATGATGTTAAAGCCTTTTATGGTTCTCAATACTGCGCTGATATGGAGGCAACTTGGCAAGGTAATTCGTTGACGCTGCTGCAAGTCTGGAGCGATGACGATTTCGTGCGTCTACAAGAAAATATTCTTGGTCATTTGGTGACGCAGCGCCGCTTGAAACTTAAACCAACAGTATTTATCGCAGCGACAGATGAGGAAATGGATGTGATTTCTATTTGTAACCTCACTGGCAATGTGATTCTAGAGCGTTTGGGCACCTCTAAACGTGATGTATTGGCAGATTCATTGGTTGAGTTCTTGAATAAGTTAGAGGCTGCCGTCTAAGTATGTATGTTGTTGAGTTGCAGTTTGAGTGTTTTGATAACACCACCGTCAGCGCGGTAGACAAAGCCATTAATGGCTTGATGGATGCTCTGCGTTACAACGGCCAAGTATTAGGTCGTGAATTCCCGATAGTGATGGGAGAAGGTGAATTTTTCGTTCGTGTTGTTTGCCCAGAACAAGACAGCTTGCATCCACGTTATCACTCAGATTTCGTCAAAGTGTGCATGAACCGTTTGTCGGATGCGTCTTTGCTTGCTCCGAAAATGCGTATGCTGGGGCGTGATTTGAATTCAGAACAAGCAGCCGAAGAAGAGACACCTAGCTGGCAAGTGTTGTACACGACTTATGTTCATACGTGTTCGCCTTTGCGAAGTGGTGAAACCCTGTTGCCAATTCCTTTGTATCGTAATGAGCCAACACTTAATGGAGACCATAAAGCCGTCATTAAGTGGCAGACTGAGTGGCAAGCGTGTGATGAAATCCAAATGGCAGGGGGTTGCCGAGCGGAACATGCGGCGCTGCACGAAATTTGCGATGTGGATAGTGTGCTGTTTCGCCGAGGTTGGGACTTACGTGGCCGTATCGAATACATCACGAAGATCCCTACGTACTATTACCAGTATCGTGTCGGAGGTCAGTCGCTGGAGAGCGAGAAAGCGCGCAAGTGTCCAAAATGCGATGGCGAGTGGCTACTCGATGAGCCACTACATGACATATTTCATTTTAAGTGTGATGACTGCCGAATCGTTTCCAACATCTCTTGGGACCACCTTAAGTAGCGAATTGAAGTTACTTAAATGGGCGGATAGACAAATAGAAAGGGCTGATGTTTTCACATCAGCCCTTTTAGGTTTAGAACGTTTATGTTTAGAACGTTGTTTTCGGTCATGTTTTGAAAAGTGGGATTACCAACCTTTCACAACACCGCCTTTGAACAGCTCTTTTGCCGCTTCGTAAACTTCTTCCGTTTGGTAAGCTTTTACGAAGTTTTGTACGTTTTGCGCATTAACATTTTCTTCGCGAGCGACAATTAGGTTTACGTATGGTGAGTCTTTATCTTCAACGAACACGCCGTCACGCTCTGGCGATAGGTCGATAGAGCTTGCGTAAGTGGTGTTGATGATAGATAGCGTTACGTCATCCAGTGAACGTGGAAGCTGTGGGGCTTCTAGTTCAATGATTTCGATATTTTTAGGGTTGCCTACGATGTCACGTACTGTAGCGAGTAGACCAACGCCATCACGTAGCGTAATCAAACCTTGTTGCTCAAGAAGCAGTAGTGAGCGACCTAGGTTCGTTGGGTCGTTTGGTACTGCGATGCGTGCGCCATCTTGAATTTCATCAATTGATTTTACTTGCTTTGAGTAACCAGCAATAGGGTAAACGAATGAGTTACCCGCGATAGCCAGTTTGTAGCCGCGGTCTTTCACTTGTTGGTCTAGGTATGGTTTGTGCTGGAACGCATTCGCGTCTACTGAACCATCATCCAGAGCGGCGTTTGGTGTTACGTAATCGGTAAATGTTACTAGCTCAACGTCTAGGTTGTATTTCTCTTTTGCTACTTTAGCGGCAACTTCGGCTACTTGTGCTTCAGCACCAGCAATAACGCCAACTTTTACTTTGTTTACGTCTACTTCTTTGTCGCCGCAACCCGCTAGAGCAAGAGCAGAGGCGGCCGTTGCTACAGTCAAAAGACCTTTAAGGCTAAATTTCATCTTTATCTCCTTATAATTTGTATTTTTGATGCTTATCTGTGGTCTACACGGCGCACCACTGCGTCGCCGATAGACTGAATAATCTGTACTAGAACAATCAACATCACGACAGTCACGGCCATGATAGTTACATCGTAGCGGTGGAAACCGTAACGAATGGCTACGTCACCTAGGCCGCCGCCGCCTACCGTACCCGCCATAGCTGAGTAGCTAACGAGAGTGACCAAGGTAATCGTTACTGAGTTAACAATAGTCGGCATTGCTTCAGGTAGTAGAACTTTTGTGATGATCTGTGTTGGTGTCGCCCCCATTGACTGCGCTGCTTCCACCAAGCCTGTCGGTACTTCTAATAAAGCACCTTCAATAAGACGAGCGACAAAAGGAATGGCGCCAATAGTCAGTGGGACGATTGCTGCGGTTGTACCGATAAAGGTTCCAACTAGCATTTTTGTCACTGGAATAATCGCAACCATCAGTACGAGGAATGGTACAGAACGACCAATGTTAACGATAGCGCCTAAGCCGCTATTTAGTTTGGTGTTTTCAAGTAGGCCGCCTTTCTTAGTAATATGGAGGATTACGCCTAATGGAATACCCACAGCAAAGCCGACTAATCCGGCAACCGCAACCATGTAAAGCGTTTCCCACGTTGCACCTAAAAGTAGTTTGCTGTTTAAGCTCAGCCATTCAGAAATCGTATTAAAGGACATAACCAAGTACCTCTACTTTTACGTTGTGCTTACGCAGGTATTCAAGAGCTGCGTTGTCATCTTCTTCGTTACCAAATAGCTCTGCGACCATCATGCCGAATTTCACGCCACCAGCGTAATCAAGGTCGGAACTCAAAATACTCACATCAATATTGTATTTACGAGAAATTTGCGACATTAACGGTGCATCGACGGTTGCGCCAGTAAACTCTAAGCGAACCAACGGGTAGCTGCCATCAACACGCTCTGCTTGCAGACGAGCTTGGTAATCTTCAGGAATGGAAAGATCCAGCGTTGAGCGAATGAATTGGTGCGCTAGCTCTGTCTTAGGGTGCGCAAAAATATCGCCAACGGTGCCTTTTTCCACCAGCTCACCACCACCGATGATTGCTACTTCGTGACAGATACTTTTTACGACTTCCATTTCGTGAGTGATAAGTAAAATCGTGATGTTGAGTTTGCGGTTGATCTCTTTCAATAACTCAAGGATAGATTGAGTTGTTGCCGGGTCTAGCGCACTAGTGGCCTCATCACAAAGCAGCACGCTAGGATCGGATGCCAATGCACGAGCAATTGCCACACGCTGTTTTTGTCCGCCACTTAAGTTAGATGGGTAGCTCTCGTGTTTGTCGGCTAAGCCCACAAGCTTTAGCAACTCAGTTACTTTTGTTGTGATTTGCGATTTGTCTTTACCTGCCAGTTCTAGTGGCAGTGCTACATTATCAAACACAGTACGAGACGAAAGCAGGTTAAAGTGCTGGAAGATCATGCCAATGTTACGGCGTGTTTCGACTAGTTGTTTTTTACTGAGTTTGGTTAGATCCACACCATCAACGATGATGGAACCAGAGGTCGGTGCTTCTAGCATGTTGACACAGCGGATCAGCGTACTTTTACCAGCACCTGATGAACCGATAACACCAAAGATGGTGCCTTTGTCGATGTGTAGGTTAATGTCTTTCAGGGCAAGGATTTCCTTACTGCCTTGGTAGAACACTTTATTGATGTTTTTTATTTCTATCATGTTTCAACCTGCCCAAAGATACGGGGAACTTCGCTGTCAAAAACGGCCTTTGACAGAACTTAATGTTGAGCTTTATCTCAATTTTCAGTTGATGCTATGGGTTAAGCAGAATGAAGTCAATAGATATTTTTACGTCTAGACGTCTAAATGTATGGGTGTTCTGTTTTGAAACGAAGATGTATAGATAACAAGCAGGAGGTAGACGGCAGGGCACCCTCAGATTTACCGATTCTTGCCCAACAAATCAACCGTTTTGTCGAGGCCAAGAATGAATTAGATAGTGTTGAAGTTTATAAGGTATGTAATAATCTGATTAAACCGAGTTAATAGAGAAATACGTTTTGGCAAAACCTGCTGTTTTTATCGATCGTGATGGCGTGATAAACGTTGACCACGGCTACGTTCATGACGAACATGATTTTGAGTACATTGATGGTGTATTTGAAGCGACGAAAGCGCTAAAAGATAAAGGCTACCTTCTAGTGTTAGTGACGAATCAATCGGGCATCGCACGCGGTAAATTCAGTGAAGACCGTTTCTTGTCTCTGACTCAATGGATGGATTGGAACTTTGCTGATAAAGGTGTTGAGTTCGATGGTATCTATTACTGTCCACATCATCCAGAACATGGCATTGGCGAGTACAAGCAAGATTGTGAGTGCCGTAAGCCAAAACCAGGCATGTTCATTTCTGCGCGTGATTTCTTGAAGATCGACATGGAGAAATCTGTGATGATCGGCGATAAAGCTGAAGACATGATGGCAGCAGAAGCGGCAGGCGTTGGCACTAAGATTTTGGTTCGCACTGGTAAGCCAGTAACGGAACAGGGCGAAGCCATTGCAACGGTAGTATTAGATAGCATTGCAGATGTGCCTGCGTACTTAAACAAGTAATCTTCATTACTGACTGAGATAAGGGAAGCCACTGCTTCCCTTTTGTTTGATTCCTTCTTTTAATCTGAACACTTATGAGCAAAAAACTCACCATTCTTGATATCGCAAAATTGGCAGGCGTGGGCAAATCAACAGTAAGCCGTGTGCTTACTAACGATCCCAAGGTAAAACCGCAAACGCGTGAGAAGGTAGAGCAAATCATTCGTGAATCAGGCTACGTCCCATCAAAGTCGGCGCAGTCGATGCGTGGTGGCAGCCAAAAAGTCATTGGGGTTATCATCTCCCGTTTAGACTCACCATCAGAAAATCGCGCCGTTGGTACCATGCTCAATGCTTTGTATTCCGCTGGTTATGATGCGGTGATCATGGAAAGCCAATTCGATCGCGATAAAACCAATGAGCATTTGGATGTGCTTAAACGTCGCAACGTCGATGGGGTGATCGTGTTTGGCTTTACTGGATGTGATGAGCGAGCATTGGCGGAGTGGGGGAATCGTATCGTCGTGATCGCGATGGACACGCAAATGGTTTCCTCGATCAACTACGATAACCAAGGTGTGATAGACATGGCTTTGTCTCACCTTGAGCAGCAATCTTTATCTCGCATTGCTTATATTGGTGTTGATCCTGAAGACAAAACCACTGGCTTAGCTCGTCTAAATGCTTATAAAGCTTGGTGTCAACGCAAGCAAATTGCACCTTGTTTCCAAACGGGTAAGTTGAGCCATGAAAGTGCTTATCAGTTGGTAGACAAAGTCCTTCAATCTGATACTCAGGCCATCGTGTGCGCCAGTGACACTATCGCGTTGGGCGTGATTAAGCGTCTTCAAGAGTTAGGACGTGAAGACGTGGTTGTGACAGGTGTTGGTGGTAATGAATTGCTCTCTTTCCTTTTCCCTAAAGTATTTAGTGTCGACCCAGGTTATACCCTTGCAGGTGAGAAGTCCGCTAACATGCTGATCAATCAATTAAATGGCGATGAGGAAGTGGTTCACTTTACTCAACAGCCTATCGTTTGTTAATCCACACTAAAACGATCTGCTCTAAAATTATACTGTGATCATTCTCAATTAATGGGACTGTTCCCATTTTGTTTTTTGTCTTCGAATGGCAATATTAAAATTAAGAAATGGGAATGTTCCCATTTATAAAAACAAAATGATGAATCGAATGTATCCAATACAGGGTGGACAAAGTTATGAGTAAGATTGCGCGTCAAGATGTACAGCGTCTTATTGAGCTGGTCGGGGGATCGGACAATATTGCCAGTGTAAGCCACTGCTTAACTCGCTTGCGTTTCGTGTTGAATGACACTGACAAAGCCGATACAAAACAGTTAGATGCACTGCCTATGGTGAAGGGCTGCTTTACCAACGCAGGTCAATTTCAGGTCGTCATCGGCACTGAAGTTGATGAAGTTTACAAAGTACTGATCGAGCTAAGCGGCAAAAGTGAATCGAGCAAAGATGAATCTAAGAACGCTGCTCGTCAAAACATGAACATCGTTGAGCGTGGTATTTCCCACCTTGCTGAAATCTTTGTACCACTGCTACCTGCGATCATCACCGGTGGTCTGATTCTTGGCTTCCGTAACGTGATTGGCGACATCAAGATGTTTGATGGTCAAACGCTAACGGAAATCAGCCAGTTTTGGGCAACGGTACACTCTTTCCTATGGCTAATTGGTGAAGCAATCTTCTTCTTCCTACCAGTTGGCGTGTGTTGGTCGACAGTGAAAAAACTCGGCGGTACTCCGATTTTGGGTATCACATTGGGTGTCACGCTGGTTTCGCCACAGTTAATGAACGCCTACCTAATTGGTAAGCAAGTACCCGAAGTGTGGGATTTTGGCTTATTCGCCATCGAGAAAGTGGGCTACCAAGCGCAAGTGATTCCGGCAATGCTCGCTGGTATGGCACTGGCGTTTATTGAAACCAACTTAAAACGCATCATTCCGTCTTACCTTTACCTAGTGGTTGTGCCGTTTGTCTCTATCATTGTGTCTGTGATTCTTGCGCACTCTATCATTGGCCCATTCGGTCGTATGTTGGGTGATGGTGTTGCTTTCGCAGCAAAAGCAGCCATGACAGGTGACTTCGCAATGATTGGCTCAACCATCTTCGGCTTCCTATACGCGCCATTGGTCATTACTGGTATTCACCACACCACCAACGCGGTTGACCTTCAATTAATGCAAGAGCTAGGCGGCACGCCAATTTGGCCTCTGATTGCGCTTTCAAATATTGCTCAAGCGTCTGCGGTCGTCGGCATCATTATCATCAGTAAAAAACATGGCGAGCGTGATATCTCAGTACCTGCGGCTATCTCTGCTTACCTTGGTGTGACCGAGCCGGCGATGTACGGCATCAACTTGAAATACAAGTTCCCAATGCTGAGCGCGATGATCGGTAGTGCGTGTGCTGCTGCTATTTGTGGTAGTGCGGGCGTAATGGCGAACGGTATCGGTGTGGGCGGTTTGCCGGGCATCTTGTCTATCCAACCGCAGTTCTGGGGCATTTTTGCTTTGGCTATGTTAGTCGCAATGCTAGTACCTGCTGCATTAACGTTAATTCTTTATAAGCGTGCACAAGCCAAAGGTGAGCTTGAGCCTGCAAACGCGTAATTCTATTTGAGGCAGTGACTTGGCTGCCTCCTCCTATTTTTCTTTTCAAATTTTAAGTTTCCGATTACTGGTAAGTGAGTGTTAGAAATGGCTATGACCAAGCATGATGAGAGCTGGTGGAAAACCGCAACCATCTATCAAATTTACCCAAAAAGCTTTTGTGACAGTGGCAGTAAAGGCACGGGCGACATCAAAGGGATCATTTCTAAGCTGGATTATCTTAAACATCTTGGTGTGGATGCGATTTGGCTGACGCCGGTTTACCAATCACCAATGATCGACAACGGTTATGACATATCCGATTACTACTCGATCAACCCTGAGTTCGGCACTATGGAAGATTTCGATACTTTGCTAGCAGAAGCGCATCAGTTGGGCATTCGTATTATCATGGACATTGTAGTGAACCACACGTCGACAGAACACAAGTGGTTCCAATCCGCACTGGGTGATAAAAACAGCCCATACCGTGATTACTACATTTGGAAAGATCCGGTAGATGGTGTAGAACCAAACAACTGGCAATCTAAGTTTGGTGGTAACGCTTGGGCGCTGGATGAAAAAACAGGCCAGTACTATTTGCACCTTTTTGCTAAAGAGCAAGCGGACTTAAACTGGGAAAACCCAGTAGTGCGTGAAGAAGTGAAAGAAGTCATCAGCTTCTGGGCAGACAAAGGTGTCGATGGTTTCCGTCTCGACGTTATCAACCTGATTTCCAAGCAGCAAGATTTTCCAAGTGACGATATTGGTGATGGTCGTCGTTTCTACACGGATGGTCCACGTGTGCACGAATACCTTCAAGAGATTAGCGAATCTGTGTTTCAAAAATACGGCAGCGTGACGGTGGGTGAAATGTCTTCCACTACGCTAGAGCACTGCCAGCAATATTCTTCGCTAGACGGCAAAGAGCTATCCATGGTGTTCAACTTCCATCATCTGAAAGTCGATTATCCAAATGGTGAAAAATGGACCAAAGCGCCGTTTGATTTCATTCAGTTAAAACAGATCTTCAATCATTGGCAAACGGGCTTAAATGGCAAAGGGTGGGGGGCGCTGTTCTGGTGTAACCACGACCAGCCACGCGTTGTGAGCCGATTAGGTAACGACGAGCAATACCGTGTTGAATCTGCCAAGATGCTTGCGGCATCAGTGCACATGATGCAAGGCACACCTTATGTTTACCAGGGGGAAGAGATCGGCATGACCAACCCGGGTTATACCGAAATCAGCCAATATCGTGATGTTGAAAGTACTAACATGTACGACATCATGGTCAACCGTGATGGTGTATCTCATGACGATATGATGGCGATCTTGGCACAGAAGTCGCGTGATAATTCACGTACACCAATGCAATGGAACAGTGCAAAACACGCGGGCTTTACTGAGGGAACGCCGTGGCTTGAAGTGGCGCAGAATTACTCTGAAATCAATGCTGAAGCTGCGGTTGCCGATTTGAACTCGGTGTTCTACTTTTACAAGCGTCTGATTGAACTGCGTAAACAGGTTCCAGTCATCACCGATGGCCGTTATGAAGATTTACTGCCAGAGCACAAACGTATTTTCGCTTACGCTCGTCAGAACGATAAGCAAACGCTGCTGTGTATCAATAACTACTATGCTGAAGAGGTGGAATGCGTTCTGCCAGAACGTTTTGATATGAGTAAAGCGAAAAACTTGCTATCTAACTATCAAAACTCAGCGAGCGCAGTCGCGTCAAACCATCAAGTGTTACGACCTTACGAAACTCGTATTTTATTGATAGAAGAATAAACTCGGGTGTCATCACCCCTAAGATTGATGTTCGAGATGAAGGCTTTGGTGTGCTCCCCAAAGCCTTCTTTTATTGAGATATCTATAAAAAATGCAAGCTTATTTTGTTTCAATCGCTGTTAGCTGCACTTTCTCTTCGTTGATTTGTACTTGTTGTACTTTCAGCAGTTCAATTTGTTCTATCAGACCTAAGCTCGGATTAAACCAACGTTCTGCCGAAGTGGCGAACTCCATTGAGTCCATATCATCACAGTTTAGGTTGTAGATGTTCTCTTCCATCAGGTATGCCGCTTCAATTTTCTTGCCTGAGATCGAGAACGCTTTACGCACGCCAGTTTCTCGGATTTGCTGTTGCCAAACCACTTGGCAAGATGCTGTCATAGGAAGGTTTTGTACCCACTCATGCTCTTCAAAACGGTCTAGTAGGTTGTGAACTGAGTAGCCTGTAAGAGTGGTTTGCAGAGACATAGTTTCTTCACCGATGTCAATATTCGGGCTTTTCTCTTTTACGTCGTCACCGTTTAGGCGGAAAATCGGACCGCTGTGCATAAGCATGGCAATAAACTGATGACCAATGAAATAAGCGTCAGTGATTTCATGGAGTGCACCATCTGATCCTGCAAAGTAAAGCGTATTGCTCTCTTCGTCGTCGTTGTACTGCTCGTCTGAATAGTAGAACTGTTCGGCGCCGTAGTTCATCAAGTCATTAACCAACTGGACCATTGCCTCGCTGTTTGGGATTTGTGCCAATGCTGCCAATATTTGCTCGCTATCCATCGCTTGGAAGCTCAGTTTCATGTCGCCCTCTGGTTGGCCATCCAAGCTAAACGAATAGCTCAATTGTGTGTTTGGTACAGGAGCGAAAATGGAGTTGTGAATCGAGACGTCGAAACTTTCTTGAGGCACTTTGTTTGGATTCGCACTGCCAGAAGACGAACCTCCGCCACAGCCGTAAAGAGCCAGAGTTGCTGCTGCGATAAGCGTCATTTTGTTTAGCATGGTTTACATTCCTGATTGATAAGGCCGCTTCATGTTGGGCCGTTGCTTGAATGCGAGCATGCTAAGTTCAGCGAGAGAAAAAGGGCAAAAAACAAAAGATAACAGGGGTTAATGAAAGCTTAATTTTATATTTAGGTCTTTGTTTTATTTGGATTTATTTCGTTGGCTACATTAGTGCAATACTCGTTAATGAGCGCTTTCCATCGGCTTATGATTTCTTGATCGGTCACACTAACATGCAACGTTTTCCACGGTTGGAGGCAAGTCTCTTTTGATTCAGATTGAGAAAGACGCTCAAACAAGGTTTCGGAAGGTAAAACGCGCAGCAGCGCCACCAGTGATTCCATGTAGTTGAGACGGAACTGTTCAAGTTTGTTCTGCTTGTAAGCAATGTGAGACACAAAGGTATAAATCAGTGCGTTTTGGATACGTGAGTCGCCATCTGGTGTCGTTAACAGGGCTTTTGCCCTGTCTAAGTTACCTAATTTGAAATGCAATAGACCTAACCAGAGGCTCAGCTCATCTGGCAAAACATCAAACGACGATTGTACTTGAGTTAAATACGCTTCCAGCTTTTGATGTTCGTGCTCGTATAAGGCGAGATGTCTTGCCGTTGTTATAGCCGCAAACTCATCAGATTGTCGGAGAGGTTGGCTAGAAAAGGCATTCTCGAATAACATTTTTTTGTGAAGATCCGAAAGCTGCCACGTACTTGCCGAAGGTGCAGGCAGATTGAAGTATTGCGCGACATCCGAGTGCATTTGGAAAATATCCGATTGTAGGTCAGATAAACGCAGTGTGTACTCATTGCGAAACGCCAGCTTGCCCGTCGCAGGATAAATAAGGTTCATCTGCGCTTTCAAGATGCCTTGCTCTGCGCCGTCTTTTAACTCGATATTGAGCTCGTAGTCGCTGGTCTGCATGTTTCGTGCGCCAGGGAAATATGGCGTATGACCGATAGGATCAAGAAAGTAACTGGGAGCATCTTGGTTGGCGATGTCGGTGTATGGATATTCGACCTGTTGTTGCAGCAAGATGGCTTTGACCAGTATGCGGTATTTTCGCGCCTGAGAGCCGATTGAATCGACACGGTTGAGTAGTAGCTCGACTTTGGGAATCAGTAGTTGATGACGTGTTTGTTGTGTTGAGATTTCTTGGCGTTGCCATAACAAGCTTGCGAGTGTCATGCTACATACCGCAAGTATGGCACATAAGCTGTAAGCAAAAATCAGCTTGAAGTTCTTATTACTCGCCACCTGGGTTGAGATAACGCGCCGATGGTTTTTCGCTGGTGGCACTAAACGAATATTGGCAGGGTTAAGAAAGTAGCCTTTGCGGGGGTAAGTGACCAAGAGCTTAGCGGCATCGTATTCGGGTAAGTACTGCTGTAGCAGGGCACGTAAGGTGCTAATGCGGTTCGTGAGCACATTCTTAGAGATGAACTTGCTCTGCCAAATGGTTTCAATAATGGTGTCAGCAGAGAGTGGGTGGCCAACGCTTGTTAACAGCAGTTCTAATAATTCAATGGTGCGAGGTTCAAGATCAATCGCGATAGCATCTTGATGAAGGGTCTGTGTCTTCGGGTTATAGATCAGCTCTCCAATCGCAATACAACTGTGAGTCTGTTTAGCTTGTTGCAGAAAGTCGCGCATACCGTACCGATCTATTTGGAAATCGCGAAGTATTATATAGCGATTGGAGCGCGAAATCTTATAAATCGCGCTTCAATCATTATCAAAAATTTATGAACCGTAGGTCACGGAATAGCGGTGCGGTTTGTGGTTCATCGCTAACACGAGATTGAGTGCAAACGCCCCCAAAATTGAAAGGCCAATCACTTCTGGTGTGACAAAGAAGAATGAAGCAAACAGGATACATGCATCGATTGCCATTTGGCTTTTGCCAACTGAAATGCCAAATTTGTCTTGGATAAACAAACACAGCACGTTAAAGCCACCCAAGCTGGAGCGATGTCGGAATAGGATCAGCATACCAAGCCCCATTAAAAGTCCGCCTGCGACGGCGCAATAAACTTCATTTACCGATTCGAGCGAGATTAGCAAATAAAGATGATCGGCAAAGATAGAAACCAACGCGCCAGAAATGGCACTATTAATGGCGAAATGACGGCCGAAGCGTTTCCATGCTAGTAAGTAAAAAGGACTGTTTGCTAAAAAGTACAGCACACCAAAGGTAAAAGGTGTAAATTGGCTAATAAGCAGAGCCAATCCAGTCGTGCCTCCCGTTAGAAGGTTCGCGGATTGGAGAAAGAAAACGCCTTGAGCTACTAAAAAGGTACCCGTGAGAATCGCTATCCAGTCTTCTTTTAATGAGTGTTTTTCCATCAATGTTGCAGTCATTAGTGATAAATAAGGCGTGCATAGTAGTAAAAAGATGATCTTTTCGGTAGCTAGAGGGTAAAATTTACGGTAAACCTATGTAATTGCTGTTTTACAGGGTGTAAAGCACAAATTTGACAGGCAATAGATTGTCGTTATGCGATTGCAATGCTGGCATGGTAAACATTGCTTGTCATCATGAAAAAACTGCATGAGAAAAATTGTAAATTTCTCTTTATGACCTAAATCAAATTATGTAGAATGCGCGCCATTAGGGTGACGAAAACGTTTGCGTTGGGTCATTCAACAGTTTTTTTGCAACTTTCAGTACTAATCTGAGTCAGGAGATACAGATGCTTAAGCGTGATATGAACATCGCAGATTACGATGCGGAACTGTTCGCAGCTATCCAGGAAGAAACCCTTCGCCAGGAAGAACACATTGAACTTATCGCTTCTGAAAACTACACAAGCCCACGTGTAATGGAAGCGCAAGGTTCTCAGCTAACGAACAAATACGCTGAAGGCTACCCAGGTAAGCGTTACTACGGCGGTTGTGAGTACGTAGATAAAGCTGAAGCACTAGCAATTGAGCGTGCATGCCAACTATTTGGTTGTGAGTACGCTAACGTACAGCCTCACTCAGGTTCTCAAGCAAACAGCGCAGTTTACATGGCGCTTCTTAACCCAGGCGATACAGTTTTAGGCATGAGCCTAGCGCACGGTGGTCACCTAACTCACGGTTCACCAGTAAACTTCTCTGGTAAGCACTACAACGTTATCCCTTACGGTATCGATGAAGCTGGTCAAATCAACTACGACGAGATGGAACAGCTAGCACTTGAACACAAACCTAAGATGATCATCGGTGGTTTCTCTGCTTACTCGCAAATCGTTGATTGGAAACGCATGCGTGAAATCGCTGACAAAGCAGGTGCTTACTTATTTGTTGATATGGCGCACGTAGCTGGTCTTATCGCTGCCGGTGAATACCCAACACCAGTACCGCATGCTCACGTGGTAACAACAACGACGCACAAAACACTAGCAGGTCCTCGCGGTGGTCTTATCTTGTCAAATGCTGGCGAAGATATGTACAAGAAACTGAACTCAGCAGTGTTCCCTGGTGGTCAAGGTGGTCCTCTAATGCACGTTATCGCTGGTAAAGCAGTAGCGTTCAAAGAAGCGATGGAGCCAGAGTTCAAAGCTTATCAAGCTCGCGTAGTGAAAAACGCAAAAGCAATGGTTGGTCAGTTCCAAGAGCGTGGCTACAAAATCGTATCTAACGGTACAGAAAACCACTTGTTCCTTGTTGACCTAATCGACAAAGATATCACTGGTAAAGACGCAGACGCGGCACTAGGTGCAGCAAACATCACTGTAAACAAGAACTCAGTACCAAATGACCCACGCAGCCCATTCGTAACGTCTGGTATTCGTGTAGGTACGCCAGCGATCACTCGCCGTGGCTTCACTGAAGAAGATGCAAAAGAGCTAGCAAACTGGATGTGTGACGTTCTAGATAACATCGGCAACGAAGAAGTTATCGAAGCGACTAAACAGAAAGTGCTAGAAATTTGTAAGCGTCTACCAGTTTACGCATAACTGCTTTTCATCGAGTGAGTCGATTTCGGTGTCGAACATACTCATTTGCTCGCGCAAACTCCGTGTGTTCTCCTAGAACTCGACTCATCTATTTTGAACATTGATATACTAAAGGTCCTCAATTGAGGGCCTTTTTGTTTGTCTGGCGTTTGGAATGAGATATAGCGAAGAGTGTGTGATAAGGAGATGGCTACCAACACTGTCCCTTTCAATATATCCAAACCGCGTCATTCCGACGAGCCTAGGCGAGAGCAGGAATCTTGTTGAGGCACACTCTTTTACTCAGCGTTTCCCTAAAAATCATCAGTATTCTGAAAACAGATTCTGAATCACGCTCGTTCCTCGCTGTTCAGAATGACGGAGGTAGAATGGCTTTTTATCATCATTTGACAGATACAAAAAAGGTTGGCACTGAGCCAACCTTTCTTTTGAAAACAAACGAGAGCTTACTTAATCTCGATACCTTGAGCCTGCATATCGGCATGGTAAGAAGAGCGAACAAATGGACCACACGCTGCATGCGTGAAGCCAAGTTCTAGTGCAACTTCTTTTAGCTCGTCAAACTCTGATGGTGGAACGTAACGTTCTACTGGCAAGTGGTGACGGCTTGGCGCTAAATACTGGCCTAGAGTCAGCATCGTTACGCCGTGTGCGCGTAGATCTTTCAGTACTTCGATGATTTCTTCTTTGGTTTCACCAAGACCCATCATCAAACCAGACTTGGTCGGTACATCTGGATGCTGCTCTTTGAACTTCTTAAGGAGCTCAAGTGACCATTTGTAGTTCGCACCTGGGCGAGCTTTACGGTAAAGACGTGGCGCGGTTTCTAAGTTGTGGTTGAAGACATCTGGCGGATTGTCTTTCATTAGATCAAGCGCTACATCCATGCGACCACGGAAGTCAGGAACCAGTGTTTCAATCTTAATATGCGGGTTTAACGCACGGATCTCGCGGTTACAATCGGCAAAGTGTTGTGCACCGCCGTCACGCAGATCGTCACGGTCAACAGAAGTGATTACTACGTATTTCAGCTTCATATCGGCAATGGTTTTCGCCAGTTTTTGAGGCTCTTCTGCTTCCGGTGGTAATGGGCGGCCATGAGCAACGTCACAGAAAGGACAACGACGAGTACAAATAGCACCTAAGATCATGAAGGTTGCTGTACCGTGGTTAAAACATTCCGCTAGGTTCGGGCAAGATGCTTCTTCACATACGGAGTGAAGTTTATTCTTACGCATCGCCGCTTTGATGTCTTGAATTCGTTGGCTGTCGGCTGGTAGCTTGATCTTCATCCAATCAGGCTTACGTAGCACTTCTTTCTGCTCTGTAGGCATGTTCTTTACGGGAATCAATGCCATTTTATCGGCGTCACGATATTTAACGCCTTTTTCCATCTGGATTGGTTTGCTCATGCTTTATTACCTTGAGAAGGTGCTTCTGTGCTGAATTCTACTTGCTCATAATCGAGCAAAGTAACGAGTTCTTCTATTAATTGTTTTTCTACGGCTTCTACATTGTCTGGGCCGCCAAATTGGCTGACCTGAACCATTTCCATACCTTCATAACCACAAGGGTTAATACGCAGAAACGGTGTTAAATCCATATTTACGTTCAAGGCTAAACCATGAAACGAGCACCCTTTACGAATGCGTAAACCGAGAGAGCATATTTTCTTACCGGCAACGTAGACACCTGGTGCGTCAGGTCGCGCGGCTGAGTCAATATTGTATGCTTTTAGCGTGTTGATCACGAGGTTCTCGATTGTGGTAACGAGATCTCGTACACCTAATTTTTTGCGGCGTAGGTTGATCAAGAAGTAGGCGACCAACTGACCAGGGCCATGATACGTAACCTGGCCTCCGCGATCACTTTGTACAACAGGAATATCGCCAGTGTTAATCAAGTGCTCAGCTTTACCTGCCTGTCCTTGCGTAAATACTGGGTTATGTTCTACCAACCAGACTTCATCACGGGTTTCTTCTGTGCGTTGGTCGGTGAACTCATGCATCGCCTTCCATACAGGCTCATAGTCTTGGCGGCCAAGTCGTTTTACAACAAGTTGGTGTTGCATGGGAATTCCTGTTGCTAATATATAAAGTTTTTGGATTATAAACCGGATAACCCTGATGCTCTACCGCTGCGTAACAGATTTTTAACTGAAAGCGATGTAAAGTCTCGTTATCTCTTTGATAAATAAAAAGAAAGCAGCCAAGGCTGCTTTCAAAAAAAATTTAATATATCAAAAAATTATAGAACCATGCGTACGATGTCAATTTCACCTAACTCTTTGTACAGTGTCTCAACCTGCTCGATAGAGGTTGCAGTAATGTTGATTGACACAGAGTGGTAGTTGCCCTTAGCACTTGGTTTAACGGTCGGGCTGTAGTCACCTGGAGCATGGCGCTGAATAACTTCAAGAACAAGCTCTGGAAGTTCAGGCTTTGCATGACCCATTACCTTGTAAGTAAATGAACAAGGGAACTCAAGCAGGTCTTTTAATTTTGCATCAGAGTTGATGGTTAGCATATCGATAACTCCAGTAGATATTCGTTGCGGTGCGAAATAGTACAGTCAAATTAGGGGGAACTCAAGACGAGGAGCTCAAACTTAAAAAGCCGCCCATTCAGGCGGCTTTGCGAATAAGTTTGCTACTCTAACGTTCTTTTTAGAAGAAGCTCTTGAATAACAATACGATGTAATCCCACATGCGGCTAAATAGACTACCTTGCTCTACGGTTTCTAGTGCCATTAGTGGGTACTCGGCAATATCTTCACCATCGATCTGATAGTATAGCTTACCAACTACATCACCTTTATTAATTGGGGCTTCTAGCTCTTTTTCAAGGACGAAGCTTGCTTTTAGGTTTTTCGCTTCACCACGCGGTAGTGTTACGTAAGTATCTTGGTCAAGACCCAGTGCTACGGTGTCTTTGTTACCCATCCACACTTTTTCTTCTACGAACGTTTCACCTGCTTTGTGCGGTGCCACTGTTTCGAAGAAACGGAAGCCGTAGCTTAGCAGCTTTTTGCTTTCTGACTTACGAGCATTGGCATCTTTAGTACCCATAACGACCGCAACCAAGCGCATTTGACCTTCAGTTGCTGAACTTACTAGGCTGTAACCCGCATTACTTGTGTGACCCGTTTTGATGCCGTCAACGTTCATGCTCTTATCCCAAAGTAGACCGTTACGGTTGTATTGGGTGATGCCGTTGTAAGTAAATTTCTTCTCTGAGTACACTCGGTACTCATTTGGTACGTCACGGATAAGTGCTTTACCTAGCAGTGCCATGTCGTATGGTGTTGAGTACAATTCTGCGTTATCTAAGCCATGAACGTTGGCAAAGTGCGAGTTAGTCATACCCAATGTGTTGGCCCAAGCGTTCATTAGGTCAACAAATGCATCTTCTGAACCTGCAATATGTTCTGCCATCGCAACACAGGCATCGTTACCTGACTGGACGATGATACCTCGGTTCAGGTCACGTACTTTAACTGTTGTGCCTACTTCAATGAACATCTTTGATGAATCAGGGAAGTTTTTCGCCCACGCATTTTTACTGATGGTGACATCATCATCTTCTGAGATATTACCACGCGCTAGCTCTTGGCCGATTACATAGCTGGTCATCATCTTAGTCAGACTAGCTGGAGACAATTTTGTGTTCATCTCTTTCTCTGCCAGTACTTTACCTGAATGGTAATCCATCAGCACGTAGCCCTTCGCCGCGATTTGAGGGGCATCTGGAACAACGATAGGTGATGCAAGAGCAGATTGAGCGAAAGTTGCAGAAAGGGCAACCGAAGAAACGAGAATAGATTTCACAAACTTATTTTTATTCATGGTAATTCAAATTTTTGGGTTAACTGCAGACATCTTATCAGAATCCCTAGTTATGTAAGAGGGGGATCAAAGAGAAATTCATGACACGAGGTCATTTGGCAGTGTTGTGTTTTTTAATAAATGCAGACGAATAGCCGAGCAACTTTACTTTATCTAATGTGGCTTGCGTCAGGGAATAGTCAGTAAATGGCCCTAACAACAAGCGATAAGACTCTTTCGCACTCTCTAGGAAAGTTTCTGTATCCAATTTTTGACCAAGCTCGGTACCTAAAGTTCGCGCGCGTTCTTCATTTTTTGATGATGCCACTTGAATAACGTACCTAGGGTGCGCTTCTAATGACTTTTTGTCCGTGGGCTGATTGATACTGATCACTTCAATTTCCACGTTCGCGGTGCCTGTTTTTATGACATCTAACTTGTGCGCGGCGGCATAGCTTAAATCAATGATACGGCCATCGTGAAAAGGACCTCGGTCATTAACTCGTACTATGGTGGTTTTGCCGTTGTCAGTATTGGTAACTTTTACGTAACTTGGTAACGGTAGCGTTTTATGCGCTGCCGTCATTGAGTACATGTCATAGATTTCGCCATTAGAAGTCAAATGACCTTGGAATTTTTTCCCATACCAAGATGCGCGGCCTTTTTCTTTAAAGCCTTTCGCATTGCGAACTATTTTGTAGTCTTTGCCTCGCAAGTGGTAATCTTTGTTCCCACCTAGGCTGTACGGTTCATATTTAGGATGCGCATCCTCGATGTGTTCGACTGAAAGCGGTGTATCCGGTGCAACATCGGATTCGAGTTCGTAACGGCCTTCTTGTTCTTTTTGGCTAGTTGATGAACAGCCTGCCAAAATAAGAGCAGAGAAAACCAAGGAATATAAAGCGCGTTTTTGCATGTCTAGGTCGCCTTAGAGAATGCTTTTCGGTGCGTATGAATCGACATCAGAATACCAAAACCAGCCATCAAGGTTACCATTGATGTGCCGCCATAACTGATGAGTGGCAACGGTACACCTACTACAGGTAGGATGCCACTTACCATGCCAATATTTACAAAAATATACACGAAGAAGCTGAGTACAATACTGCCTGCCATCATTCGTCCAAATGCGGTTTGCGCTTGGCTGGCGAGATATAAACCTCGTCCAATAATAAATAGATAGATGGCTAAAAGGCAAAGGAAGCCAATCATACCCCATTCTTCAGCAATTACTGCAAAGATAAAGTCAGTGTGTCGTTCTGGAAGAAATTCTAGTTGTGACTGCGTACCTTGCAACCAACCTTTGCCGGAAATACCACCGGAGCCAATCGCAATTTTACTCTGAATAATGTGGTAGCCCGCTCCTAGCGGATCAGATTCCGGGTTAAATAGAGTACGAACTCGCACTTTTTGATACTCTCGCATCAAGAAAAACCACAGAATTGGAATGAAACCACCTAATGCAATCGCAGCACCAGCGATGATTTTCCAGCTAATGCCGGCGAGGAAGATAACAAAAATACCGGAAGCGGCGATCAGGATCGAGGTACCTAAGTCAGGCTGCTTTGCAATGAGAATGGTTGGTAAGCAGACCATAATCAGTGCAACAATGAGTGTTTTTAGCGTTGGTGGAAGGGGCTGTCTACCGACATAGCGAGCCACCATTAATGGCACTGCGAGCTTCAATAGCTCTGACGGTTGAAAGCGCACAAAACCGAGGTTAAGCCAACGCTGCGCGCCTTTCGATGCTTCACCGAAAAACAGCACGCCGAAAAGCAGTATAACGCCACCAACGAACATCAAAGGTGCCAAGCTTTCGTAAGTTCGTGGAGAAAGCTGTGCAAGGACGAGCATCACAACGAGTGAAAGCACCATTCGCATGGCTTGGCGATCCATCATCAGTAAACTTTGGCCACTGGCGCTGTACATGATCACCAGGCCAAACCCCATCAGGGCCAGTATGCCAAGTAGGAGTGGTAAGTCGATATGGAAGCGTTCAAACAGGGCGCGATTTTTACCTGTAGAGGGATCCATCTTCATTACTGTTTTACCTCTTTCTTCGCATTGTTTTCAGGCTCAATTTCTTCTGGACCAAGAACGACTCGGTCAAAAATTTTCCTTACTACTGGGGCACCGTTACTAGAACCACCACCGGCATTTTCTAGTACTACAGTGACGACCACTTTAGGATCATCAAATGGTGCAAAGCCAGTAAATAACGCATGGTCACGTAAGTGCTCGGCGATCTCATCGGCGTTGTATTCTTCGTTTTCACCCAGACCGAAGACCTGTGCAGTACCTGATTTACCCGCTGTTTCATAATTCATTTTGTAGAATGAGCGGCGAGCTGTTCCGCGCGTGCCATGGTTTACCCGACGCATGCCTTCTTTCGCCATATCCCAGTACTTTTTCGGTACATTCTTGATTGGCGGGTAAGTCACGTATTCTGTTGTTTGTTGTTCTTCGAAGTCGTTGCCGTTCTCTATCGTCGCTTTGAGCAAGTGAGGTGCGATCACTTCTCCCTCATTTACTAATACGGAGGTCGCTTTGGCGATTTGCATTGGTGTTGCTGTCCAATATCCTTGGCCGATACCTACAGGGATCGTATCACCTTTATACCATGGGGTTTTATGGCGAGACATTTTCCAGTCACGAGTCGGCATATTCGCCTTACTTTCTTCGTAGATATCAATGCCAGTGTAATCACCAAAACCGAACATCATCATCCAATTCGAAATACGGTCAATACCCATGTCATAAGCGATTTGATAGTAGAAGGTATCAACAGACTCTTCGATCGACTTAATGATATCGACGCGCCCGTGCCCCCAACGCAACCAGTCACGAAACGGGCGTGTGTTGGAGTTTGGTATGCGCCAATAACCAGGGTCATTTCGTGTGGTGTTAGGTGTGACGACACCTTCTTGCAGCGCGGCTACCGCCATAAATGGTTTGATGGTAGACGCAGGAGGGTAAATGCCAAGTGTAGTGCGGTTGACCAAAGGACGGTTTTTATCGTTCAAAAGGGCGCGATAGTCTTTACCTGAGATTCCGTGCACGAACGAGTTAGGATCGTAGCTAGGGCTTGAAACCATAGCCAGTACGCCGTTGTCTCTAGGATCGATTACTACAGCACTGCCTCGGCGGCCGTCCAACAATTGGTGTACGTACAACTGCAAGTTGATATCAAGGTTTAAAACGATGTCTTTTCCGGGTACAGGTGGAACGTACTTTAAGGTACGAATTACTCGGCCGCGGCTGTTTACCTCGACTTCTTGATATCCGGCTGTACCGTGTAAGAGGTCTTCGTAGTATTTTTCAATACCCAGCTTACCAATGTCGCGAGTGGCTTGATAGTTTGCGTCTTTTTCTTCTCGGATCAGGCGCTGCATGTCGCGATCATTGATTCGAGAAACGTAACCAATCACGTGGGTTAAGACTTCGCTGAAAGGGTAGTAGCGCTTTAAGGTCGCACTTATTTCCACACCTGGAAAGCGGTACTGATTGACGGAGAATACCGCTACTTGTTTTTCGTTCAGTTGGGTCAGCAGTGGGACCGATTTAAATCGACGAGTCCGTTTACGCTCGTGGTGGAAACGTTCAATCTGGTCTGGTGTAATTTCCAGAATAGTTTGTAATTCTTGGATGGTTGCATCAATGTCTTTAATTTTTTCTGGGGTAAGTTCTAAGTTAAAGACGGGGCGGTTCTCTGCGAGTAAAACGCCATTTCGGTCATAAATTAGACCTCGGTTAGGCGCGATAGGCACTACTTTGATGCGGTTATCGTTCGAGCGGGTTTGATAGTCTTGAAACTGGTTCACCTGAATGTTGTACATGTTGGCAACCAGAGCTCCCATCAAGACAACAATGCCGATAAAAGCAACAATAGCGCGGCTGGCAAACAGACGCGCTTCGGCTTGATAATCTCGGATTTGACTGCGGCGCTTACGAATCATTAACGCTTGGCTCTAAAGTTAAACAACGATTATTCGCGATGATAAGGGTGGTTAGCGGTGATGCTCCACGCTCGGTACAAGCTTTCTGCCATTACGATACGCACTAGAGGGTGGGGTAGCGTTAAGGCAGACAATGACCAGCTTTGGTCTGCTGCAGCTTTGCATGTAGGAGCGAGTCCTTCAGGACCGCCGATTAATATTGATACATCACGGCCATCTAATTTCCAAGCTTCTAACTGCTCAGCGAGTTGAGGAGTGTCCCATTTTTTACCTGGGATATCTAACGTGACGATACGGTTGCCTTTTGGTACCGCAGCGAGCATCGCTTCCCCTTCTTTTTGCAGGATGCGAGCGATATCGGCATTCTTACCACGCTTGCCAGCAGAGATTTCAATCAACTCCAACGGCATATCATGCGGGAAACGGCGACGATATTCTTGAAAGCCTTCCTCAACCCATTTTGGCATTTTTGTGCCAACAGCAATTAGTTGAATTTTCAAAAGATTAACCCCAGAGTTTTTCTAGCTGGTAGAGTTCGCGGTGCTCTTCTTGCATCACGTGAAGCATGGCGTCGCCCATATCAAGGACTACCCATTCACCTTCGTTTTCACCTTCCATTCCTAGTGGCTCAAGACCGGCTTTTTTCACCTCTGTTGCAACATGGTCAGCGATGGATGAAACGTGGCGTTTGGATGTACCAGTACAGATGATCATGTAATCTGTCACGCTTGATTTATCTTCCACATTTAGGACGATAATGTCTTCCGCTTTCATGTCGTCGGCTTTATCAGCTAAAAAGTCTTTCAGTTCTTCGCGAAGCACTCGGTTTTCCTCGGTTTGTCTCTTATCTCTACAGTGTTTTACATTCTTGCTTGCAAAACAGGTCGCGCACTATATCACGCTTTGATTTTTAAATTGCCAGCTTAATATCAGGAGAGCAGGTTTCTAAGCTCAACTGATGAATAGTTGGCCATACAGACTCGTCATACTGAGTTTTGGCTTTTATCTCGGCTTGAGCCAACAAGGAGAGCAATGCACAAATACGACTCGCTGATAAGCGGGCCAGTGCTGCGTTATAGAGTGGACGCTTGTTTTGCCAAACTCGATATTTCTCAAATACCTGGTTCATTCCCATTTGAGTTAAGTCTTGATGCATATTTAAAAGTTGGCTCAACTCTTTTTGTACACTTCGAATCAAGATCACGGTCTCAACCCCTTCCGCCTCAAGTTGGCGAAGAATACGTTGTGCACGGTTTGCTTTACCTGCCAGTAAGGCGTCGATCCAGTTAAAGGTAGTGAAGTGGTTATGGCGACTTAGGGCTTCCTCTAAACGTATGATGGTCAGCTCACCATCCGGGTAGAGTAGGGCCAATTTCTCTAAGCTTTGTGTCAATGCAAATAGGTTACCTTCATGCCATTGAGCCAACATTTGCAGTGATTGTTGATCGGGTTTTAGGCCCAACGTGCGGCAACGTGCCTGAATGAACATAGGTAAGCGTTGTAGATCTGGCGACAAACAGCTTACCCAGTCGCCTTTTGAGCTTAATGCTTTGAACCATTTCGCATTTTCTTGGGCTTTGGTCAGTTTGCTACCAACAATGACGAGCATGATGTCATCATGCAGCATATCACACAGTGTTTGCAGCTCTTTGCTGACGGCGGTTGTCACGCCACTCTCTGGAATTTCAAGCTCGATCAATTGACGGTTTGAGAACAGGCTCATCGCTTGGAAACAGTCGTAAACTTGGTTCCAGTCGATGCTAGCATCCACCGCAAAACGGTGTTTTTCCTCAAAACCTTGCTGAAACGCTGCCTTTTGGATGGCTTGGCGGCTTTCTTGAATCAGTAACGGCTCATTACCAAAGATTAAGTAAACCTGTTTAACTTGTTTAGTTAAATGATCCGTTAGCTTATCGGCATAAATTCGCATAGTGACTAAGAGTTTTTGTTCGCTGGCTCAGAGATTTGTCCTGCTTCATATTCGGCACGAATACGGCCCAACTGGCGCATCATCTGTTTTGCAGCTTGCAAGCGCATCTCGTCTTCAATTACGTCACGCTCAACAGATTTTGCAAGTGCGGTCAACGGGTTGTCTAGGTAGTTGCGGTTTACTGTTGTCGTAAAGTTTTTAGAACCATAGCCAGGAATTGTCACACGGTATTTTACTACGTATGTCAGCTCTTTTTCTGCTGCACGGCTATTTTGATAAAGCGATAGTGTACGCTCATCGATTGTCGCTTCCGTCAAATGAAGGTTGGGTACCGTCGATGATGGTTGAACAAGTTCAACTTTGTTCAGTTCGAGTTGAGAGCGAACATAGCGAGTTAATTCACTGTATTCATCGTAGCTGGAGAAAGACATAGTGTGCAGCTCTTCCGGTACGGAATACTCGCCGCGAAGGTGAAAACCACAGGCAGAAAGAAGCCCCGCTAATACCAATACCACTGGTAGTTTAATCAAAGAGAAAAAGCGCATTGATTGTATTCATCCTAAATTGAAGGGGTTATTTACCTTAAACCACTCATGTGAATGGTTTGAGGTAAATAAACAGGGTAGCTAACTACCCTGTTTAATGACTCTTGGTTAACAAATAAGTTCGCTACACAGAGACAAATTGACAGCTGTGATTAGTTTGCAACGATGTTCAGCAGTTTACCTGGAACGTAAATGACTTTACGAATAGTCAGGCCATCAGTGAACTTAACCACGTTTTCGTCGTTTAGACCAAGCTGTTCGATATCGTCTTTAGAGATATCAGCTGGGACTGTTAGCTTCGCACGTAGCTTACCGTTAACTTGAACAACGATAGTTTTTTCGTCTTCAACTAGCGCTTTTTCGTCAAACGTCGGCCATGCCGCGTTATCAATGTCTGTTTCACCTAGTGCTGCCCATAGCTCGTATGAGATATGCGGAGTGATAGGGTAAAGCATGACAACAATAGCTTTCAGTGCTTCGTCAAGGATTGCACGATCTTGCGCAGATTCTTGAGGCGCTTTCGCTAGTTTGTTCATCAGCTCCATGATCGCAGCGATCGCGGTGTTGAATGTTTGACGACGAGCGATATCGTCCGTCACTTTCGCGATAGTCTTGTGAACGTCGCGGCGAAGTGCTTTTTGATCACCAGAAAGCGCTGCGGTATCTACTGCTTCTGCTGCGCCTTTCGCTGTGTGCTCTTTCACTAGTTTCCAAACACGTTTTAGGAAGCGGTTCGCACCTTCTACGCCAGACTCTTGCCATTCAAGTGTCATGTCCGCTGGAGACGCGAACATCATGAATAGACGTACTGTGTCTGCGCCGTACTTGTCTACCATTTCTTGAGGGTCGATACCGTTGTTCTTAGACTTAGACATCTTGATCATGCCTGAGTGCGTTACATCACGACCTTCAGTGTCTTTAGCAGAAGTTATGCGGCCTTTACCATCACGTTCAACGGCTACGTCTGTTGGAGCTACCCACTCTTTGCCGCCTTTCTCGTTCTCGAAGTAGAACGCATCAGCCAGTACCATGCCTTGACACAGTAGTTGCTTGAACGGTTCGTCAGACGTTACGTAACCCGCATCGCGCAGTAGTTTGTGGAAGAAGCGTGAGTACAGTAGGTGCATACAAGCGTGCTCGATACCACCGATGTATTGATCTACTGGTAGCCAGTAGTTTGCTTTTTCTGGGTCTAGGATGTCGTCCGCTTGTGGTGAACAGTAACGCGCGTAGTACCAAGAAGATTCCATGAACGTATCGAACGTATCTGTCTCACGTAGAGCAGGTTCGCCGTTAAAGGTTGTCTTCGCCCACTCTTTGTCTGCTTTGATTGGGCTAGTTACGCCGTCCATTACCACGTCTTCTGGAAGAATCACTGGTAGTTGGTCAGCAGGTACTGGGTGAACTTCACCGTCTTCAGTCGTTACCATTGGGATTGGTGCGCCCCAGTAACGTTGACGAGATACACCCCAGTCGCGTAGACGGAAGTTTACAGTCTTAGTGCCTTTGCCTTCTGCTTCTAGCTTCGCTGCAATTGCATCGAACGCCGCTTGGAATTCTAGGCCGTCGAATTCACCAGAATCGAACAGTACGCCTTTCTCTGTGTATGCCGCTTCAGAAATGTCTAGCTCGCTGCCATCAGCAGGCTTGATAACAGGCACGATGTCTAGACCGTACTTCGTTGCGAACTCGTAGTCACGTTGGTCGTGTGCAGGTACTGCCATTACCGCGCCTGTACCGTAGTCCATCAGTACGAAGTTTGCTACGTAAACAGGAACTTCACGGCCGTTCAATGGATGAATAGCAGTAAGGCCAGTAGCCATACCTTTCTTCTCCATTGTCGCTAGCTCAGCTTCTGCAACCTTGTTGTTCTTACATTCGTCGATAAACGCTGCAAGCTCTGGGTTGTTCTCTGCAGCAAGAGCTGCAAGAGGGTGGCCGGCTGCGATGCCCACGTAAGTCACACCCATTAGCGTATCTGGACGTGTTGTGTAAACTTCTAGGTCTTGTTGACCCTTAACTTCAAACTTCAGCTCAACGCCTTCAGAGCGGCCAATCCAGTTGCGCTGCATGGTTTTCACCATTTCAGGCCAACCTTCAAGCTTGTCTAGGTCGTCTAGTAGCTCTTGAGCGTATTCAGTGATTTTGATGAACCATTGAGGGATTTCTTTTTGCTCTACAGGCGTATCACAACGCCAGCAACAACCGTCTTCAACCTGCTCGTTTGCAAGAACAGTTTGGTCGTTAGGACACCAGTTAACAGAAGAAGTCTTTTTGTAAACTAAACCTTTCTCGTAAAGTTTAGTGAAGAACTCTTGTTCCCAGCGGTAGTACTCCGGTGTACATGTTGCGAATTCACGGTTCCAATCGTAACCAAAGCCTAGAAGCTTAAGTTGGTTCTTCATGTATTCGATGTTTTCGTAAGTCCAAGGTGCTGGCGCAGTTTTGTTTTTTACTGCTGCGTTTTCTGCAGGTAGACCGAATGCGTCCCAACCGATTGGTTGCATCACGTTTTTACCTTGTAGGCGTTGGAAACGAGATACTACATCACCGATAGTGTAGTTGCGCACGTGACCCATGTGCAGTCGACCACTTGGGTATGGGAACATGGACAGACAGTAGAATTTTTCTTTATTTGGGTCTTCACTTACAACAAAGGTTTTGTTGTCATCCCAGTGCTTTTGAACTTTTTGTTCAATATCTTGTGGGTTGTATTGTTCTTGCATCGATGGTATCCGTTATCTTGGAATTTGTGAGTTCGGTTAGAACAGACTTAAATAGATCGTCATAGAATACCTAAAGCTAGGGATCACAACAATAGCCAATCTGTACCCATGCGCCCTTAAGTGACGCAGGTAGGAGAAAGATGGAGGTCAGTTATGCCTAAACGTAAAACAGGTTATGAGGAAATGCTCGAGGATGTGATTGAAACCTTGAAGCACAGTCCGGAAGAAGTTAACAAAGCGATTGAGACGTCGGGCAAAGTGGTGGATGCTGCTAATGACTTGACCAAAGATGAATTGGCTTTAATCAAAGCGTACCTTAAAGCAGACTTAAAAGAGTTTTCAGAGAGTTACGAGGATAGCAAAAGCGGCCCGTTTTACTTAACGATTGCGGACTCGATATGGCAAGGGCTGTTAGAGATTACTGACCGAACTAAAGTTGAGTGGGTTGAGTTGTTCGATGACTTAGAGCATCAAGGGCTATATGAAGCAGGAGAGGTGATAGGCTTAGGCACTTTAGTCTGTGATGAGTGTGGTCACAAGACAACGTATAACCACCCAACTGTAATCATTCCGTGTATTAAATGTGGTCACAAAGGCTTTACTCGTCAGTCATTAAAGCCATAAATGGCGCGTAACGACAGTATAATGCTATGAATAAAAAAGAGGCTTAGTCGCCTCTTTTTTGTCTTTTCTACTTTCAAGCTGTTATCAGCTCTGTTTTCTTCTTAAGCCGAAAGCCAGCGCTAAACTTAACCCAACCCAAATATACAATGGCCAAGTACCAAGGACTCGATATGGCGTTTGTCCATTGGTTGGGGTGAGCTCTGCGCGCAGTACTGCAGTTTCAAACTGCGGTACTTGCTCAACGATTTTACCTTTGTGATCGGTTACCGCTGTTAATCCGTTGTTAGTCGAGCGGATGAGCGGTTTACCTAACTCTAAGGCACGCATACGGGCGATCTCCATATGCTGAAGAGGACCGATAGAGTGACCAAACCATGCATCATTTGAAAGCGTTAGAATGAAGTCTGTTTCGTCAGTCACATTTTGACGCACTTGCTCATTAAAGATGATCTCATAGCAAAGCGCTGGTGCCATGTGCATGCCATTCGCAACGATGTTTGGCTGCACAAAAGCCCCACGGCTAAACGACGACATCGGTAGGTTAAAGAATGGCGCTAATGGGCGCAAAATATCTTCAAATGGTACAAACTCACCAAACGGTAGTAGGTGATGCTTATGGTAACGTTCGCTTAAATCGAAGCTGTAGTCACCGTATGGTGTGATGCCGAGGGACAGAATACTGTTGTAGAACTGTCGGTCTTCAGCTTGGTTGACGACACCGGTGATGATTGCGCTGTTATTCATTTTTGCAGCGCTGTCGATATTGCTCAAAAATGAAGGCACTTCAATTTCAAAAGCGGGAATTGCTGCTTCTGGCCAAACGATAATGTCAGCGTCCCAGTTTTCACGAGTTAAGTCAGCATATTTCATGATGGTTGGCCAGCGTTGACTTGGTAGCCACTTTAGGTTTTGGTCTACGTTACCTTGAATCAGTGCGAGCTTAGTCGTGTCTTCTGGTCGGGGTGTTACCCAATCGTAGTTGCGAATCCCAAAGCCAGTACTGAGTAGTACCGCAGGGATAATCACCATCAGCCACTGCTTATGAATCCATGCATAGGCTAACGCCCCTGCGCTGATAAGGATAAATAGAGTAAGCAGTTCTACGCCGCCAATTGGTGCAAAGCTTGCGAGTGGAGCATCTATCTGGCTATAGCCTAGCCATAACCAAGGGAATCCAGTCATCACCCAACCACGTAACCAATCACTGATCAGCCATAAAGCAGGTGCAGCGAGAAGTGCTTTTGTGAGCGTAAATTGAGGAAACAGCTTGTTGTTGAGCCAAGCAAATAAGCCTGAATAAACAGCCAAGTAGGCAACAAGCAAGCCCATTAAAAATAAATTGGCAATGAGCGGCATACCGCCAAAACCGGAGATACTGACGTAAACCCAGCTAACGCCAGTTGCAAATTGACCTAACCCCCAAGCATAACCAATCCATAGTGCGCGTTTCGGAGTTTGGTTAGCAAGAAGAATCAGTAGAATTGCAGGGCTAAGAATGGCAATAGGCCACAGCTGGTAAGGAGCGAAAGCGAGTGTAGTAGAGGCGCCAACAAAAGCGGCCACTAAGGGCCGCTTAAGGCGATGAAAGAGTTCATTCATCATTGTAATTTTCTGAGATTCCCAATGGGTATCGCGTTACTCTTGAGTGGCTTCAACCAGGGTTTCTTCGTCTGGGATCGTCACTTGGAGTTGAATGACACGACGGTTATCGGCAGCGGTGACTTTGAAGTTGTAGCCTTCAATTTCAACCAGTTCACCACGAGAAGGTAAGTGACCAAAGGCAGTCATGACCATACCACCAACGGTATCAACTTCCTCATCGCTGAAGTTGGTTCCGAATGTCTCATTAAACTCTTCGATGGTTGTCAGCGCTCTGACAGCAAACGTATGCTTGCTCAGCTTACGAATGTCCGTCTCTTCACTTTCATCGAATTCATCTTCAATATCCCCGACGATTTCCTCAAGGATATCTTCAATGGTCACAAGACCAGAAACACCACCGAATTCATCGACAACAATGGCCATATGATAACGTTCTTCACGGAATTCTTTCAGCAGTCGATCAACGCGTTTACTTTCCGGTACCACAACCGCTGGTCGAATGACTTCTTCGATATCAAATGGATTACTGCCTGAGCCTAAGTATTTAAGTAAGTCCTTCGCTAGAAGTATGCCTTCCACATGGTCTTTATCTTCGCTGATCACAGGGTAGCGAGAGTGTTGAGCATCGGTAATCAAAGCAACCAAGGTATCAAGGTCGTGAGTACGCTCAACGGTAACCATTTGCGAACGCGGGATCATAATGTCACGCACACGCATTTCGGAGATTTCCATAACACCTTCGAGCATATCGCGAGTGTCATGGTCAATCAGGTCGTTAACTTCAGAGTCGCGGATAACATCCACAAGCTCTTGGCGATCTTTTGGTTCGCCCTGAAATAGTTGACCTAGACGTTCAAAGAAGGACTTTCTACTCGGACCTTCTGCCTTTTCTTTCTTATCTTCGTTAGAAGAGGGAGAATTATCTTCGTTCATTGTTTCTCAATTAAGTAACGCTATCAGAAGTGTGATAGCACACATAGAGAGGCGAACACGAGAGTCATTTAGGTGGTTCGCCTTTCCCTGTCGAGTGGCCAATAGCTACTCTTTTTCAGCAATGTAAGGATCTTCATAACCCATACCTTGCATGATTTCGGTTTCGAGGGACTCCATCTCTTCGGCTTCGTCATCCTCTATATGATCATAACCTAGCAGATGCAAGCTGCCATGTACAACCATATGCGCCCAATGTGCTAGCAGAGGCTTGCTCTGTTCAACCGCCTCTTTTTCAACAACTTGGCGGCAAATAATCAAATCACCAAGTAAATCTATTTCCATACCAGGAGGTGCTTCAAATGGAAACGACAACACATTAGTTGGTTTATCTTTGCCGCGATACTCATGATTGAGCGTATGACTTTCTTGTTCATCAACAATACGAATGGTGACTTCGGCTTGTGGCTGGAAGAGAGGAATTGTCTTATCTAGCCACAATTGGAAATCTTGCTGCGAAGGCAGACCTTCTTCATTTTCGACTGCCAGTTGCAGATCAAGTTCAATCGCCATGATTATTCCTTAGTTGAAGCAACTTGTGCATTCAGTTCGGCCTTTGCTGCTTCTAGTAACTTCGCATCGCGTTCTTCACGACGGCGTTTCTCGAACTCTTTACGCTCTTTCTGGTCTTGCGCTTCCCACTTCTCGTACGCGTTAACGATACGAGCAACCACAGGGTGACGTACAACGTCGTCGGCTAAGAAGAAGTTAAAGCTGATGTCGTCAACTTCGCTTAGTACTTCAATAGCATGACGAAGACCCGATTTCGCACCACGAGGTAAGTCAATCTGCGTGACATCACCAGTGATAACCGCGCGAGAGTTAAAACCAATACGCGTTAGGAACATCTTCATCTGCTCAACAGTGGTGTTCTGACTCTCATCAAGAATGATGAAGGCGTCGTTTAGAGTACGACCACGCATGTAAGCAAGAGGGGCGACCTCAATCACGTTACGTTCAATCAGCTTCTCTACGCGCTCAAAGCCCAGCATTTCAAATAGGGCGTCGTATAGCGGACGTAGGTATGGGTCGACTTTCTGGCTTAAATCACCAGGCAGGAAGCCCAATTTCTCACCAGCTTCAACCGCTGGACGAGTAAGTAGAATACGGCGGATCTCTTGGCGCTCTAGTGCGTCAACAGCTGCTGCTACAGCAAGGTAGGTTTTACCTGTACCAGCAGGGCCAATACCAAAAGAAATATCATGCGTGACCATGTTAACCAAGTACTGCGCTTGGTTTGGCGTACGTGGTTTGATCACACCTTTCTTGGTTTTGACGAAGACTTCTTTACCATGCTCGATGTTAGACTCAGTATTCTGCTCAAGAACACCAGACTCTTTGATCGCTAGATGGATTTGCTCAGGCTCAATATCTGGGATCTCACCTCGTACAGGTGCGGTATCAACATATAGAGTTTTCAGGATATCCAGCGCAGCTGATGCGGTATGAGGTTTACCGACAATCGTAAAGTGGTCACTACGGTGGTTAATTTCAACGCCTAGACGACGTTCTAAATGCTTGATGTTGTCATCGAATGGACCGCACAGGCTAGCTAGTCGGCGGTTGTCTGAAGGTTCTAGGTTAATTTCTAGAGTTACGATTTTATTGCTCAATGTTGCCTCTCATTTTTTGCCACTTAGTGAGAGCCTGATAACGACCAGGCTCTCTATGGCTATTTATACGAGCTTACGGCGTAAAAGTAGCTACACCCAGCTCATCTTCGCGACGTGTTTTCGCCATCATCTGCGTTGGGGAAATCACACTACGAAGATCCATGTCTTTTTCAGTACGTACTAGCTCACCACGCAGTGAGTTTGCAAATACGTCTACGATCTTCACATCAACGAACTGACCAATTAGGTCTGCACTACCTTCAAAGTTTACTACACGGTTGTTTTCTGTACGAGCGCGTAGTTCCATTAGGTTTTTCTTCGAAGGACCTTCAACTAGAACACGTTGTTCTGTGCCAAGCATTAAGCGAGAGTAACGCATCGCTTGAGCATTGATAGTTTGCTGTAGTTCGTAAAGGCGCTCTTTCTTCACTTGTTCTGACACATCACAAGGGTAATCCGCTGCTGGCGTACCTGGACGTGGAGAGAAAATAAAGCTGAAGCTCATGTCAAAGTCTACATCTTTGATTAGCTTCATGGTGTCTTGGAAGTCTTTGTCTGTCTCACCAGGGAAACCAACAATAAAGTCTGAACTGATTTGGATATCAGGACGAGCTTTACGCAGTTTACGGATGATCGATTTGTATTCGATAGCGGTGTGAGGGCGTTTCATCATCGTTAGGATACGGTCACTACCACTTTGCACAGGTAAGTGCAGGAAGCTCACAAGTTCTGGCGTATCTTCGTATACTGCGATGATGTCGTCTGTGAATTCTAACGGGTGGCTCGTCGTGAAACGAATACGGTCGATACCATCGATAGACGCAACCAAACGAAGCAGCTCTGCAAATGAACAGATCTCACCATCGTGCATAGGACCACGGTACGCGTTTACGTTTTGACCCAGAAGGTTTACTTCACGTACGCCTTGTTCAGCAAGTTGGGCGATTTCGAACAGTACGTCATCCATTGGACGGCTTACTTCTTCACCACGAGTGTACGGTACGACACAGTAAGTACAGTACTTAGAGCAGCCTTCCATAATAGAAACGAATGCTGTCGCACCTTCAGCGCGAGGTTCAGGTAGGCGGTCGAATTTTTCGATCTCTGGGAACGAAATGTCCATAACTGGTGCATCATCGGACTGAGATTGTTTGATCATCTCAGGTAGGCGGTGCAAAGTTTGTGGGCCAAAAATAACGTCAACGTATGGTGCACGTTCACGAATATGGTCACCTTCTTGCGTTGCTACACAACCACCTACACCGATAACTACGCCAGGTTTTTTATCTTTTAGTGTTTTCCAGCGGCCTAACTGGTGGAAAACTTTCTCTTGCGCTTTTTCACGGATCGAACAGGTGTTAAGTAGAAGTACGTCTGCTTCCTCTGGCTCTTCCGTCAGCTCGTAGCCGTTTGCAGCATTAAGCAGGTCGGCCATTTTTGATGAATCGTATTCGTTCATCTGGCAGCCCCAGGTTTTAATTAGCAGTTTCTTACTCATCTCACTTTCGCTCGTTCAGTTGTACTTAAATCGGAGAGCTATTGCTCAAATTATAGCCGCCATCACGGCGGTAAGCGGCGTATTGTACTGCTTTAAAAAGCACCTGACTAGTGATCTAGCTAATTCTCTGCAAAGCCTGATGAAATCTAGTTTTTCGCCCTATGCAGAACAAGGTTTTTTGTTAAACAATTTTGTAAAAATAGCCATGGAAAGTACAATAAAAAACGCCAATTAATCAGCACGATGAAGAGTGAAAAATGAACAAGTATGACATCGCCGTGATCGGTGGCGGTATGGTCGGGGCAGCCGTCGCTGTTGGATTTGCCAAGCAGGGCAGAAGCGTTGTCTTGGTTGAAGGTACAAAACCTAAAGTTTTTGATGCCGCTCAGGCGATGGATATTCGTGTATCTGCAATCTCGCACCAGTCGGTGGAGTTACTTGATTCACTCGGAGCATGGTCAGAGATCAAGAGCATGCGAGTTTGTCCTTATCGGCGCTTAGAAACTTGGGAGCACCCAGAGTGCCGTACTCGTTTTCACTCTGATGAATTGTCATTGGATCAGCTAGGTTACATCGTTGAAAACCGCCTAATCCAATTAGGTCTTTGGCAAGTCTTCTCTCAGCATGAAAATCTAACCGTGATGTGTCCTGAGCGATTAAAAGCCATTGAGTTTGCAGATATAAATCTTGTGACACTAGAAAGTGGGGAGCAGTTTGAAGCTAACTGGGTGATTGGTGCTGATGGTGCAAACTCTAAAGTTCGTCAATTGGCTGGAATTGGTGTAACTGCGTGGGATTACCGACAACACTGCATGTTGATTAACGTGAAAACAGAATTGCCTCAGCAAGATATTACTTGGCAACAATTTACACCTTCAGGCCCACGTTCATTTTTACCTCTGTGCTCTTTGAGTAACGACGATGGTCAAGTAGTAGGCCAAGGTTCTTTGGTTTGGTATGACTCGCCTAAACGTATTAAACAACTGTGTGCGATGAGTAAACCTCAACTAAGAGAAGAAATTTTACGTCATTTCCCTGCTGAATTAGGCGATATTGAAGTTTTACAGTTTGGCTCATTCCCACTCACTCGTCGTCATGCGCAAAGCTACTCAAGCAAAAATTGCGTGTTAGTGGGTGACTCTGCCCATACGATCAACCCGCTTGCAGGGCAAGGGGTAAACTTAGGCTTCAAAGATGTAGACGTTCTCCTTTCGGTAACAGAACAACAAGAAAAGCTGGAAGATACCTTACTCGCGAAATACGAACGCGCACGTCGACCTGACAACTTACTCATGCAGACGGGCATGGACTTTTTCTATAAAGGTTTTAGCAACGATCTAGGGCCATTGAAGTTCGTACGTAATGCTGCATTGAAGCTTGCTGAAAACTCAGGGCCAATTAAGGCTCAAGTACTGAAATACGCGTTAGGTATGTAGTAAGCTACTCAAATCACAGATAGAAAAAAAGCGAGCCATGAGCTCGCTTTTTTAATTCGGCAAATCTAATGATTTCCCGAGTCCAGAACCAAAAAAAGAAAAAACCCAGCAAAGTCATGCTGGGTTTTCCGATAATGGTGCGGAAGGAGAGACTTGAACTCTCACACCTTGCGGCGCCAGAACCTAAATCTGGTGCGTCTACCAATTC